>JBARNC010000578.1:0-4542 GCA_049802775.1 Pseudolabrys sp. | reverse complement strand
GATCAGCGGCATGGTTCACGCCCGTGTGGTCCGCCAGCCGAACCGCGGCGCAACCATTGGCTCAGTCGATGAAAATGCCATCCGGCGCGCCGCTAAGGGGCCGATCGAATTCATCCGCAACGGCAATTTCCTCGCGATTCTCGGTGACGACGAGACGGCGGTCGAAGCAGGCGGTGTTGCCGCGGTGAATCATGTGAAATGGCAGAACGTCGTGGCCCCAACCTCGACCCAGCAGGAGGCCAGCTGGTTGTTGCAAAGGCCGGTGGTAGAGCGAGTATTCGGCGCGCCTGACGCTGGCAATCCACACGGTAGAGAGCGATTCGAAGCGACATACACACGCGGCTATCTCGCGCACGCCTCGATCTCGCCCTCCTGCGGGCTTGCACTCTATACGGACGCCAAGCTGACGGTATGGACCCATTGTCAGGGCGTCTATCCGCTGCGGGCAGCATTGGCGAAGACGCTCAAGCTTGAGCCGACCTCTATCATCGTTCATCACGTGCAGGGCTCGGGCTGCTACGGACACAACGGCGCAGACGACGCCGCCGCTGACGCCGCGATCATCGCCATGCAGAAACCGGGACAGCCGATCCGCGTGCGGTGGCGGCGCGAGGAAGAATTCATTTACGAGCCCAAAACGCCGGCGATGATCGTTAAAGTTCGTGCACTGCTCGACGAAGCCGGCAAACCCGCCGACTGGACGCAGGAAATCTGGAGCCCGACACACAATTTGCGCCCCGGCGCAGGCGGAAATCTGCTCGGCGCTCTCGCATTGCCCAATCCGCCGCCGGAGCCGCCACCGAATGACGTGCCGGAAGCGAATGGTGGCGGCGCCACCCGTAATGCGGAGCCGCTTTACGACATTCCCGCCAAACGCATCTTGCATCACCTGGTGACCGAAACCCCGGTGCGTACCTCGGCGTTACGCGGGCTCGGCGCCATGCCAAACGTATTCGCGCTCGAATGCTGTATCGACGAGCTGGCCGAGCGCGCCGGCAAGGACCCGGTCGAATATCGGCTGTCGATTACGGCCGATCCACGCGCCCGCGCGGTGATCGAGAAGGTCGCCGCTATGGCCAGATGGAAAGGCGGTGCGCCGGGCGGCGCGGGAACCGGTCGTGGCATTGCTTTCGCCCGCTACAAGAACCGCGCCGCGTATTCCGCAGTGGTGGTCGAGCTGTCGGTCGACGAGGAAATTCGTCTGCATCACGTGTGGTGCGCGACCGATGCGGGCCTGGTGATTAATCCCGACGGCGCCATCAACCAGCTCGAAGGGGGCATCATCCAGTCGGCCAGTTGGGTCATCAAGGAACAAGTCCGTTTCGATAACGGCGTTGCCTCGTTCGACTGGGAGACCTACCCGGTGCTGAAATTCAGCGAAGTGCCGGAGATCGAGATTGCACTGCTCAACGCGAAGGACGAGGTACCGCTCGGCGTCGGCGAGGTCACGGCCGGACCGACCGCGGCAGCGATCGGAAACGCCGTGTCTCATGCCCTCGGCGCTCGTATTCGCGATTTGCCGCTGACGCGGGAGCGGATCATGGCAGCACTGCTGAAGGAATAGATGCCTCGGATGTGGCCTCCGCCCGCTCCCCGGGCGGCGCCTGGCGTACCCACTGTAAAAACTGACGAACGATCATGACACGACCGATGCCATGAACCGCCACCCACCTGACCTGACGGCAGGGTCAAACCTAGACGAGTGGCGTTAACAAAGCGTTCACCATAGAAATTGATGGGCTGTTAAGTATGCGAGCCGTACTCGGGCCGCTAAATCAAGCTTTGTCAGCGAAAAGCTTGCGCTCGCTGGGCCAGGTGTCGGTGAACAAATCGAAGACATCAGGGCCGCGCTAGCAGTAGCCGCGTTGACGGCCATCGTGTTGCGCCCTGCAAAGGTCTCGGCTTATGGATGATTGACGCGACGCAACAGCTCTCGCGGACCTTTCGAGCAGGGGGAATTATGGTAAACGAACCGTAAGCAGGGGTTCGCAAGCCCCTCTTTTGGAACGATTTTCGGAGGAATCGATGGCGGAAACGATCCAGCGTCACAAGCGCGGCGGCCTTTATTTCGAGGACTTCGAGGTCGGTAAGACCTACCAACACCGTTACACGCGTACGGTAACGCAGATGGACAACATGTTGTTCTCCAACATGACGCTCAACCCGCAACCGCTCCACATCGACCGCCACTTCTGCGAGACCGAGACCGATTGGGGACAGCCGTTGATGAACTCGTTGTTCACCCTCGGTCTTATGATCGGCATCCAGGTCTCCGACATGACGGTTGGCACCACGATTGCCAATCTCGGCATGACCGATGTGAAATTCCCAAATCCGTTATTCGAAGGTGACACCGTGCATTGCACGACGCAGGTCGTGAGCAAACGCGAATCGAAATCGCGCCCGGGCGCCGGCATCGTGGAATTCCATCACAAAGCCTTCAAACAAGACGGCACGCTGGTCGCCGAGTGTCACCGGCAGGCCTTCATGCGGATGCGCCCAAAGTAAGAAGGTTCGGCAGTCATTGCCGGGCCTTGGATTTTTTAACGCGCTACGTTCAGATGCCCCGACCGTAACAACCACACCCAGCCGATAAGGACGGCCTCTATGCGCTCTCTCCTGTTCGTTCCCGCCGACGGCGGATCGAAGCTCGACAAGGCCGTGGCTAGCGGTGCCGATGCCGTGATCGTCGATCTGGAGGACTCGATTGTGCCGGAGCGTAAGGACACCGCGCGCGTGACCGCGCTGGATTTTCTCAAGCGTGCCGGGGCAGCCAAACAGCGCCCGCGCCTGCTCGTGCGCATTAACGGGCTCGATACCGGCATGACCGACGCCGACCTCGATGCGATTGTCCCGGGCAGGCCCGACGCCATTGTGTTTCCGAAAGCGGAAGGCGGCGCCAGTGTCGTGCATCTCGATGCCAAGCTCACTGCGCGAGAGGCCATTGCCGGCGTGCCGGAAGGGCAAATCAAAATACTGGCGCAAGGAGTAGAATCCGCCGCCGGCCTGTTTGCCGCCGGTACATTCCGCGGTGGGAGCGTGCGGCTTATCGGGCTGACCTGGGGCCCGGAAGACCTGTCGGCTGAATTGGGCGCGGAGGCCAATCGCAACACCCAAGGCGAGTTGACCGAGCCCTACCGTCTCGCGCGGTCGATCTGCCTCTATGCGGCTGCCGCGGCAAAACTGCCGGCGATCGAGACTGTTTACGTGGATTTCCGCAATTCAGAGGGGTTGCGTCGCGATACCGAAGCTGCCCGCCGCGATGGCTTCACCGGCCGTCTCGCGATCCATCCAGCGCAAGTGCCGGTGATCAATGAAATATTCACCCCCTCGGCGGCCCAGATCGAGAGAGCGAAGGCAGTGGTCGCAGCCTTTGCGGCGCAGCCGGGCGCCGGCACGGTTGGCATCGACGGCAAAATGTATGACCGCCCGCACCTCGCGCGTGCGCAGGCTTTGTTGGGGCGTCACAAATCATCATAGGCTTGGTTTTAAATTCACCTTATCAATACATTACTTAACCTCACCCATCGCTTATCTCGGTACGCTAGGGGTACGTGCAGGGGTTTCTCTCTCGAAGGATTGCGCTGTGCTCGCTCTCGCTCACTCCCGTAAAAAGACCCTTCCAAGGTAGAGCCTCAATCCACGCAAGGTTGAGCTATCTCGCCATTGTGCCGCCTTCGTCCTTGATGAAACGACCCCCAGGTGTTCGGCCTGCACCTGATGTGAGAGATGTGAGAGGGATCGAGGGAATTTTCTTTGGTTCACTAATGGCAGCGAACGATCCACCAAAGGGCGTGTACTCATAAAATCAGTGGGTGAAATACAGGCGCAGATGTGTCGGTTAATGTCCGCTTTCGGGCGGAAAGCGGACATCAAAGCCACACCAGTCGTTCAACTGTGGCGACCGACGACGTCAAGCGTCACGGGTGCCAGACCTGAGAAGCCCAACGCACGGGCTGCGGCTGGCGATATATCGATGACCCGACCACGCACGAATGGTCCGCGGTCGTTAATTCGGACGACCACCGAGCGACCACTGCGCTGATGGGTTACACGTACCAGCGTTCCAAAAGGAAGAGTTTTGTGAGCAGCGGTCATACCGTTCGCATCAACTCTCTCACCATTTGCAGTTCGGCTCCCTGAGTAAACTGAGGCAATTCCAGATTGGGCTTTGGCGATGGACAAGGCACTAATGAAAACGATTGAAAAACAAGATGCGGCAACAAGGATGACACGTACTTGCTTCACGATAGCGACATCCTTCCATTTTGTTGGAGAGAAGGCCGCTATGGGAGTGACAAGTAGAGTTTTTTTGGGTCCGCAGACGGGCTTTTGTTAATCAAAGAATAGGCTTTCCTCTGCGCCAATCGCTGACGAATGTCTGCTCTTGGGGGTAAAGCGGACATGCCTTTTTGCACTGCAAATGTCCGCTTTTGACCCAAAGATGGGGTAATCGGCCGGCGTTTTTTGTGGATAGCTGAAGATTTTGGTGCTGCGCTTCAGGCTGATGGTGAAACGAGGTCCGTGGTAACGGCCTCAAGC
>JBARNC010000577.1:0-5867 GCA_049802775.1 Pseudolabrys sp. | reverse complement strand
GCAGAACCACGGTTAGGCAAAGTTGTTGGCGACGTTGGCCAGGCAAGCTCGTTCCCCTACTTCGCCTTTATCATCATGCCGCTAACGATCGAAGTCCCACTAATTTTCGATAGTCGCGACTCCCATCCACTCTGTGCTCACGAGGTTTTTTTCAACGCGCAATCGGCGGCGCAGTTCTTAATGTCGGCTTTACCCCCGAAAGCGGACATTGAGAGGCTCAGTCGGAATGTCCGCTAAGTGCCAATAGCGGACAGCGTCAAACATTTGATACAGGTAAAATAATCCTGATTCCGGTGAACGTGCGTGGCTTAAAGCTGCCACAGATGTAATTGTTTATTAGTGGGGAATGTCAAAGAATGTCTCATGATTCCCTATTGGCGCACCATTGCAGTATCGCTCGCGGCGGTCTTGTCCATGCTTTCGGGCAGCATTGTCCGCGCCGAGCCGCCCGGCAGCCCCGTGAAATCAGGCGCGGCGAACTGCGTCCGTCCGGACTTTCGTGTCGTTCTCGACGTCGGCCACACCGCGAAATCGCCCGGCGCCAAAAGCGCGCGCGGGGCCGACGAATTTGATTTCAATCTTCGGCTTGCCAAGCAGATCGATCAGGCTCTCCTCGAAGCCGGCTTTGCCAAGACGGTCCTCATGGTGACCGACGGCCCGGGGCGCCAGAGCATGTACGCGCGCGTGGCGCGCGCCAACAAGCTATCGGCAAATCTGCTGCTGTCCATCCACCACGATTCGGTGCCCGATCGTTTTCTGGAAAAATGGGATTACAACGGCAAGCCGGAAACATTCAGCGACCGATTCAAGGGCCATTCGATCTTCGTTTCCGACGACAATCTCGATCCCAAGGACAGCCTTCTGTTCGGCAGCATGTTGGGCCAGCAGATGAAGGCCCGGGACTTGCAATACACACCGCATTACACCGAGAGCTACATGGGCCGGTGGAAGCGCACGCTCCTGGACGCCGATGCTGGCGTCTACCGCTACGACACCCTGTTTGTGCTGAAGAAGACGCAAATGCCCGCTGTACTACTTGAAGCGGGCTCGATCGCGAACCGCGACGAGGAATTGATGATGACCTCGTCCAAGCGGCAGCAACTGATCAGCGCGGCGGTGGTGGACGCCGTCGACAGCTTCTGCGTGGCGCAATCACACAAGCCCGCGCTGCAAATCGCGCAACGTTCTAAAGTCAGGCATGTGCTATCGGCGCATTCGCATCGGCGTGCGCGTGAGCGTACAGCAACGCTCCGTCGCTAACGCCGGTCTTGCCAAACTTCGGTATACATTAGCGGGTCACTAGGCAACGCGCGGGTTTCGGCATCGGTCCTTTTCGTCATACCGCGCGGAGAAAATGAGCCTCACCGACCATCCGCTGCTAAAGAGCCGCAGCACTAATCGCTGCGGCTCTTTTAGCGTGGGGCATAGAAGCTGGCGCACGTCAGCCTCAGTAGGTCTGAGTTCGAACGCGACCTTTGCCCGTCTTTCCGGGTTCTGTGCTCTTTGACTGTTGCAAGTCGTGTGCAGGACCTCGTGCCAGCGCCTTTGATGCTTCGGGTCTAATTCGCTTTGAGCCAGCGCTTTCTCTTTCAGCACCAATCGCGAAACCATTCCGCATTGCTGCGCGATCCTGCAAGCGCGTATTATGAACCATTGTGCTCCGGTGCCCGCGATCTACTTTTATGACGCCCCGAGTGTCTGCGTAGGAATAACTACGGGTCGCGCGAACTCTCGGGGAGTAAGAGTAGTTGCGCGAATAGCGAACCCGTGGAACATAGCCGTAGCTGTCTACTGACTCGTAAGCATAGGTGCGCAGGCGGGGTCCGTACGAGTAGGCAACGTAGCCATCGTCCGGCACGTAAGCGTACGAATCGTAGTCATACTCCGGCTCATATCCGTAGCTCTGGTACGCATAGCTCGGCTCGTAGCCATAGTAGCCATAGTCGGCGCCCCAATATGGGCCGCCCCGGTAACCGCCGTAATAGGGTGTCGGGCCGACCCCGACGCCGACTCCAAAAACCGGGGCACCGATCCACAAGCCCTGCGCGTTTGCGGGAGCCACTGCTCCAGCCAATGTGATGGCGGCCGCAATTCCGATTCCAAGTGTTCTCATTTTCTAATCTCCTCATTGATTTGCCCCGGTGCACGGTGAACGCGAACCTCTCCCCTCAGTTCCTCCCGATCGATGTTGGAACTGACACATCAATTCGTATGAAATAGTTTGGAGAGAATGGGAGGGAACCGCGAGGTTCATCGGTGCGCCCAAATGGCAGAGTCGCTTCACTGCGCCGTCGTTAAATGCTATTCGGGATTTTGACCGAAGATCGCCGTCGCGCTGACGCCAAAACATCACCCGACGGTCACAAGTGCTCCAGTTGCGGAAATGCGCTGTTCCGCGCTGTAATGTTCCGAGCTTAGGACCATTACGCGCGGTAATCCGCATTTGAGAGGACGCGACCAGCAACGGGTGAATAGCATCTAAAGGAACATGTGTGCCAAAGAAGCCGACATCTGTCAGCAGGATGTCCGCTTTGAGTCAGAAGCGGACATGGCACTACTCCAAGCAATGTCCGCTTTACCCCCGAAAGCGGACATTCCCGCGCGGCGATCAGCATGGCTGCACACAAGGCCGCCGCTAGCGGCGCACGCCGAACAGGCGCATATTCAGGCCGATGGCTCACCTCTGAGTTACGTGCATCTGCGGCGCGATCTACGAGGTAATCGAAAACGAAGGCCGCTTGAAGGATCAGCCGCCTTCTAAGTGCGTCTTGTGCGACAGGGAACTATTCCCACCGCATAGAAACACTGTTCGTCAAGTGCGGCTTGTCTGGCGTCCTGACGAAGACCGAGAGTGATGGCCTCGTTTCCTGCTAAGTGCCAAAAGCGGAAATGACGATCTTAAATCTTGATGTCTGCTTTCTGCCAGAAGCTTATATAAGTGAGAGGTGTGTGTTCGTTGTGGGACGCCGACCAAGGAGCACGGCAGTGCGCAAGCGATGTTATCTCGTCACTGCGATCGCCATCGCGACCATCGTCGCCGCTTTAGCGGTCCCGGCTAGTGCTCAGCCTTTTCCGAAGTGATCGGTAGTTGGGGTTATGGTGGATATGGAGCATTCCACATGGTGCTCTGGGTCCTCATCCTGATCGCCATCATCTTCGGCGTCGTTTGGCGGGTGTGGATCGCAAAACATGGTACGCGCGGCGCGTCCCCGCGCCGTTCCCTGCCCTCGACGTCGAAAAGAAAAGCGATACCGCCGCGCAATAGCGGACATCGAAGATAACCGCAGGTGAGAGAACTGACTTTGACGTCCGCTATGGGCCAAATGCGGACTCATGCAGTGCAGCAAACAGCCACATCATTCAAGCACCTCGTCGCGAACGCGTGCAGTTGGCGCGCACAGCGCGCGCGCCATACCCGCCCCGGTTTTTTGGACTCGATCGCGTTATCGATCGAAGTCCCATTCATTTTTTCGCTCGGACTCCCATCCGCAATTAGGCTGTTAAAGGGGTGCAATCGTGCTACCGACTAGATGCGACTGAGTTGGCTCAATCGGTCGTCCAACTGTGCCTGTCGATCCTCACAGAAAACCGGGCCGATCGCATGCTTGGGACGGCCGAAAAGCAAGTTAGCCTACTGACCGGCATGCTATTCGATGCACGTGGCGAGCGGATGTCTCCGACCCATGCGACAAAGAATAACACTCGCTATCGCTATTATATTTCGCGGTCGCTGCTCGCCGGGACGGTTAAGCACTCGGGCCAGCGTATCCTGGCCGCTAGTCTGGAAGCTCTTGTCATTGGCCGCGTTCATAACTGGCTGGGCGATCGAGCAGCAATGCTCGATATCATCCAGAATCACACGTCCGATGCCACAACCCAGAAACGCTTGATCGATGGCCTCGAGCAATGCGTGGCGACATGGTCTGAGCTTAAGGCCGATGATATTCGCAAATTTATACTGTCAATCGTGACACGCATTCAGGTTTACGTGGACCGGATCGATATTTCTCTGAATTCCATCAACCTTCCTCGATGGCTTGGTCGAATGGATGATGACGCGGAACCGCCTGCAACAGCACAATCCAATTCTGATGGTCATTTCGTGATACTAACGATTCCTATGCGTCTCAAGCGCGTTGGTAATGAGATGAAGATAATTGTTGATGATGGATCCCATCCCGAAGCTCCTAATCTTAGCGTGGTACGCGCTCTCGTCCGCGCCCATGTGGTCCGGGATCGAATGCTTGCGGACAAGACCCTCACCCTTGAAGAAATCGCCAAATCGGAGGGTATAGTCCCGTCCTATGCGACACGACTGTTCCGTCTCACGCTGTTGGCTCCAGATATCGTCAGCGCAATCCTCAGCGGGAAACAGTCGCCCGACCTAACGGCACGCAAGCTTCTGAATAACATGCGATTGCCGCCTGATTGGAACGAACAGCGGCGGAGTCTCGGATTTGCGTAACGCCGTGAATATCGAAATCTGAGCCGCCAATTTATTCGGGGCGCCTAATTCTCTCTTTGCGTTCCCCAACAGGAATTCGGCGAATGCGCATTCTTCCCAACTGACTTATTCTCTTTTTTGAGTTGCGGTGGCGACGGTGTGGTATTGTTCAAGAAAAAACTTCAATCACGAAGGCATAAAACTAGACCATTTCGAAGAAAGCGAAGTGAATCTCACTGCTAAAGGAGCTCCAATGGACAGCACGGCGAAAGTCACCGAGCTTCATTTCGAGCCCCCCGGCCCCGGCTCGTGGGAGCTCGACCCGGTCCACTTTCCGCGACCGATGACGCGCTACTGGACAGAGGTCCATCCGGAGGCATTTAGGCGCGGCGTTCAGGATTTCATGCGCTTCTACGGGATTCTGCTCGACACGCTCGAGTGCCAGTACGTCAACGGCTTTTCGTACAAGACAGTGCGGCCGGCGGCGGAAGGCGACATCCCTCAGCGCCACAAGCGTGCGGAAGAAGTGTTCCGCCGGAAGCTCTGGCGCGAGCAACTCCGTGACTGGGATGAGACGATCAAGCCGGCCTCGATCAAGGCTCACCGCGAGCTGCAGTCGGTCAATCCCGACGAGTTGCCCGACAAGGACCTGGTCACACAACTGACGCGTTGTCGCAACCACCATGCGGAGATGATTTCCCAGCACATGCGCTTCACGGCCGCGGCGCTTGTTCCGACGGGAGACTTCCTCGCGCACGTTGGGGACTGGACAGGCCTCTCGCCGGCTGATCTGCTCGACCTTCTACGTGGCACGGCCCCTGTGTCCGCAGGAGCATCAGCCGAGCTCGACCGGCTGGTCGCCGCGATGGGGCAGGATCTTCGAGCTCGGGAGCTCCTTGCGTCTAAGGACGAACCCGGTCGCGTGCTTGACGCATTGCGCTCGCTTGAGGGTGAAGCAGGTGCAGCCGTGTCTGCGTACCTCGATCTTATCGGGTATCGGCTTCTCGATGGTTTCGACATCTCGGAGCCCTGCGCGCTCGAGTTGCCCGACGTGCTGCTCCGGGCCATTCGCGTCGCTGTGGCGGGGAGGGGTCGTGCATCGTCGGACATCGAAGAGCGGATCGCTGGCGTCCGCAACCGCGTGCCCGAGAGCCATCGGGCCGAGTTTGATGAGTTGCTCGGCGAGGCCCGACTGACCTACCGGATCCGTGACGAGCGCGGGGTGTTCAGCGACATCTGGGCCTCTGGGATCATGCGGCGGGCCGTTCTTGCGGGCGGGCGCCGACTCGCTAGTAAGGGACGGATCCGCGACCCCAAACACCTCGTCGACGCCAGCTTCAAGGAAATGTGCTTGCTGCTGTCCGGCGCCAACGAACCCTCCGCGGACGAGCTCGCGGCGCGCGCCCAATACCGTGCCTCGCAC
>JBARNC010000576.1:0-2346 GCA_049802775.1 Pseudolabrys sp. | reverse complement strand
AGCGACCTCATCAAGCTCGCGAAGGAGAAGCCTGGATCGCTGTCCTATGGGACCAGCGGGCCGGGGTCGCCCCATCATCTCTATTCGGAATTATTCAAAAGCATGACTGGAATTGAGATGATCCATGTCCCCTACAAAGGCAGCGTCCCAGCGCTCACCGACGTGATCGCAGGGCACATACCGCTGATGTTCGTCGATCTCGCGCCAGCGCAGCCAATGATTAAAGAAGGCAAGGTGCGTGCACTCGGCGTATCATCGGCGGTTCGCGTCGCATCGCTACCTGATGTGGCGCCTATTGCTGAGGTTGGCGTTCCCGGTTTCGAGGCGGTCGCCTGGCAGATGCTAGTCGCGCCCGCGAACACGCCGAAGCAAATAGTCGATACGCTCTACAAGGAGATGAAGGTCGTTTTGGCGTTACCAGAAATCAAGCAGCAGATTAGCGAACTCGGCATGATCCCGATCGACAGTCCGCCGCCCGATGAACTTGCACGCTACGTTAAGACCGAGATCGTGCGCTGGGGCGATGTGGTGAAGAAATCGGGCGCATCGGTCGAGTAGAACTGGAACGCTTTTACCGAACGGCCGGAGAGATTATGACCGTTATCGACGTTCATACCCACATGCTCACCCTCGAATGGATTGACATGTTACGCCGGAATGGCGGCGACCGCTACGAGGTAAAGAAGACCAAAGCTGGCCAAGATTCGATATTCCTCGACAACGTAGCATTCATGACGTTGATGCCCGGTATGTGGGATTATGATTTGCGTATCAAAGCGATGGACGCAGCAGGGGTCGACGTCGCTATTGTCTCGCTAACGTGCCCGAATGTGTTCTGGGGCGATCGCGCAACGAGCCTGGCTGCCGCGCAGCAAGTCAACGATTCCATGGCCGAGCAGCAACGCGCCAAACCGGACCGCATCCGCTGGTTCGCGTCGATGCCGTGGCAATACGTCGACGATGCCAAACAGGAACTTGCGCGAGCGGTGAACAACGGTGCGGTCGGTGTCATGGTGCTTGCCAACATCGCTGGCACGGACCTGACCGATCTTTGCTTCGCGTCGATCTGGCGGGAGATTGACCGGCTGGGCCTGCCAGTTCTCGTGCATCCGACTGCGCCGCCAGGGCTTTCTGCCATGCACATGGATGAGTTTGGCTTAGTGCCGCCAATCGGGTTCATGATTGACACGACCCTCGCTTTCGCGCGCATGATCTTAGCCGGCTTCATCGACACTTACCCAAACGTCAAGCTGATCGCCGCGCATGGTGGCGCAACGTTACCTTATCTCGCAGGCCGGCTTGACCGCTGTCACGAGATGATCCCGGCTTGCAGCGCCGTCATCAAGGACAAGCCTAGCAATTATCTGCAGCGCATCTGGTACGACACCGTAGTTTACGACGATGGTGCGCTTAACCTCTGCATCGCCACCGCGGGCTCTGCTGATCGGGTGCTTTATGGATCGGATTATCCGCACAATATCGGCGACATGGCAGGCTGCCTCGCTCGCGTCCGATCGCGGCCGGCCGGAGAAGCGGCGCGGATTGCTGGGAGAAATGCGGAGCGTTTGTTCCGGATCTAGCTAAAATAAGCTTCGAAAGCGGAAGGCTGTCGATTTAACGGCAACATCGTCCGCGCAACGACCTTCCACATGTCCGCTTTTGGCACTTAGCGGACATGGAGTAGTGCACCGCACATGTCCGCATTCGGGGGTAAAGCGGACATGCCGTTTTGCACTGCAAATGTCTGCTAATGACCCAAAGCGGACATGGGCGGGGCCTTTCCCAGTGCAGGTTTGAGCCGGTACGATGCCCTGTCCTGAGCTTCGGGGGAGGCAATGAGGCGGCGCGATAAAACAGGCGGCAAAGCGGCAAAAACGCAACGCCCCAAGACGTTGAAGCGCCGCAATGCGTCGAAGACTGCAAACCGTCGCACCTCCCTGACTGCCGGCAAGGATATCGCGCAGTTTATCCGCGAGCGCGACGAAGCGCTGGAACAGCAGACGGCGATGTCGGAGATCCTCGGCGTGATCTCAAACTCGCCGACTGATCTAGCGCCAGTGTTCAATGCCATCCTTGCCAACGCGACGCGGCTCTGTGAGGGCAACCTCGCGGCCTTATGGCGGTACGATGGCAAATTTTTAATCGGCGCCGCCCAGTACAACGCCGCCGCAGCATTCGTCGATAAGTACTTGGGCATAAAAATGGAACCCGGCCCCGCAGGGCCGGCGCGGTTGGCTGCGTTAGAGCGACGGACGGTCCACGTTGCGGACATTACTACGGAGCCTGCCTTTTCTCCACTCGTCCTCCAATATGAGCGCGCCCGCTCGGTTCTGGCCGTCCCGTTGC
>JBARNC010000575.1:0-19109 GCA_049802775.1 Pseudolabrys sp. | reverse complement strand
TGACAAACACCAGCAGGAAGGAGCACAAGAACGGGACGCGCCACGCCCAGGCATTGAATGCGGCCTCGCCGAAGTACGCGCGGGTCGCGATGATAACAATGAGCGACAGCACGATGCCTAGGGTCGGTGAGGTCTGCAGCCAGCCGGTATAGTAACCGCGGCGTTCGTCTGACACGTGCTCGGCGACATAGGTGATAGCGCCACCGTATGAGCCGCCTAGGCAAAGGCCCTGGATCATTCCGTAAACAGAATAGAATAATCGCGGCGGCCAAGCCGATCTGTTCGAAGGTCGGGATCAACCCGCCAAGCTCCCGAAAATATAGAAGTCATACCACTCGATAATGTTTCCCGCGGCTGCGGCAGTGATCACGGTCCGGAAGTTCTTCGGAACTCGAACCGCTTGAGCCATAGCCATTTGAGCCATGTTAGTTTCCTCCTATTTTACGGCTTTATCACTTCGCTGCGCGAGGTCGCACTAGGACCGCCGTAGAAGTCGTACCATTCGAAGATCGTGCGAAGATGACGAATTTTTCGTCCTTCGACATGCCGCCTGCGCGGGCAGCGGTACCAGCCAGCTCTCGTGTTTATCCAAACAACTCTCTCGCCGCTGCTCACGAAGAGGCCGTGCCGATAGACTCGACCGGTCCTTCACCTCACTGGCGGTGGTTGTGAAAACTCTAGTCCGGAGGCAGGCGTCGCCCATATTCGACTTTTGGCGAAACTACGGTCCTAAGGCGCGGATTTATATGCGGTTTCCCGCACTGCAGCGTAACCAGTCAAACCAATTTTCATCGTGCGGTGAAAGACTTGCGCTCAAGGGGGCGGGGGAGGAACATGATTTAAAGGGCGGGTTCGGCCGCAAAAAAATGATGCGGCGCAAGGCCGCCGCGTCGAAACACCGAAGGACCATCCGGTTGAATTTGCAGTACCGGCTTGTGATTGCCGACGACCATCCGCTGTTTCGCGGCGCTATGCGCGAGGCGGTGTCAGGCTTGTTGGAGCGGGTGGATATCGCCGAAGCCGGTACGTTCGACGAGGTGGTCGAACTGCTTGAGCGCGGCAGCGAAGTCGATTTGATTCTGCTGGATCTGGCGATGCCGGGTGTACGCGGATTTTCGGGCCTGATGTACATGCGCGCGCAATATCCGGGTGTGCCCGTGATCGTGGTCTCGGCTAATGACGATCCGGCGGCTATCCGCCGCTGCATGGAATTCGGCGCCTCTGGATTTATCCCCAAAACACTCGGCGTTGATGCCATGCGCACGGCGATCTCGCGCATCCTTGGTGGCGGGGTGTGGACGCCGCCTGACGTCGATCTCGCGGCTGGTTCGGACACCGAGGCCGCCGAGCTGATGGCGCGGATGGCGACGCTGACGCCGCAGCAGGTGCGCGTGCTGATGATGTTGTCGGAAGGACTTTTGAACAAGCAGATCGCCTACCAGCTCGGCGTGTCGGAGGCGACGGTGAAAGCGCACGTCTCCGCGATCCTGCAAAAGCTCGGCGTCGAAAGCCGTACCCAGGCGGTGATTGCCGCCGCGAAGATCGAAGCCGGTCAGTGGCCGCAAAACGTCGCCGCTGAAGGTTGACTACGCTACTCCGCGGCCGCGGCCCGCAGCATGCGCCATTGTGCCAACAGGGCGCGCAGCGCTGCTGGCTTAATCGGCTTGTGCAAGACCTGAATGTTTTCAGCGCGCGCATGTTCGCGTACGGTGGGCGAACGGTCAGCGGTGATCAAGATCGCCGGAATGGCGCCATAGCGGCGGCGGAGCTCAACGATCACCTCGATGCCATTGCCGTGGTCGAGATGGTAGTCGACCAGTAGCCCATTCGGCATCAAGGGGCTTTCGGAAATCGCCGTCAGTGCTGGCTCCAGATCCGGGGCCTTGATTACTTCGCAGCCCCAGCCGCGAAGCAGCGTTTCCATGCCGTCCAGCACTGACGGCTCGTTGTCAATGCAAAGCGTGGTAATGCCTGCGAGTTGTCCCGGATCGATGCGCGCGTCGTCGCGTGCCGGTAATTCGATCGGTGCCGCATTCGAACACGGAACGGTCACCGCGAAATGCGATCCGCGACCGGTCTCCGATTCGAGTTCGATCGTGCAATCGAGCACGCGCGCCAGGCGCTCGACGATCGAGAGGCCCAAGCCCAGTCCGCGCGCGATCTTGGCGCCCTGATCGAGACGATGGAATTCGACAAAAATATCGCGCCACTTGGATTGAGGAATGCCGACGCCGGTATCGTAGATATCGATACGAAGATGGTCGCCGCGCCGCCGGCAGCCGACCAAAACGCGTCCCTCCGGCGTATATTTTATGGCGTTGGAAACAAGATTCTGGATCAGCCGGCGCAACAGTCGACGGTCGGAACGCACCACCAGCGAGCACGGTATGAATGTGAGGTCCAGTCCCTTGGTGGCGGCGAGCGGGGCGAATTCGAGCTCGATCTGACGCATCAGCTCGTCTATGCGGAGGCTGGCGAATTCCGGACGCAGCGCGCCAGTGTCAAGCCGCGACATGTCGAGCAACGCGCCGAAGATTTCCTCAACCGCCTCGAGCGAGGCGTCAATATTGTCGACCAGGCGCCGGTCCTCGCGTCCGCCGCGCTCAATCAGGCTGGTGACGTAGAGCCGCGCCGCGTTGAGCGGTTGCAGAATGTCGTGGCTCGCCGCCGCCAGGAACTTGGTCTTGGAAATATTGGCGGCGTCAGCCTCCCCCTTGGCGCGCTCAAGCGCGACATTAAGCCGGGTCAGTTCCTCGGTGCGCTCATGCACGCGCAGCTCCAGCGTTTCGTTGGCGCGCTCTAGCGCTTCCGCCGCTTCCACGCTCGGTGTGATATCGGTGAAGGTGGTGACGATGCCCCCATCCGGCATGCGGTTGGCGCGCACCTCGATCACCAGGTCCGCCGCGAAGCGTTCTAGGAACGGCTCGCTACCCGAGACATAGCGCTCGATCTGCCCGCCTACGAATTCCTCGACCCCATCAGGAGTAACTTCACCGCGCTTGCCGTTGAAGCGCAGGATGTCGGCAAGGCCGACGCCGACGCGGGTCAGGCTCGGCGGCAGGTCGAGAATTTCACCGAACTGCCGGTTCCAGCAAATCAGCTGTAATTCCTTGTCGAATACCGCAATGCCTTGGCGGACATGGTCGAGCGCGGTCTGCAGGATTTCGCGGTTGTATTGGATCGCGGCATTGGCGTCATCGAGCAGCTTCAACGCGGCCTTGGTCGAAACCGTACGCTTGCGCAAGAGCAACGACAGCACCAGCCGCGAGGAGGCACCGCCGATCGCGGACGCGAGAATATGCTCGGCATAGCGGACAAGCCGGAAATCAGCCTCATCCTTGGGCTCGAGGCTGATGCGTTGCGCCCCGGCGAAGCTTTCAAAAGCCGAGGTCGTGCGCTCCTCCCCGAGATAACGTGCGACCGTGGTAGTCAGCTCTTCCACGGTCACCGAGGAGCGCCAGAGCCGGAAGCTCGGCGTGATCGGCGTGAAATCCGACGGTACGAAAGTATTGGCCTGCAGCCGCTCGATCGGGGAGGGCGCCCGGCGCAGCGAGAAGCCTACATAGCAAAGCACATTGACCAGTAGGCTCCAGGTCACCCCGTGCACCAACGGCGGGAGTTCGAGTCCAAAGAAGTGCTGCGGCCGCAACATGCTCAGACCCCAGGGACCGTCGGTGAGGATGCGCTCGCCGATCACCCCGATGTCGGACAGTGTCGGAAGCAGAAGTGTATAGGCCCACACCAAAAAACCGGCCGTCATGCCGGCAATGGCGCCGCCGGCTGTCGCGCGTCGCCACAGCAACCCACCGAAGAACGCCGGCGTCAACTGTGCAATGGCCGCGAATGAAAGCAGGCCGATTGAGGCAAGCTGCGCCTCGCCCGCTGAGCGGTAGTAGACGTAAGCGAGCAGGAGAATGGAGAAAATCGCTAGCCGCCGCACCATTAGCAGCAATGAGCCGATATTTTCACGGCCGCTGATGAGCCTCTCGCGTCGCTGCAGTACGAACGGCATGACCAGGTCATTCGACACCATGATCGAGAGGGCGACCGATTCGACGATCACCATCGCAGTGGCTGCTGACAGACCGCCGATGAAGGCAACGATGGTGAAGAGGTTGGAACCGCTTTCGAGGGGTAGAGCAAGCACGAACATGTCGCTGTCGACCTTGCCGGCTGGAAAGGTCAACAGGCCGGCGAGCGCGATCGGCACCACGAACAGGTTTATCAGCACCAGATAGATAGGATAGAGCCAGACGGCACGCTTGATCTCGCTTTCATTGTTATTTTCGACCACGGCTACGTGGAATTGCCTTGGCAACAGGATAAACGCAACGAAGGAGAGCAGCGTCATCGCGACCAGCGTGTCGGCGCGTGGTTCGCGGCTGAAGATCGCCGCGGTCGACGGTCGCTGCATGGCTTCGTTGAACAGCGCCACCGGACCGTCGAACATCCAGAAAGTCACGAAGATCCCGACAGCGAGAAATGCCACTAGCTTGACGATAGATTCGGCGGCGACTGCCAACATCAGCCCGTCCTGATGTTCGGTCGCGTCAATGTGACGAGTACCGAACAAAACCGCGAAGGTCGCCATCGACAGCGCCACAAAAAGCGCAATGTCTCCGAGTAGTGGGCGGGTGACCTCGGTTGCCGATGTAATATGTGCAAGGATTGTTTCGAGGGATGACGAGACCGCTTTCAGTTGCAGCGCAATGTAGGGAATGGTGCCAACGATCGCGATAAGTGCAACGGTAGCGGCGACCACCTGATCCTTGCCGTAGCGTGCGGCGATAAAGTCTGCGATCGAGGTAATGTTCTGAGCCTTGGCGAGTCGTACGACCCGCATCAGAAGCGGGCTAAATAGACCGATCATAAGCGCCGGCCCGATATAGATCGTCAGGAAGTCGAAGCCGGTGCGTGAAGCAAAACCTACCGAGCCAAAGAAAGTCCACGAGGTGCAATAGATCGCCAATGACAGTGGATAAATTAAAAGTCGCGCGCGACCTTCGCGACTCAGACCACGTGTGCGGTCGCCGTAGCTAGCGACCAGGAACAACAACCCGATATACGTAAGCGCCACCGCGATAACGGCCCAACCTTGCAACATAAACTCTCCAGATCGGGACTGGGCACACCTTGGCTAGGATCTTGCCGACCTAAGTCACCACAGAACGCCTTTGGGGTCTATCCCAGACGCAATCCTCCCGGTTAATGCTGCCAATGGCTCGACCCGCGCGCGGTCGAAGTTCATCGCGTGCGTATCGTGGAGAAGATTGGCGCCCGCAGTGCCGATCTCGTCCGCTAGTCAGCATTTGACGCGAGCGTCTGTGCGCGGCATTGATCGCGCAATGAGCCTCGGCGCAGGTGCGCTTGGCTCCGTGAGAGCCTTTGGTTTGTCCGCGCCGTCCGCCAACAACCGTTTCGTAATCCCGCGTCGCCTCGCCGAAACTCTGGCGATTGCAGCGGCGGGCGGGGCCACGCTGGGTCTCATTGGGTTTCCAGCTGGCTGGTTATCGGGCTCTATTCTGGCAGTCGCTGGCGCATCGCTCGCCGGTCGCCCGATGCTAATTCCAACGCTGCTGATGCGCGCGATCTTCGTGCTGATTGGTATATCGCTCGGCGCCGTGGTGACGCCTGAGACTTTGCACGGCATGGCGACTTATCCGCTCAGTATCGCGGTGCTGCTTCTGGCAATGGTCTTTATCTCAGTCGGTGGGGCCGGATATCTGAGTCTCATGCATCGCTGGAACAAAGTCGACGCATATCTCGCCGCCGCTCCAGGAGGGATGTCGCAGGTCCTGGCACTGGGCGCCGAGCTCGGTGGCGATTTGCGCGCGATCGCGATCGTGCAGAGCATACGCGTCGTCGTCATTGCGGTCGGTCTGCCCGCCGGATTGTCATTGCTCGGTCTCGTCGGCCACGCCGCGCAGAGAGCAACTGGCGTACTTACACTCGCCGTACTCGACGAACTGGCAATCCTGGTTGCCGGTTCAACCTTGGTCGCACTCATTGCATATTGGGTTCGCTTTCCGGGCGGATTGCTCTTCGGTGCCATGCTTACCTCCGCCATGCTCCATGGCAGCGGCCTGATTCACGCGGTCATGCCTTGGTGGGTTGCAAATACCGCGATGGTAGCGATGGGCGCCATCACTGGTTCCCGCTTCGCCAATACACCACCACGATTGTTATTGAACTTTGTCGGTGCCGCATTCGGCTCGTTCGCGGTCGCAGTAGCGATCGCCGCTGCATTTGCGGCCATTCTGATCAGCGTACTTTCGCTACGCGCCGCTGAAGTGATGATCGCTTTCGCGCCTGGATCGGTCGACGCCATGATGCTGCTGGCGCTCGCGCTCAATCTCGACCCGGTTTATGTCGGCGCGCACCATCTCACACGTATCTTTTTCGTATCACTGACCATGCCGCTGGTGGCGCGGCGGAGTGCGCGCTCGCTTAAAGTTCAAAGAGAGCCTGCCAAACCGCCACTCAAGCGGCCGCCGTTTCAAGACTGATGAAATTGTATGGGGTTATTCAGCTGCAGCTGCTTGTAAATGACGCGGCAGTCCAAGCCGTTCCCACACATCCACCAGCGCTTCTGCGAGGGCGTCGACCAGAGCGTCATCGTGATAAGGGGAGGGCGTGATGCGCAATCGTTCCATGCCGCGCGGCACCGTCGGATAGTTGATCGGTTGAATGTAGATGCCGTGCTCGGACAGCAGCAGGTCGCTCGCCGCCTTACACTTCTCCGGATCGCTGACCAGCACAGGCACGATATGGGTTGCGGTTGGCATCACCGGCAGTCCGGCGGAATTCAGCACTGCTTTCACACGCGCCGCGCGTTCCTGATGCCGCTCGCGTTCCCAGCTCGAGTTCTTCAAGTGGCGAATAGCGGCAGTCGCCGCTGCGCAGATCGCGGGCGGCAGAGCGGTCGTGAAAATAAAGCCTGGTGCGTAGGAGCGCACTGCATCCACAAGCTCTTCGCTTGCCGCAATGTAGCCACCGAGACAGCCGAATGCTTTGGCTAGCGTGCCTTCGATTACGTCAACGCGGCCCATCGCATTGTCACGGTCGCAGATGCCACCGCCGCGAGGGCCGTACATGCCGACAGCGTGTACTTCGTCGCAATAAGTCATGGCGCCGTAGCGCTGGGCGAGGTCGCAAATTGCATGCACCGGTGCCACGTCACCGTCCATGGAATAGAGGCTCTCGAACACGATCAGCTTTGGGCGTTCCGGGTTTGCAGCCTTCAGTAGCTCTTCGAGGTGGCCGAGGTCGTTGTGACGCCAAATCTGCTTTTCGCAGCCAGACTGGCGCACGCCCTCAATCATTGAATTGTGATTGAGCGCGTCCGACAGGAGCAAGCAGTTCGGCAACAGCTTTGCGATGGTGGCGATGCCGGTTTCGTTCGATACGTAGCCCGAAGTAAACACAAGTGCCGCCCGCTTGCTGTGCAAGTCGGCGAGCTCGCGTTCGAGTTCGACGAGCGGATGATTGGTGCCAGCAATGTTACGGGTGCCACCCGCGCCGGTGCCCATGCGGGCAGCGGCCTCGACCATGGCGCCGATTACCTTTGGATGCTGCGCCATGCCAAGATAGTCGTTGGAGCACCAGATCACGACGTCGCGTTGGCCTTGTGGGGAGTGCCAGATGGCGTGTGGGAAACGGCCCGCGATGCGCTCGAGATCGGCGAACACCCGGTAGCGCCGCTCGTCCCGCAACTTATTTAGGGCAGATGCGAAAAAACCCCTGTAATCCATGCTCTTTATCTTTCCCCGCCCCGCGACGGGCCCTTTTTTAGAAGGGTTTCAGGGGGTTTGTCGAGGCGAGAGTCGCGCTTTGATCGAAGTCAATGGCCGAGTTCCCGGCCTAGCGGAGGGCGGCGAGATTGAGATGGCCGCGCATGCCTGCGAGCATCAGGGCGCCGATATGCAATTGCAGCACGAATTCTCCGGACAGAATAAGTGCCGCCAGCTCCTGGGGCGTCACCAGTTTGAGCTCGATACCAGCTTCGGCCGCCTGTCGGTCAGCGCGCGGGCCGGTCTCGACGAAGAATGAGTGCACGCGGTTGGATAGCCGCGCAGTGCAGGGCGCGTAGCAGCCGAGTGTATGCACGGTGCGCGCAGGAAAACCAGTTTCCTCCAGAAGCTCGCGGCGGCAGCATTCGATCGCTGCTTCGCCTTTGTCGACCATGCCGGCGGGCAATTCCCAGGTGAAGCTTTCGAGTGCGGGCCGAAACTGTCGCACGATCGGCAACATTCCATCCGGTGTGCGTGCGACGATGGCGATATAATCCTGTTGCCCAATGGCATGATAAATATCGGTCGCTGCGCCGGGCTTGAACTCGACTTCACGCTCGATGATCTCCACCCAAGGCGACATGCGCGTCGCGCGGCGGTTCACGATCTTCGGCCAAGCCATGTTTGTCATCCCATGTCAGGTTGCGTGCTTGCGGGGCACGCTTTGGGCTGGCCGCCGCAAACAGGTTGTGGCGAAAGCGTATACATACCAGCGTAGATAGCTCGGGAGCCACTTTATCACCTGGAACCGGCTGGCACCGTGCTCACGCTGGAACCAGCGCGCCGGCACTTCTCCTATTCGCCAACCGAGCCGATGACATTTTACAAGCAGTTCGATGCTGTAACAGAAGCCGCGATCGGACTCGATGGCGATCCCGTCAATGGTGCGGCGCGAGAATAGGCGGAAACCGTTACTGGCATCGTGCGTCGGCAAACGTGCAAGATGGTAGAGCGTGAAATTGGCGGCGCGCACAAGAAAAGCCTTCAGCCACGGGCAGCCGACCATGGCGCCACCTGCCATAAAACGGCTGGCACAGACGATGTCGCAGCCGCTCGCGGCCTCCGCCGCCATGGAATCAAGGATGCCGGCGTTATAGTCATCATCGGCGGGAAACACGAGTACGAACGGCGCATCGCTTGTGGCAAATCCGGTGAGCACAGCGCTATGGGCGCCGCGCCCGTGGTTGCGGAGGAGCACGATGGCGAGCTCATTGAACTCGCCGCGGTTGCTGTCAATTGCCGGAAGTGTGTCGTCGTCCTCGCGGTCGTAACAGATCAGCACTCGGTTTGAAGACTTCACCTCCCGCGCGATCGCACGCAGCGTTGGTACGATATTAGCGCCCTCGTTGTAGACCGGAATGACAATGTCGAGACTCTGCCGCGCGACATTGTTCATTGGATAGCATTGGCGCCTTTGAGAACGCCCCAAGATTCGAGCAGTTGCTTGGTCACGGTTTCTCTCCGCTAGTTAGCACGAAAGGCCGCAACGGCTGCATAATCGTCAGATTGAACACGACATTATCGATAAAATTATACACCGGCAGGAGTACGCGCGTGCGCGGCGAGGCGACGTATCGGTAGGCGAGCCCTGCGAGGTAGTCAGTCTGCACACGGAAGCCCTCGTTGCGAAAGACTTCTGCGACCCGCCAGGCCAAGACCGGCCGCTCGTTCTCGGTAACGCCAACCGAACTATAAAAGGGCGACGCGCGGTCGCGATAGAGCCACATGAAGGGGTTCAAGCGATTGGGATCGAAAGCAACAAAGCGTCCGCCATTTTTGAGCACACGCTTAACCTCGATCACCAGGTTCCGCGGATCGGGAAAATGGTGAACCAGTCCGCTCAGGAGAACGCCGTCGAGGCTTGCGCTCTCGAAGGGCAGATTTTCGGCGTCGCCTTCGACCAATTCGAGGCCAGGATATTTGCGGCGGCCAAGCGCCACCAATTTCGGGCTGATATCGAGACCGACACTTTGATAGCCTCGGCGCCGCAACAATTCCGTGAACACTCCCGAGCCGCAACCGAGATCGGCCACACGTGCACCGGGTGGCAAACCGCTTAGCTGCATGAACGCCGTTATCAGGCGTTCATTGGCCTGGGGCGTGAATACATCGTATTCATCACTTTCGGCATGAGCGTCAAAGAAGGCGATCTCTTCGCTCTTGTCCTGTGCGCTCTCGACGTTCATCGGACCAGGGACCTAGAGCACTCGCGGGACTGGCAGTGGTGTGATCAGCTTGCCACGGAAGCCCTTGGCCTTGAGCTTCGGCGCCAGCTCGTCAGCAATGTGCCAGGAGAAGATAATCGCCCAGTCCGGTTGGTCGGAATACAACCTGGATTCGTCTACCACTGGAATCTGCGTACCCGGCATGCATTTGCCAATCTTCAGCGACCCCGCAATCTCGCAAACATAGTCGATCAAACCTTCGTCGAGACCGACATAGTTTACCAGCGTGCTTGCACGCGACGGCGCGCTGATGCCTGCAATGCACGCGCCCTTTTCCTTCAAGTCGCGCAGCATCGATAGCAATCTAAGCTTGGATAGAATGACGTCGCGCCGGAATGAGTCGAGGCGCTTTATCATGGCCTCGCCGCGCGGCTCGCCGGCGAGCATGCGCCGGACACTGTCTTGCACGGTATGCGCGCCATGGCGTGCGGCATAAACGCGAATCGAACCGCCGTGACTTAGGATCGGCCGTGCGTGGAATACTTCAAGGTCGTGCATCTCCAGGAGATGCTTCAGACTCGCCAATGAGTAATAGCGCAGGTGCTCATGATAGATCGTGTCGTATTGCAGCGTGTCGAGGAGCGGAATGAGATAGTGCGATTCCGAGATGAATACGCCATCCGGTTTCAGCATTTCGACAATGCCATCGACGATGGCGTGGACGTCCTCGATATGAGCAAAGCAATTGGCGGCAGTCACTACAGTCGCGGCGCCATATTTGCGGTTAACCTCACGCGCCACCTCGACTCCGAAGTAACGCTTGATCGTGGGGATGCTGCGCTCGTTGGCGATATCGCCGACATCGGTCGGCTCGATGCCAAGCACCCGCTGACCACCGTTCTTGAAATTTGATAACAGAGTCCCGTCGTTCGAGCCGATATCGATGACGAGGTCCTTGTCGCTCAAGACGAGCATGGTAGCGCTCTCGCGCTGGAGATCGGCGAAATTGTCGCGGAGTAATTTGGTGGTGCCGCTCGTGTAGGGATATTCGGGTGGGAAAATGATTGCCGGGTCCACGGCGAGACCAAGCTGAACCAGATCGCAATTGCGGCAATGCAATAACGTAGTTGGAAACCATGGCTGTTGATGCGGTACCTGACCGATCGACACCATCTGGTTCACCGGCGGCATGTAGCCAAGCGACAGCACAGTATTGAGCGGCGCGTGACCGCAAACCTGGCAGCATTCGATCGGAACGCTGGCACCAGTGCCGGCAGCGCGTGCGACTTTGCTGGGACGCAAGGTTTGAGATTTCATCCGACGTCAGGCTTTCGGCGCGAGCTCGGCGTTGTGCCGATACCAGGCGAGCGTCGGCTTCAGGCCATCGCTCAGCGGCACGCGCGGCTTATAGCCCAACCGTGCAAGTTTCGAAATGTCGGGACAGCGGCGAGTAGTGCCACCTGGGGCGGATTTTCCAGGTACCAGTTCGATCTCGCGACCGGCGACAAAGGCGATCCGGCGCGCCAGCTCCGCAATCGTGACTTCTTCCGTGCTGCCGACGTGATAAATCCCAAGATGCTCGCCCTTCTCGCGCATCAGCATGACGCCGGCGACCAGGTCATCGATGAAGCAGAAACTACGGGTCTCTTTGCCGGTGCCCTGGATTTCAAAAGGCAATTTTCCGGACTTCTGTTTTTTTGTTGCGGCGTCGAGGCGCAAGGCGAATTGCGGGATCACGTGCTCCCACCCCATGTCGGGGCCATAGACATTGTGCGGACGAAAAATCAGCACACGGTCGAAATATTTGCGTCCGAAATTGATCGCCATCAATTCGCTGATCAGCTTCCCGCCGCCATAGGAATAACGTGGATTGAGCGGATCGGGGATCGTGAGCGGAGCACTCTCGTCGGTCGGAATTTTCGGTGGTGTCTGGTAGACCTCGGAACTCGACGCGAGCACCAGCGTCCCGATACCCTGCTTGCGGCATGCGTCGATAATATTGACCATGCCGCGCACGCCAACATCAAGCACCAGGTCCGGCTGGCTGTAGAAAAATTCGGTGCCGTTGACAAAGGCGAGGTGATGGAGCTCGTCCATGTCCTGCGCCGCTTTCTCGACCACAGCCGCATTGCGAATGTCGCCGGCGATGAACTCAATATCATTGGCGACTTCGGCAAGCCGGCGAGGGCTCCCGCGCGAATTGTCGTCGAGCACGCGCACACTATGGCCGGCCTTGACCAGCGCCTTTACCAGTCCAGAGCCGATAAAACCACTGCCGCCGGTAACCAGGATGCGGCTCACGCGCGCATCTCCTCTTTCGCGGCCTCGCGGGCGACATCGATCCAGGCGCCTTGCTGGTGGGATCGCCGCGCAGCATCGATCAGCTGTTGCACACGATAGCCTTCAGCAAAACCCGGCGCTGCAGTGCCGCTACCTTCAATCGCGTCGAAAAATAATTTCGCAAGTCGCGATACCGGTACGATGCGACCGTCGGGGTATTTTGCATCGACCGGATCTTCGGCCCCGATACGGACGAGTGACGCCTCCCGCTTGCCGTGCCAGAGCTCGAAGCCGCGCATGTAGTCTGCGCCGGGATTGTGCAGCACCAGCGTGCCATCCTCGCCGAAGAATTCGATGCGATGACCGATGCCGAGATAGGACGCGCAACTCATTGAAAGGCTCACCAACAGGCCCTTAGCAAGATGCAATGCCATCACCACGGTCGTCTCCAGCTCGCTGTCGCCAGGCAGACCTGCGACGCGCGCCGACAACCCGGCGATCGGTCCGCAAAACCATTCCAAATAGTGGAAACAGTGCGAAATAAAATTGCCCAGCACGCCACCGCCGTCGTCGCCAACAGTCTTCCAGCTGCGCATGCGTAGCTGGATGGCACGGCTTTCCACGTGCCAATGCACGGTGACATGGCGGAGCGCGCCGATTGCCTTGGCATCGAGCATCGCCTTGGCGCGCTGCCAGCTCATGATCTGATGAAAATTGAAATCGATCATAGTTGGCTTGCGGCTCAGCATGGCTTGCCTGAGCATCGTGCGCGCGCCGGCAAAATCATTCGCCATCGGCTTCTCGGCAAATACCGGCTTGCCCAATTCCAGCGCACGGATTGCGATCGACACCTGCAGGCTCGGCAGGGTGGCGATTGCGACCGCCTGCACGTCCACGTCCTCGACCAGCGCGCGCCAGCTACTGTAGGCTTTCGGCACGCCGGCACTATGGGCAAGCTCGGCAGTGCGTGTTGGGTCGCTGCCAGCGAGCGCAATTACCTCGCAGCGTGGGTCTGCCCGGAAAGCGGGCAGCTGCACGGTGCGCCCATAATTGGTGCCGATTATTCCTAAACGGATCACGGCCTCAAAGTCCTGCCATATTAAGGCTTTTGCTTTACGCGGCATGGATTTGAGCCAAATCGACATGCTACGCAAGGACGAATTGGCTGGGGCTAGGGCGACATTCCATGACCGCGATGCACAACGACGCTACCGGCGCCGGCTGGCGCAAGGTGGGCGCGCTGGTTCTCGCGGTTGGCGTCATTGGATTGCCGATTAACAATTCTTCCGACTACGCGCTGTTGGTAATCCTGGCCGTGGCTATTTTCTGCGGCGAGGTGCGCGCAGGTCTGCGCGCGTGGACGGCCGCCGTGGCGATCGTCGCTGTCGCTGCCTTGGTTCAAGCGCTTCTGTCGCCGCCGCGCATCGAGGAGGGACACAATGTCTTTGTGCCGAGCGCGGCGCTCGAGCGGGGATTGCCGAGCGACGTCTATCGCTACATGACAGCAAATTTCGATGCGCAATATCCGCAGCAGTGTGATCCAAAGAAATTCGGCTGCTGGCAGAACGGTGGTTTCCCCGATTCGACTTTTGCCTTCTCTGCCGATGGCATCTGGCGCAAGACGGATTTTTCCCGCGCGGTTGGAGGGGTTGAGTTCTCAGATCCCTTGTGGCTACGGCCCAGCTTTGTCAACGAACTCCGTTACAACTGGACAACAGACAATGGCGTGAAACGCGGAGCGCGCGACCGGCGCTTCTGGATGGGATGGCATCGCTGGCGCTTTACCATGCCGTGGTTCGAACTGATCCGTTTGCCGGCGGGCTATGCCGGCGGCGAATTGTGCTGGCGTGGCACCGTGATGTGGGAAGGCGAGGGCGAGCATTTCGCTGCGATGACCGACGACGGATGCCGAAGCATTCAGGCCACCGACGTAGGCAAGCGAGTTATCGGCATCGGCATTAAGCCAGACACGCTCGCCATGCGATTGGTGCCACCGTGGAGCATAAGTCTGACGAATTTTGGACGCGGGATTTTACTTTTGGTGGCGGCAACTAGCCTGATTGCGATTCTGGTACGAGTCAGACCAAGACGAATGATCGCCTCGATCGTTATTATCGTCCTGTCAGTCCTGGTCATCGCGGCGGACGACGCAAGTTTTTTGGGTGGTGTTCGGCCATTCGATGGCGGGGATGATGGGCTCTTTTACGACGGTGTCGGCCGCCTGATTTTGCAGAAGCTATTGGCCGGAGATTTGTATGGGGCGTTGGAAGGGGGCGAAAAAGTTTTTTATTACGGCGGACCTGGGTTGCGATACTTCCGCACTCTCGAACATATTATTTTCGGCGAAAGTTATCTCGGCTATCTCTCGATTGTTCTGCTGCTTCCATTTCTGGTCTATCGCCTGTTCCGGCGTTTTTTGCCGGAAAATTGGTCGCTTGCCTTGATCCTCATCTTCGTCGCCATTCCCATCGGCATCATATTCGGCACTTCTTTTGTGCAATATGAGCAGTGGGCATCGCGTGGTTTCGCAGATCCGGCAGCATACATTCTCTTTATTGCTGGAGTTCTACTGATCGTTGGCAGATCGCCTGAAGACCGAAACTTTATGCAGGCCTTTTTTGGCGCCTTGCTCATGGCGCTTGGAATTTTTATGAAACCCATCATCGCGCCGGCTGCAGCAGTTTTGCTCGGAGGTGCCGGCCTCGCAGCACTCTATTTGCGGCAATGGCCGCGGCTCGTAGGTCTGTGCGTCGGGTTTCTTCCGGTCTTTTCTATGGCTCTGCACAACTGGGTCTATGGCCATGTGCTTGTGCTTTTCAGCGCTAATGCGGAACACCCCGACGTACTGGTGATGCCACCATCGGCCTATGCGGCTGCTGGGCGCGAATTGATGAGTCTGGATTGGCATGGAGAGCACCTCGGACGATCCTCTCTGCAAATCGCGCATTGGCTGAGCGGTCCGGCGGAGTCCTACGCCACCATTCCATTGAATGCCGCCGGGGTCGCCATTCTTATTTACGTCGTCGTCCGTGGCCGGCAATTCGACCCGTGGCTGCGGTTAATCGGTGCTTCGGCGTTGGTGCAGCATGTTGTGGCGCTGTTCTACACGGCTGCCACTGCCCGCTATCATTTCCTGACCTGGTTTCTTACTATGCTAGTGGCCATGGTCTGGTTTCAGCAGGTCGGAATCGGCTGGCTGCGCCGGTATTATCCGGCCGCTTTTGAGCGATTTGCCGTGCATCCGTGGTCGCAGCAACTTGCATCCGGGCTCGACCGGCTGCAAAAAGTATCTGCATGAACGACAAATCCACCGGCGTTGCCAACGGCCTGACCAACTATGGCGACCGCGACTTCTCTCTCTATCTGCGGCGTTCCTTCGCGCAATCGATGGGTTATTCCCGCGCGATGCTGGCAAAGCCCGTAGTCGGCATTGCCTACACACCTTCAGGCTTCAACAATTGCCACCGACATTTCCCGGAGATGCTGGAGGCGGTCAAGCGCGGCGTGCTGACAGCCGGCGCTCTGCCGATTGAATTTCCCACCATCTCTTTGGGCGAGGTGTTTCTCAATCCAACAAGTCTCAAATTCCGTAACCTGATGTCGATTGACACTGAGGAAATGGTGCGCGCGCAGCCCATGGACGCGGTCGTGCTGATGGGCGGCTGCGACAAAACCGTGCCGGCGCAATTGATGGGCGCGGTGTCAGCCGGCAAGCCCTCCATCATGTTGGTGGCCGGTCCAATGATGACTGGGCGCCATCGCGGTGAACGGCTGGGCGCCTGCACCGATTGCCGCCGCTTCTGGGCGCAATATCGTGCTGGCAAAGTCAACGACAGCGAGATTGCCGAGGTGGAAGGCAAACTCGCCACGACTGCGGGTACCTGCGCGGTGATGGGCACTGCTTCAACCATGGCCTGCATCGCGGAAGCCCTTGGCATGATTCTTCCCGGGACCGCCGCGATACCCGCCGTGCATGCTGATCGCCTGCGTGCAGCAGAAGCAACGGGTGCTGCAGCGGTTAAACTGATCGGCTCACAACTTACGGCCGAGCGAATCGTCAATCTAAAGTCAGTCGAAAACGCGTTGAGGGTGTTGCTTGCCATCGGCGGCTCGACCAATGCGGTAATTCATTTGACGGCGATTGCCGGTCGCGCCGGAATCCCGGTATCGCTACAACGCCTCAACGAATTGTCCTATACGACGCCAGTGCTGGTGAACTTGAAGCCAGTCGGCAATGGCTACATGGAGGACTTCTTCGCTGCGGGCGGAATGGGTGCGCTGCTCCGCGAGTTAAAGGGCCTTCTGCACCTTGATTGCCTGACAGTAACAGGTGAAACGCTTGGCGAGCGACTTCAACACGAAGGCGCCGGGTGGGTTGACCGCACCATTATTGCAGAGCGCAACAAGCCCCTCGAACCCGAAGGAGGCTTGGTGGCGTTGTTCGGGAATCTTGCGCCGCAGGGCGCGATCCTCAAACGCTCGGCTGCGGACGCTAATCTGTTCGAGCACGAAGGCCGAGCGGTCGTATTTTCATCGTTGGAAGATCTGGCCGCTCGCATCGACGATCCGAAACTTGAAGTCGATGCCAAGGATATTCTGGTCCTGCAAAATTCCGGTCCGCATTCCACTTCAGCTATGCCGGAGGCGGGCTATCTGCCGATCCCGAAGAAGCTTGCCACCAAGGGTGTCAAGGACATGGTGCGTGTTTCCGACGCGCGAATGAGCGGGACCGCTTTTGGTACGATCGTACTGCACGTGACGCCGGACAGCGCCTCCGGGGGACCACTCGGCCTTGCGCGAACGGGCGATCGCATCCGGCTCTCGGTCAAGCAGCGACGCATCGACCTTATAGTAGAGGATGCTGAGCTTAAGCGGCGCGAGGCGACGTCAAAACCGTCGGTGCAACCGCCCACACGCGGTTACGCTCGCCTGTATGCCCAGGAAATTCTCGGAGCCGACCAAGGCTGTGATTTTGCATTTTTGAAGCCACGCTGAACAGCGTCGCAACCATTGCGAAAACTTGCAATTGCATGGTCGCCAATCTGAACCACGGCCGCAAAGTCCTGTCGGTATTCCCCCAGCCAAGGTGGAAGCTGGCGGCCTTATGGCTTATGGAGCGAGTTTTGGCGAGCTTTATAGACGTGCCGCGAGTCAGGTGCGTAAGATTCTGCAGGGCGTCAACCCTGGCAGCATCCCGGTCGAGCAACCTACAAAATTCGAATTCGTACTGAACATGCGGACAGCGAAGGCGCTCGGCCTCACCGTGCCGCAAGCGCGCTCTCCCGCGCCGACGAGGTGATCGAATAAGGTTGGCGATGTCTGCTTATAGTACTAAGCGGACATTCCAATCGCACCCGCGTTTGTCCGCTTTTGGACCAAAGCGGACAACGGTGGTTTTTGGGCCACCATGGTATGCCGGCATTGGTATCTGCCTCTTGGTGATGAGCTGACGGAGTTGGATGCGCCGCTGACGACTTCCGTAATTAAAAAGGAGTATAAAGAAATACTGCATGGGGAAATTCCGACAATCGACGCTGCGCAATGACTTATTGGGCGGGCTTGTCTCCGTATCCATCGCGATCCCGCTCGCCATGGGCTACGGCATGTTTGCTTTCACCGCTCTTGGTGACAGCTATTTTGCCCATGGCGCGCTTGCCGGCCTCTACGCAGCAATTGCGGTGGGTGTTGTCTGCGTTGTACTGGGCGATCGCACCACGACGGTTTATGCGCCGCGCGTGACTACGACGTTTCTGCTGGGCGTATTGCTGTACAATCTGGTGCATTCCGACGCGGAAATCTTGCGTGGTGGCAATGTTCACTTCGTTGTCCTCGCCTTTTTCGCGATAATCCTTCTCGGCGGCGTGTTCCAAGCACTGTTCGGTCTGGTTCGACTTGGCTCCTTAATCCGATTTACGCCGCATCCCGTTATGGCTGGCTTGCAAAATGCAGCAGCGGCGCTCCTCTTTCTCGTGCAGTTGGGGGATGTTTGCGGCTTCGATCACAACATCCCGTTTAAGGCTGTGTTTGCTCATCTCGCAGAGGTGAAACCTCTCAGTCTGGCTTTAGCGATCATTACTTTCGTGGTGATGTGGAAGGCGCGCGCGATCACCACGAAAATCCCTCCACTTCTGGTCGGTCTCGGCATCGGCACCGCGCTTTATTTTATCCTTGTTCTGGCGGGGTTTGGCACACAGCTCGGTCCTGTCATCGGCCTGCCGGCCGCGGTCGAAAGTCCGACCCCTTACAACGCCATCAGCGATCTGACCCACATTGGAGGTTTCGTCGAGCTTGTTCCGTCTATCGTTGGTGGCGCTTTCGCGCTCGCGCTTGTTGCCGCAATCGATGCGCTCCTGTGCGCCAAACTCGTCACGCCCGCGGGTGCGAAAAAAGTTGATGGCGACCGACTCCTACTGCGTCTTGGTGTCGGAAATGTGCTCTCGGCCTGTTTCGGAGGAATCACGAGCGGCATCAATATCGGACCGAGTCTCGCCAACCGCGCTTTCGGCGCAAAAACGTCGCTTTCGGCCCTGATTAACGCAACGATTTTGCTTCTGATGAGCAGCGTCCTATTCCCGGTTGTAAGTTACACGCCTCGCGTTGTGCTTTCGGCCACCATCATGGTCATCGCAGTCCAGCACGTTGACTCCTGGTCGATTGACCTCGTTCGCCGCATACGTATGAGCACATCGCGCTACCGTGGTTTGATGCTGCTCGATTTGCTGGTCGTGGCGGTGGTAGCCATTCTCTCTGTAACCATCAACATTGTGCTCGCCGTCTTCCTTGGAATCATTATTGCGATAATGCTGTTCATCGTGCGCATTAGCCGTTTGAATATCCGCCGACGGTATGCTTGCGACAAGATCCGTTCGCGCAA
>JBARNC010000574.1:0-9935 GCA_049802775.1 Pseudolabrys sp. | reverse complement strand
TCCAGGACCGACGCCCGCTCCTTGCGGCGCCTGACCTGGCGGAGGTTGTGGCGCGACTACTCCGCCCGGCGGCGGCAGCGGCTGCGTCTGTACGTTGCCGTAGCCGGGGCGGTTCGATGGCGGCAGGCTCATTGGGGCCGGCAGCGGCTGCGATGGCGGATTGTTACGGCCAGACGGATAATACGAAGGCGGTTGCTGTCGGGATGATGGGGCGCCGGCGGGCGGGCGTGGCGGTGGGTTGCCGAAGATGGATCCGAAAAAGTCGGCGAGTGGATTCGACTGTCCAGATTGGGCCAGAGCAGGCTCCATGGCGGGGGGTGCCGCCAGTAGCACGGCGCCCACCAACAAAGCACGAGATGTTATGCCACGCGCCATCAAGTTCCGGCTTGGTCTGGCTGGCGACAATTCGCCTGGGGCCTGTGGTTATGCCTGGATATAATGCACATCCTTGTATCATCATATGCGAAAGTCGCCCAATAATATCAGAAGATGTTGCGAATCGGCTATGGAAGTGCGCGCAAATCTAATTGTGAGCGTTCGATCAATAGATAGCGCACCTACCGCATACTAGAGGCAACGAATGGCCCCCGCCGAAAGAGTGGCTGTTGTCCGTCGTAAAATTCCGGAAGGACATTCGATGGGTGCGACCGACTTTCGCCTCTAGTTGATGCCCGGTGAAAACAAAAACCGCGCCGCCCACTTAGCGGACATCTTCGAGGAATCGAGCGCGCCATGCGGCCTTCCGGCGGTGGCGCGCGGCAAGGTTGTCGAATCGGAAAGCGCTCGAAACTTACGCTTCGAGACTGCCCTTCGGCAGAACGAACTGAAACACCGATCCATGATGAATGCCGGCTGAAGCCCAAAGCCGACCATCATGGGCTTCGATGATCGACCGGCAGATCGATAATCCTATCCCTAACCCGTGAGCCTTCGTCGTAAAAAATGGGTTGAAAATCCGTTCCATCTTCTCTGGATCGATCCCCGAGCCCGAGTCCTCCACCGACACAAGTAAGCCGTCTGATTCGTAAAGTTCGGACTTGATGCGCACTATCCGCGCCCTGCCAACCACAGAGCTCATGGCTTCGATGGCGTTTATGATTAGGTTGATGACGACTTGTTGCAGTTGGACCCGATCGGCCAGCACCGGTGGAGGGTCGTCGATTAACTCAGTCTCCACCGTGATTTGATGACCTTGCAGCTCGTCGCTGAGGATCATCAGGACGGCGAGAATGAGCTTGTTCACGTCGAGCGCAATGCGCTGCTGGCTTCCGCGGTCGAATATGGCCCGAATGCCTGCGATGACTTCGTTTGCACGATGTGCGTCGGTCACGATGCTTGTCAGAGCTGCCTGCGCTTCGCCGAGGTCGGGTGGCGTTCTTTCGAGCCAACGCACCGCCGCACCGGCGTTCGTGACAATCGCTCCTAGGGGTTGCCTGATCTCATGAGCGATCGATGCCACTGCTTGCTGTACCATCGCATGACCAGTCGCACGGGCAATTTCCGAATGCTTAGCCCAGGTATCGACATTCTTTTCTCCGCCCTCATCATCCGATCGATCACGCAATAACTGGTACAGAATGATCGCTCCCAACGACGCAGTGGTGATCCCGCCAAGGCTGAATCTGCCGAAACTGAACGTCAGGTCGCCTGCCCCTGCAACGAGGCTCACGCCAACAATGATGAGATTGCTCGCTTTTGAAAAATCGACATTGTTTTCAACCCAAATGCGGCCAGCGGTGGCTGCGATCAATCCGAACAGGACGATCGACAATCCTCCGACCACCGATCCCGGGACCGTTAGAATCAATGCCCCGAATTTGGGAGAAAAACCCAGCAATATGGCGAACGTCGCGGCGACGACGAAGACCAGTGTCGAATAGATTTTTGTGACCGCCATGACGCCGATGTTCTCGGCGTAGGTCGTCACGCCGGTTCCGCCGCCTGAGGCGGCCACCATCGTCGCAATGCCATCCGCGATAAAGACTCGTCCGAGATAAGGATCGAGGTTGCGTCCGATCAGCGCGCTCAAAACCTTGATGTGCCCGAGATTCTCCGCGACAAGGACGATGGCGACTGGGGCGATCATGGTCATCGCCTTGATGTCGAATGCAGGGGCAGAAAAATTCGGCGTGTCGAGCCAGGCGGCATCGGCTAAATGACGGAAGTCGATCGGCGTGCCGATTCCCAGGCCGTTTGCAAGCATCCAATGTGCGAAATAGGCGAAAGTGCCTCCGATTAGGACCGGAATTCTCTGCCAAAATCCGGGCGCAAATACCGCGACCCCGCCGATCGTCACGACCGTGATGACGGCAATGGCTGTGTCGAATGTGCTTCCCGAGACGGCTTTCACCGCATGCGGTGCGAAATTGAGGCCGATCACCGCTATCACCGCCCCACTGACAACCGGCGGCAACAACTTCTCCACCCAGCCGTGGCCGGCGAGCACAACAGCGATGCCGATCAGCGCATAAAGCACTCCGGCGGCCATGATGCCACCGAGTGCAATCCCGATATTCGGGTTTAGGCCCGGTCCAGCATAGGCTGTGGCGGCGATCACGATCGCAATAAACGAAAAGCTCGAGCCAAGAAAACTCGGGACGCGACCACCAACCACAACAAAAAAAATAAGGGTGCCGATACCCGAGAACAGCACCACGACGTTGGGGTCGAAGCCCATCAGGATCGGCGCCAGAACGGTCGCCCCGAACATGGCGACAACATGCTGTAAGCCGACGAGAATGGTTTGCCCTGCGGGCAACCGTTCCTCGGGAAGGATTACCCCTTCAGATTTCAATTTCCAAACTCGCAGGTGCCCCGCGGTCATCATGAAACCAATGCTAAGTGACATTTGACGATCTGATTTGTCGTGCACCGTATCAATTTTTGAGTTTACCTAGAAGCGGGACACGCGATGCCGTTCGCACCTACCGAACGAACCAGACACGCCGGCGCTAGAGGCCACGATTATCAGTATGTTGTGATGATAGCGGTCGGCGTGCACGGTCGCCGGTCAATGTTTCGCAATGATTGGCGCCGACGGCCAGAACCGATTGCGTGTGCGGCGATGCGCAGATGATTCGGGATGATGGTAGCCGTAGACGCGGTCGAGCATCTCCACGCTCATGCCAAGGAAGCCAGCGGCTTCCCACTTGTCGACGCCCACCTGCATCAGCCACGTTGCCGCCGTGTGGCGCAGAGTGTGGGTCGGACATCGCGCTGGCTTGTCCGTATGTCCGCTAATGACCCAAAGCGGACTCTGTTTGCATTTAAGAGAAAAGCAGACGTTGACAGCGTCACATCAGTGTCCGAAGCTTTTGTTAATAATATAGATAGGGCCGCCTTCCAGGGACCACGATTTTGGCCGTAAGCCGACAGGTTCGGGCGCCCGGGGAGGAATGTCTATGATACCTGGCGCTTTCGCTTACCATCGACCGTCATCTGTCAAGGAAGCAGTTGGCTTGCTCGCCGATTTAGGCGAGGATGCTCGCGCCATTGCTGGCGGCCACAGCCTCATTCCCATGATGAAGCTCCGGCTTGCCACGCCCAGCCATCTGGTCGATCTTGGCGGCGTAACCGACCTCAAGGGCGTTCGCGCGGACGGCAGCGACATCGTTGTCGGCGCCACAACGACGCAGCATGAGCTGATCGGCTCAGACCTGTTGAGCAAAAAGCTGCCGATCCTCGGCGAAACCTCATTGCTGATCGCCGATCCACAGGTGCGCTATGTCGGCACGCTCGGTGGCAACGTCGCGAACGGCGACCCCGGCAACGACATGCCGGCGGTGATGATGTGCCTTAACGCGATTTATCATGTTGCTGATAAGACGGGGCAGCGGAACATCGCCGCGCGTGATTTCTACAAAGGCGCCTACCTCACTACGCTGAACCCCGGCGAGATCGTCAGCGCCATTCGCATTCCTGTGCCGCCGGCCGGTCACGGCTATGCCTACGAAAAACTCAAACGCAAGATCGGCGATTATGCGACCGCTGCGGCGGCTGTTGTGCTGACCATGAGCGGCGGCAAAGTCGCAACTTGCTCAATCGGCCTAACCAACGTGGCCGAGACGCCTTTGTGGGCTGAGGAGGCCGCCAAGATTGTCACCGGTTCGACCCTTGATGCCGCCACGGTGAAGAAGGCTGTCGCCGCCGCCGAGGCGATCACGTCGCCCGCGTCCGATGGGCGCGGACCGGCGGCCTATCGCACTAAAATGGCGGGCGTGATGCTCAGCCGCGCCCTCGTCAGCGCTAAACAGCGCGCTGGCGGTTGATTGTCCGGGAGAGCACCATGGCCAAATCGCAAGTTTCAATGACGGTAAACGGTAAGAAGGTGGAGGAGTTAGTCGAGCCGCGCACGCTGCTCATCCACTTCCTGCGCGAGCAATTGAATCTCACCGGCCCGCATATTGGCTGCGACACCAGTCATTGCGGCGCCTGCACCGTTGATCTCAACGGCAAGTCGGTGAAGTCCTGCACCATGTTCGCCGTGCAGGCAAACGGCGCCGAGATCCGCACAATTGAGGGCATGGCGAACGCCGACGGGACGTTGCACGTACTGCAAGAAGCGTTCCGCGAAATGCACGGGCTTCAGTGCGGCTTCTGCACGCCGGGCATGATCACCCGCGCTTACCGGCTGTTGCAAGAAAACCCGTCGCCGACCGAAGAGGAGATCCGCTTTGGCATTTCCGGCAATCTGTGCCGCTGCACCGGGTATCAGAACATCGTCAAAGCCATTCAATACGCCGTCGCCAAGCTCGCTGGTGTGCCGTATCAGGAGGCCGCAGAATGAATGACATGACCCCTACCGCCGCCGAACGCGCCGCCAAGCTCGAAGGCATGGGCTGCAAACGTAAGCGCGTCGAGGACATTCGTTTCGTTCAGGGCAAGGGTAATTACGTCGACGACCTGAAACTGCCTGGGATGCTATACGGCGATTTCATGCGTTCGCCGCATGCACACGCGCGCGTCAAGAAGATCGATACGACCAAGGCTGCCGCCGTTCCCGGTGTCGTTGCCGTCATCACGGCGGAGACGCTGAAGACCGTCAATCTGGCCTGGATGCCAACGCTCGCCGGCGATGTGCAGATGGTGCTGGCGGACGGCAAGGTACTATTCCAAAACCAGGAAGTCGCCTTTGTCATTGCCGAGGATCGCTACACCGCGGCCGACGCCGCCGAGCTGGTCGAGGTCGAATACGAGGCTTTGCCGTGCAACGTCGATCCGCTCAAGGCCATGGCGCCTAATTCGCCGGTGATCCGTGAAGACACGAAGGACAAGACCGAAGGCGCTCACGGCCCGCGTAAGCACTACAATCATGTCTTCAACTGGCAGGCCGGCGACAAGGCTGCGGCCGATGCCGCCTTTGCCAAAGCCGACGTGACCATCAAGGAGATGATCGTCTACCCGCGCGTGCATCCGTGCCCGCTGGAGACCTGCCAGTGTGTCGCCTCGTTCGACAAGGTCAAAGGCGAGCTCACCCTATGGGGCACCTTCCAGGCGCCGCACGTCATCCGCACGGTCGGCTCACTAATTTCCAAGATCCCCGAGCATAAGATCCATGTAATCGCTCCGGACATCGGCGGCGGCTTCGGCAACAAGGTCGGCGCCTATCCGGGCTACATCTGCGCAATCGTGGCGTCGATCGTGACTGGTCGCCCGGTGAAATGGGTCGAGGATCGCATCGAAAATCTTTCCACGACCGCCTTCGCGCGTGATTTCTACATGGAGACCGAAATCGCCGCCACAAAGGACGGCAAGATCACCGGGCTGCGCTGCAATACTATCGCCGATCACGGCGCTTTCGACGCCTGCGCCAACGCCACCAAATGGCCGGCCGGCCTGTTTAGCATCATCAGCGGCTCCTATGACATTCCGGCCGCGCATGTGTCGGTGGACGGCGTCTACACCAATAAAGCACCGGGCGGCGTCGCCTATCGCTGCTCGTTCCGCGTTACCGAGGCGGCTTATGCTATCGAACGCGCCATGGATATCATGGCGCAGAAGCTCGGTATGGACCCAGTCGAGTTTCGCATGAAGAACCTGATCCGGCGCGAGCAGTTCCCGTATACCTCCGCGTTCGGTTGGGTATACGACTCCGGCGACTATCAGACAGCGCTTAACAAGGCGGTGGAGACGGTCGGCTACAAGAAGCTACGCGCGGAGCAAAAGCAAAAGCAGGAAGCGTTCAAGCGCGGCGAGACGCGTGAAGTGATGGGCATCGGCGTCGCTTTTTTCACCGAGATAGTCGGCGCTGGTCCCTCGCGCAATTGCGACATCCTCGGCATCGCCATGTTCGATTCCGCCGAAATTCGTATCCATCCGACCGGCAGCGGTATCTGCCGGCTCGGCACCAAATCGCAAGGGCAGGGCCACGAAACAACCTATGCCCAGATCATTGCGACCGAGCTGGGGATTGCCGCCGACAACATCATGATCGAAGAGGGCAACACGGACACTGCGCCTTACGGTCTCGGTACGTACGGCTCGCGCTCGACGCCGGTCTCTGGGGCCGCCACCGCCATGGCCTGCCGCAAGATCAAGGCCAAGGCGCAGATGATCGCCGCCTACATGCTCGAAGTGCACGACGACGATCTCGAATGGGACGTGGACCGCTTCCGGGTGAAGGGCAATCCCGAGCGCTTCAAGACCATGACCGAGCTCGCCTGGGCGGCTTATCACGAAGTGCCGCCGGGCATGGAGCCCGGGCTTGAGGCGATCAATTATTACGATCCGCCCAATTTCACCTTCCCGTTCGGCGCTTATATCTGCGTCGTCGACGTGGACGTAGATACTGGCACGACCAAGGTGCGGCGGTTCTATGCGCTCGACGATTGTGGCACGCGCATCAATCCGATGATCATCGAGGGCCAGATCCACGGCGGCCTGACTGAAGCTTTCGGCATCGCCATGGGCCAGGAGATCCATTACGACGATGAAGGCAACGTGACCACGGCGTCGCTGTTGGATTACTTCCTGCCGACCGCGGTTGAGACGCCGAAATGGGAGACCGACTGGACGACGACCCCCTCGCCGCATCACCCGATTGGCGCCAAGGGGGTGGGCGAGAGCCCGAATGTCGGCGGCGTGCCGTGCTTCTCGAATGCCGTGAACGACGCCTTTAAGTTTCTCGGCTCAACACATATCCAGATGCCGCACGATAATTGGCGTACCTGGATGGCCGCGGACAAACTTGGCCTCCATCCATGAGGATATCGGCCAGTTGGGCTTTAGCGGCGCCGGTGCGAATCCGGCGCCGTATTGGCATATAATGGATGCACATGAGCCTGAACCGCGACGATATCTCAGACCGGCTGGCCGCCGTCGGCTATATCGCTGACCGCGATCTCGCGACCGCGCTGTGGCTGATGGATTTCCTGAATCGCCCACTGCTGCTCGAGGGCGAAGCCGGCGTCGGCAAGACCGAGGTGGCAAAAGCGCTTGCCGCGGTGCACGGCGCCGAGCTGATTAGGCTGCAATGCTACGAGGGTCTCGATCAGAACGCTGCGCTCTACGAGTGGAACTATCAACGCCAACTCCTCGCCATCAAGACGCGCGAGGGGGTGGGTGCAAATGCTGATGCAATCGAAGATCACATATTTTCCGAGCGTTATTTGTTGGAGCGGCCGCTGCTCGCGGCGATCCGTCGCGAAAAACCTCCGGTGCTTCTTGTCGATGAAGTGGACCGCGCCGACGAAGAGTTCGAAGCCTTTCTGCTCGAGCTGTTGTCGGATTTCCAGGTCAGTATCCCTGAGCTCGGCACCATCAAGGCAACCTCGATCCCCCGTGTGGTCCTAACGTCGAATGGGACGCGCGAATTGTCTGACGCGTTGCGTCGGCGCTGCCTCTATCATTACGTCGATTTCCCCGATATCGACCGCGAAGCTAAGATCATAATCACTCGCACGCCGGGTATAGACACCGCACTTGCACTTCAGATTGCGCGCATGGTCGCGAACGTGCGGAAAGAAGACCTGCGCAAAGTTCCCGGCGTTGCCGAAACTCTTGATTGGGCGGCGACGCTGGCGGGTCTTGACCTACATGATCTGCGGCAGGAGCCGGAAGCCGTGCATGAGACTATGCTGTGTTTGCTCAAGACGCGTGAAGATCGCAGCCGCCTCACGCGCGAAGTGACGGAGCGGCTGCTCGGCAAAGTTGCCTGAGTGGCGATGCGTCGATCGATGTCAGTTGCGGCGATCAGCACTTCCCGTGACAGTATCGGTGCGCCGATGCGTCGGCGGCTGGCTGGTTTTGCACGCACGCTGCGCGAGAACGGTTTCAAGGTTGGCCTGGCCGAGACAAGAGATGCGCTCGAGATACTGGCTGCACCGCCGGCGGCGCGGCCGTCCACGCTGAAGCCGGCCCTGCGCTCGCTGTTTTGCGCAACACACTTCGATTGGGAGCGCTTCGACGAAATTTTCGACGCATACTGGCTGGGTCGCGGTATTCGTCAGGCGCGAACTCTTTCGGGTTCCGCGCTGCAAAGTCGTGCCCCGGCACGGAATCTCAAGGATGTAGGCCCGCGAGTGGGAACGCCGGGTCGTCCCGATCACGTCGAGCGGCGCAACGACAGCGGTGACAGTCCCGGCGATGGCCGCGGTAAACGCGAAGGCGCCTCGCGTTTCGAGAATCTGGCCACCACCGATCTGCGCGACATCGTCGATCCTGCCCACATCGCGCAGGCGCATGCGCTGGCCGCGCGGCTTTCGCGCGTGATGCGCGCGCGGCTGGTCCGGCGCGAACGTGTGCGCCGGCGCGGACGGCGCCTCGATCTACGCCGGACCATTCACAGGAATGTCTCACATGGCGGCACGCTGGTAGATCTTGCCTGGCGTTGCCGCAAGATCAAGCCGCTGCGGCTTGTGTTTCTGCTCGATGCTTCCGGCTCCATGAGCCTTTACACCGCGTTCTTCGTGCGCTTCCTGCATGGCGTCGTCGATGCCTTCCGCGAATCCGAAGCCTTCGTCTTCCATACCCGTCTCGCACACGTGTCAAATTCGCTACGCGACCGGGATGTCACGCGCGCGGTAGATAAACTATCGCTGATGGCGCAGGGTATTGGTGGCGGCACCAAGATCGGGGAGAGTCTCGCCACGTTCAATCGTTGGCACGCGCGGCGCGTGATCAATTCGCGGACTGCGGTGATGATCGTCTCCGATGGTTACGATACTGGCGCGCCCGAGCAGTTAGGTGAGGAAATGCGGCGCCTGCGTCGTCGCTGCCGGCGTATCATCTGGCTCAATCCGCTGATCGGCTGGCGCGATTACAGCCCGCAAGCGCGCGGCATGCAGGCAGCGCTGCCCTATATCGATCTGTTCGCTCCCGCCCATAATCTCGAAAGCCTTGCGGCCCTCGAGCCTTATCTCGCGAGGATATGATTCCATGGATCGTGCTTCCGATATTCTCCGCATCATCTCGGCACGTAAAGCAGCGGGAGAGCCGTTCGCGCTTGCGACCGTCGTGCGCACGGTGGCGGCGACCGCGGCCAAGGCGGGTGCAAAGGCGGTGATCTTGCCGGATGGCACCATATCCGAGGGGTGGGTTGGTGGCGGCTGCGCTCGTGCGGCGGTTCTCAAGGCTGCCAAAGATGCCCTCGCGGACGGGAAATCGCGTCTCGTTTCTGTGCAGCCCCCCGACGTGCTGGATCAGCAGGGCCATGCCCCAGGCAAGGAGCAGGGTGGGGTTCGCTTTGCCAAGAACCTGTGCCCGAGCCAAGGCACGATGGACATTTTCGTGGAGCCGGTCTTGCCGCGATCTCAAATCATCATTTGTGGGTCGATCCCCGTCGCTGTCGCCATTGCCGATTTCGCCAAACGCGCCGGATTCAGCGTAACGGCCAGCGCGCCGGCTTACGAGCAAGCTTCTTTTGGCGACATTGATCGGCGTATTGAGGGATATGCGCTTCCGGTCGACGAGCCCGGTGCCCGCTATATCGTCATCTC
>JBARNC010000573.1:0-17776 GCA_049802775.1 Pseudolabrys sp. | reverse complement strand
GGGCGGCGGCGTGTTGGGCGCGGCCATGCTGGTGCCGGCGCCGTGGCGCGCAGCCTTCGGCGCAGCCACACCCTACAAGATCGGTTCGTTGCAGCCGTTGTCGGGCGCGGGAGCGCTCGGCGGCAAGACCGCAGTGATCGGATTGCAAATGGCGCTTGACCGCATCAACGCGGCGGGCGGCGTCAATGGCCGGCCGCTCGAGGCGGTGATTGCGGACGACGAGTCCAAGCCCGACGTCGGACGCCGCAAGACCCAGAAGCTGTTGGTCGAAGACAATGTCGACGTGCATGTCGGCGGCTTCCTCTCCAACATCTGCCTCGCCTGCATGCCGGTGTTCGAGGAAAACAAGGTCGTCAACATGATCAGCGTGTGCCTCGACACCACGCTGACCACCACCAAATGCAACCGCTACAGCTTCCGGACCTACGAATTTGCGCCGGCGCAGGCGGTGGCCATCGCGCCTTATCTCGTCAACAAGATGGGCAAGAAGTGGCACATCGTTTATGCCGACTATTCTTGGGGCCAGTCGACGCGCGACGCTTACGCTCAGGAAATCAGGAAGCAGGGCGGCGAAGTCGTCGAGACCACCGGTATTCCGCTGGGAACTGCCGACATGACGCCGTTCCTTTCAAAGATCACCGGACAATTCGACGGGATGTTCGGCATCTTCTTCGGCAAGGATGGCATCACCATCGGCAACCAGGCCTTCGATCTCGGCCTCACCAAGAAGTACAAATGGGCGGGCGATGGCGCCATTGCCGAATCCACCAACCTGCCGGCACTCGGTAGCAAGATCGAGGGCTTCATCGGCATCAACCGATACATTCCGGTATTCCAGGGCCCGCTCGATACGCCGGCGCATCACAAGTTCTTCGACGAAGCCAAGGCGCGGCTGGCCAAGATGGATCCGTCCGGCCCACTGCCCGATCGCTATGTGCAGTCGAACTACGAGGCGATCAACGCGCTCAAGCTCGGCATGGAGGCGTCGAAGTTCGAGGGCCGCAAGGACACGATGAAGCTGATCGAGGCCCTGGAAGGTCTTGTGATGAAGGAAGGCGACGACTTCCCGCAAGGCGGCGGCGTGCTCCGGAAGGAAGATCATCAGGCCTTCATCCGCCAGTTCATCTTCGAGATCAAAGGCGGCAAGCATCAAATCGTCGAGACGATTCCCGGCGACAAGACGGTCGTGCCGCCGGCTTGCAAGTTCGCTTCCTCGTAAGTGAGCACGCAATCTGCAACCGACATACGCTCCCCGGCGAGCAGCCGGGGAGTTGTGTCGGCTCCGATTCTTAAGACTGAGCTGTTGACCGTCCGTTTCGGCGGGCTGACCGCGTTATCCCAGGTCAATTTCGAGATCCAGCGCGACGAAGTGCGTGCCATCATTGGGCCGAACGGGGCGGGCAAGAGCACCTTCTTCAATTGTCTCACCGGCTTGCTGCGACCGACCAACGGGAGCGTCGTCTTCAACGGCGAGGACATCACCGGCCTGCCGCCCAACATGATCTCGCAAAAGGGTATCGCGCGCTCCTACCAGATCACCAACATCATGCCGAACGCCACCGCGCTGGAAAACGTGCGCATCGCTGCGCAGTCGCGCCGTCACGCCTGGAACATTGTCAAGCACCACAGCGAATTTCCCGATATCAATGAGAAGGCCGAAGCGGCGCTCGAGTCGGTCGGCCTGCTGTCCAGCGCCGACGAACTGGCCGCCAATCTTTCGCACGGGCAACAGCGCAATCTCGAAATCGGCATCGCACTTGCGACCGAACCGACATTGCTGTGTCTCGACGAGCCGACCGCCGGAATGAGCGCTGCCGAAACCCACGACACCATGCAGCTGGTGCGCCGGATCGCAAAGAACCTGACCATTCTTATCGTCGAGCACGACATGCAGGTAGTGATGGAGCTCGCCGACCGGATCACCGTGCTGCATTATGGATCGATCCTGGCGGAAGGCACGCCTGAGGAAATCCAGCAGAACCCGAAGGTGCTGGACGTCTACCTCAAAACATGAGCGCCGCCGCCTCTAGCACGCAGCCGCTCGTCCTGGTCGAGGACGTGCACAGCTTTTACGGCAAGAGTCATATCCTGCATGGAGTCTCGCTCACGGTGGGCCCGGGTGAGGTCGTCGGGCTGCTTGGCCGCAATGGCGTCGGCAAATCGACGACGTTGAAGACCATTATGGGTCTGGTGCAACCGAGCCAGGGCAAGGTGCTGCTTGAGGGCAATGCCATCACCAGCATGCCACCGCACAAGCTTGCGTGGCTAGGCATCGGCTATGTGCCGGAAGACCGGCGCATCTTCCGCCTACTTTCGGTCATGGAAAACCTGCGCATCGGGTTCGACCGCAAGGGCGTGACGGAAGAAAAAAAGCGGGCATTGCTCGACAAGGTATTCACTTATTTTCCAGTGCTGGCCGAGCGGCGCAATCAGGCCGGCGGCACTCTGTCGGGCGGCGAGCAGCAGATGCTGGCGATCGCCCGCGCCATGATGCTGGAGCCCAAGATCATCCTGCTCGACGAGCCGACCGAAGGCCTAATGCCGCGCATGGTCTCTCAGATCAAAAACATCATTGACATACTGCACAAGGAGAATGTCGCAATCCTTCTGGTCGAGCAAAACGTACCGCTCACGCTGGAAGCCAGTCAGCGCGTCTACATCATGGAGAAGGGGCAGGTGCGCCACCACTGTGCCGCCTCGCAGATCGATGTGAACGATCCGGTCATCAAGCAATATCTCGGAGTGTAGGCGATGGATGCCATGCTGCATTTTTTTCAATCGGTTCCATATGATCAACTGGTGATCCAGACGATGAACGGAATCGTCACTGGCATGATCCTGGCGCTGGTGGCGTCGGGTCTCACGCTGATTTTCGGTATCATGGATGTTGTGAACTTCGCCCATGGCGAGTTGTTCATGCTCGGCGCCTATATCGGCGTCATCGTGCTGACGGCGACGGGAAGTTTCTGGCTCGCGCTCGTCCTCGCGGCGCTGGTGGTGGCGATTCTCGGCGCTGCGATGCAGATCGTGACGCTGCGGCCACTGATTGGCCGCGATCCGCTGACCACGATCCTCGCCACGTTCGGCATTTCACTAATCTTGCAGAACTACGTGCTCTGGCAGTTCGGTCCGGTGTCGCGCAAGATCAGCGAGCCGATCACCGCCCATTTCAATCTGTTCTATCTCGAATACCCTTGGTACCGGCTGCTAATCGCGGCGCTCTCGGCCCTCATCATCGGCGCCTTCTGGCTGTTCCTCAAATACGGAAAGTTCGGGGTCTGGATCAGGGCCACCACGCAGGACCGCGTGATGGCGCAAGCTATGGGCATTCCCGTGCCGTGGGTCTACACCGGCGTGTTCGCCATTGGCGCCGGCTTGGCAGCGGCGAGCGGCGTCTTGTTCGCCCCGATGGCCGGCGTCAGCCACACCATGGGGCTCGATTGGGTGCTGAAAGCCTTCATCGTCGTTGTGGTCGGCGGCATGGGCAATCTCGGCGGCTCGATCGCAGCCGCCATCTTTATAAGCCTGCTTGAGTCCTATGCGTCGGTCTGGGTGAACCCGTCGCAGGCGGTGATCGTCTCGTTCGTCGTGCTGATCCTCACGCTGCTGTTCCGCCCCACCGGCCTGTTCGTGCCGACACCGAAATGACCAAATACTCCAACAAAACCTATTGGATCGGATTCTGTGTCGTCATGGCGCTGTTGATCGCAGCGCCGCTGGTGCTGTCGGAATTCTGGCGCCGGTTTCTCACCGAGGTGCTGATCTGGGGTCTGCTGGCGGTGTCGTCGGACCTGTTGATCGGCTACACCGGCATGATTTCGTTCGGCCACTCGGCGTTTTTCGGGCTCGGCATGTATGGCGCGGCCGCCGCGCTGCTGCTGGTGAGCCCGCCCAATCTTTGGCTGGCGATCGGTCTAGGCCTGATTGGGGCTGCGGTCGCCGCCCTTTTCGTAGCTTATTTTTCCACCCGTCTGCGCGACATCTATTTCGCCATCACGACGTTGATCTTCAGCCAGATCTTTTACGTCATCATTTTCACCTGGACGGCGGTCACTGGCGGCGAGAACGGGCTGATCTTCACCCGGCCGCATTTTACGATTCCCTTCATCTTTGACGCGCGCTTTACGTCATCTACCATGCACTGGTTCGTGCTGGCGGTGGTGACTGCGTCCTATCTCATCCTGCGGCGTGTCACGCAATCGCCGTTCGGCATGGTGCTGCAATCGATCCGCGAGAACGAAGCCCGTACGCGCGCCATCGGTTATCCGGTCGAGCGTTACAAAATTGTGTCGGTGATGCTGTCCGGATTGTTTGCAGGGCTCGCCGGCGTACTGTACGCGATCCAGAATGAATTCGCGGCGCCGGATTTTGTCTATTTCATCACCTCGGGCGACACCGTGATCTTCAATGTCATGGGCGGGATCGGCACGCTGGTCGGCCCGATCGTCGGCGCCGGCTTCTTCCAGTTGCTGCGTGAACTGATGTCGCGCATCTTCGGTGACCAGTTCCCCTATCTGGTTCCGCTTGGGTTCATCTTCATTGCGATGATTATTTTTCTGCCGCAGGGCTTGCTCGGCTTCGCGCGGCGCTGGCTCAATCGCTAGCCGGAGATAAGCATGGCCACTTGCAGGCTTGGCATCGTGATGTATGGCGTCACCGGGCGCATGGGGCTCAACCAACACCTGGCGCGCTCAATTGTGGCGATTCGGGAGCAGGGCGGCGTGGCGCTCCCGAATGGCGATCGCGTGATGCCCGATCCGATCTTGGTTGGCCGCAATGCAGAGAGGGTGGCAGCACTGGCGAGGCAGTACAAAATCGAACGCTCGACCACCGATCTGGATGCTGCATTGAAAAACCCGGACGACACGGTGTTCTTCGACGCGGCGACCACCCAGATGCGTGCCGATCTGCTGACCCGCGCGATTGAAGCCGGCAAGCACACCTATTGTGAAAAGCCAGTGGCTGACAGCCTCGACAAGGCAATCGCTGTCGCCAAGCTTGCCAAGGCCAAGAAGGTCAAGAATGGCGTGGTCCAGGACAAACTATTCCTGCCCGGACTGCGCAAGATCAAAATGCTGCGGGACTCTGGCTTCTTCGGGCGCATGTTCGCCGTTCGAGGGGAGTTCGGCTATTGGGTGTTCGAGGGCGATTGGGGCCAACCGGCACAGCGGCCAAGCTGGAATTATAAAAAGGCGGAGGGCGGGGGCATCATTCTCGATATGCTCTGCCACTGGCGATATGTCTTCGACAATCTGTTCGGCAAGGTGAAGGCCGTTAGCTGTCTTGGTGTCACTCATATTCCGAAGCGCATCGATGAAAACGGTAAAACTTACGACGCGGATGCCGATGACGCGGCTTACGCCACCTTCATGCTCGAAAACGGCGTGATCGCACACATGAATTCATCATGGTGTGTACGCGTTCGTCGCGATGATCTGGTCACTTTCCAGGTCGACGGCACCCACGGCTCGGCGGTGGGCAGGCCTGACCAAGTGCTGGACCCAACACCGCGTCAACACTCCGCGGCCAGTGTGGAATCCCGACATTCCGCAAACGATGAATTTTTCCTCGCAATGGGAAGAAGTGCCTGAGAACATCATCTATGAGAACGGCTTCAAGCTGCAGTGGGAAGATTTCATCCGTCACGTCGCGGCCGATACGCCCTGGCATCACGGCCTGATCGAGGGTGTTAAGGGTGTCCAACTCGCGGAGCTGGGCATGCAAAGCTGGGCGGAGCGGCACTGGGTCGACGTGCCGGACCTCAAGTTATAGGGAGCACTCCGTGGCAATAGTTGCCTTGCCGACCAACGATCGCAAGCTCGAGCCTTACACGACGGGCGAGCCGATCGTTTTCCCCTCCAAGGAGGCTACCAAGGGCTTCAACCGCATCGCGTTTGCGACGGCTCACGTAGTGGCGGACCCGCTCGCCGATATCGATCCCTGGCTCGACACCGCAATCGACTGGGAGAAGACCGTCCACTTTCGGCATTACCTTTGGGATCTCGGGCTCGGCGTTGCAGAAGCGATGGATACTGCTCAGCGCGGCGGCGGACTCAATTGGCCGGCGGCGCGTGAATTGATCCGTCACACACTCGAGGCCGCAAAAGGTCGCCCAGGTGTAAAGGTCTGCTGCGGCGTCGGGACGGACCATCTCGGTCCGGTTGCGGGAATTCGCATCGACGACATCATCCGCGCCTATGAAGAGCAGATCGAGGCAATCGAGGCCATGGACGGCCGGCTCGTGGTGATGGCGAGCCGCGCGCTTGCCGCTTCCCCAAAGAGTTCCGACGACTATGCGAAGGTCTACGGACGCATCCTGAGTCAGGTGCGTGAGCCGGTGATCATTCATTGGCTGGGCGAGATGTTCGACCCCGACCACGCCGCGGCCATGGACAATTGCCTCGGCATCATTCACGCCAACGCGGCGAAGATCGATGGCGTGAAAATGTCGCTGCTCTCGAAGGTAAAGGAAATCGAGATGCGTCGGAAATTGCCGTCCGGCGTACGCATGTATACTGGCGACGATTTCAATTACGCCGAGCTGATCGCCGGCGATGAGGAGGGATTTTCCGACGCGCTGTTGGGTATTTTCGACGCCATTGCGCCAGCAGCTTCTGCGGGTCTCGCGCGCCTGTCGGCCGGCGATCTGCAAGGCTTCCACGGGATACTGGAGCCGACGGTGCCGCTGTCCCGGCACATCTTCCAGGCGCCGACGCGGTTTTACAAAACGGGCGTGGTCTTTCTCGCCTGGCTTAACGGCTTGCAAGACCATTTCGTTATGGTCGGTGGGCAAGAAAGCGCCCGTTCCCTGCTGCATCTTGCCGAACTTTTTCGTCTCGCCGACAAGGCGCGCGTGCTGCACGATCCGGAATTGGCGGCCGTACGCATGAGCAGGCTGCTTGCGGTGCACGGACTGGAATGAACACCGAAAGCCTGTCCATCAATCTCGCGACTGTACGTCAGCAGTGGAATCTGCGGGAGGCGGTCGAAGCTTGCGCGCGTCACGGCATCGGAGCGATCGATCCCTGGCGCGACCAGGTCGCTGCGCTCGGACTCGCTGAGTCGGCGCGGGTGATCAAGGCCAATGGCATGCGCGTGACCGGCTATTGCCGCGGCGGCATGTTTCCGGCAGCGGATAAAGCGGGACAGCCTACGGCGATTGATGACAATAAACGCGCGATCGACGAAGCTGCCACTCTCGGCGCCGAATGTTTGATTCTCGTGGCTGGTGGTCTGCCCAAGGGCTCGCGCAACATCGATGCTGCCCGTCAAATGGTGGCGGAGGGTATTGCAGCCATTCTACCGCACGCGCGGGCATGCAAGATGCCAATCGCGATCGAGCCGCTCCACCCAATGTACGCAGCCGATCGCGCTTGTATTAACACGCTAGCGCAGGCGCTGGACCTTTGCGATTTGCTTGGCGATGGCACAGGCGTTGCCATCGACACCTATCACGTCTGGTGGGATCCTACGCTCGCATCGCAGATCGCGCGCGCGGGATCAGGCGGGCGCATCCTTGCGTATCACATTTGCGACTGGCTGGTGCCGACGCGCGATATGCTGACCGATCGCGGGATGATGGGCGACGGGATCATCGATTTTCGACGCATTCGGCAGTGGGTGCAGAAGGCCGGTTACCGCGGTATCACCGAAGTTGAAATATTCTCGGCTGAGAACTGGTGGAAAAAGCCCGGCGATGAAGTGCTACGAACTTGTATCGAACGCTTCAACACAGCGTCATAGATCTAGTCGCACCTCACAGTCATCCCGCCGTCTACGACGATCTCCGTTCCCGTAATGAAGCGTGCTTCGTCGGAAACGAGGAACAGCGCTGCATTGGCAGTGTCACGGCCGTCACCCATGAAGCCGATCGGGATGCGCTCGAGTCGCGATTTGAGCAGCGCTTCCACATCGCCACCGGCGCGCTGCATGGCAAGCCGCGCTTCTACCATCGGCGTGTGTAATTGCCCGGGGACGATGGTGTTAACGCGAATGCCCTTGTCCGCATATTGCACGGCCACGACGCGTGAAAGTTGGATCACGCCGGCCTTGGTCGCGGCGTAACCGACTTGCGCTGCACCGGTCCAGCGCAGGCCGGACGTCGACGCGATATTGACGATAGTGCCAGACTTTTGCTTCTCCATTACCGGCAGCACGTGCTTCAAGGTGAGGAACACGCTCTTCAGGTTGGAATCGACCTGCGCATCCCATACTTCCTCGCTCATCTCCACCGGTCCGCCGGCTGCGGACCCACCAACATTATTCACCAACACGTCGATGCGGCCGAAATGGTCGAGGCAAGTCTTCACCATGACTTCAACCGAGTTGGCGCCGGTGACATCGCATTGATGAGTGACGATCTCGCCACCCTCCGCTTTCACACGCTCGACGGTTTCCTTGACGCTATCGGGATCACGGTCGACGGCGAAAATTCTCGCACCTTCCTCGGCGAAGCGCACTGCGGTCGCGCGTCCGTTGCCCCATCCCGGCCCGACGCAACCGGCGCCCGTCACGATCACGATGCGGTCCTGTAGGCGGCCAGTCATGATATAGCTCCCGTCAAGCGGCGCGGCGACGCGAAACGATAGAAAAATTTTGGATTGTCGACCAGCAACGCCTGCCGTTCTGTTTCACTCGTCGCGATCTCAGTCAGAATATCGACCAGCATGCCGTCATCGGGAATCGGCCCCTGATGATTGGGATGTGGCCAGTCAGTGCCCCAGACGCAGCGGTCGCCGAATTCCGTGACCAGCTTGCGCGCGAACGGCACCGCATCGGAATAAGGCGGACCTTGACGCGTGATGCGATCAGAGCCGCTGACTTTCACGCATACATTCTTGTGGGCGAGCAGCGCGAGTAGCGCGCGGAATGCTGGTTGGTCCAGTCCGAGCGAGGCATCGATCCGCCCCATATGGTCGATCACGACCGGCGCCGGCGAGCGTTTGAGCGCCGACGTGAGGTCTGCGATCAGTTCGGCTTCCATGTGAATCTGCAAGTGCCATCCGATATCTGCGAGGCGTTTGCCGAATCTGATGACCTCATCGACCCGCGGACCCTTGGCGAGGTGCGTCATGTAATGGAAACGCGCGCCGCACAGTCCGGCAGCATCGAGCCGCTTGAGCTCGGAGTCGGAAATCGTGACCGGCACCAGCGCCACGCCTTTGTAAGAGCCACCGGTCGTGGCGATCGCATCCACTGTCACCGAATTGTCGGTCCCGTGGCAGGCGGGCTGCACGATCACGCAATGCTGGATACCGAGCCGCTCATGCAGCTTGAACAGCAGCTCCTTCGGCGCATCCGAGGGTGTGTAGCGTCGTCCTTCGGCAAAAGGAAAACGGTTGCGTGGTCCGAATACATGCACATGCGCGTCGCACGCGCCGGCCGACAACTTCAGCTTCGGCGTGCCGGGCGTGGACATCCAGTAAGGCGGATCGGCGGCCGTGCCGGAATTGTGCTCCATTACATTTCCTTGGCACGCGTGCGCTCGAAAGCCGGCTCATGGGCGGAAAACCGGTTCAACCAGTCAACCAAGCCAGGATAAGGGGGGCGCCAGTCAACCTGCTTGCGCCAGTCGAGGTAACCAAGCGCGCACGATAGGCCGATCGAAACGATATCGGTTTTGTTCGGGTTGGGCGGCGACGCCTCGAACGCTGCCAATCCGCGCCTGATCTTGCCGTGCTGATGCGAAAGCCAACGTGGCGAGCGCGGCAGATCGGGTCGGAAGCGGGTCTCATAAACCACCAGGATCGAAGCATCCATGATGCCATCGGCGAGCCGCGACAGCGTAAGAGCGCGATAGCGATCGCGCCCGCGCAATGGCAGGAGCCGGTTTGTTCCAGCCACATCTTGCAGAAACTCAATGATGATGCCGCTGTCGTAGATCGTGCTGCCGTCGGCCAGCACGAGGCATGGCATTTTGCCGAGCGGGTTCTGCTGGCGCAGCGTGTCGTTTTCGTCGAGCGGGTCGGCAGGAGTGATTGTGACGCGCTCCCTCAAACCCAACGCCTCGACCGCCATGCGGACCTTGCGGCCGAACGGCGACGTTGGCGTCGAGCGCAGCATGAACTTTTCGGTGGCGGACATGCGAGACTACCGACCGACTTATTTATCGGTATGCACGCCGGCGTCCACGATCACTTTTGCCCATTTCTTGGTTTCGCTGTCGATATAATCGCGGAAATGCTCGGGCGTATCGCCGACCAGAATCGCGCCCTGGCTTGCTAATTTTTCGACTACGGTGGGATCTTTCATCGCTTCGACTGCGGCTTTGTTTAGCACAGCGACGACTGGTGGCGGCGTCTTGGCCGGCGCGACCATGCCGTACCAGTTTTCTGTTTGGAGATGGGCCATGCCGACTTCCACAGTGGTCGGCACTTCGGGAGCGCTCGCCACCCGCTGCATGGCACCTACCGCGATCGGCTTGAGCTTGCCGGCTTTGATCTGCGGCAGCAGCACGGGCAAATCGAGGAAGACCATTTGCACTTGCTGGGCGAGCAGATCATTCACGGCAGGAGCCGCGCCGCGGTAGGGCACGTGCACGATGTTGATACCGGCTGTCAGCTTGAACAGTTCGCCGGCGAGATGCGGCATGCTGCCGGGACCGGAGGACGCGAAGTTGAGCTTGCCGGGCTGCGACTTTGCCAAAGCTACCAGTTCTTGCATGGTGTTGGCGGGGACACTCGTCGCCACCACCAGCATTTCCGGCACCTTGGCGACCAGAGTGATCGGTTGCAGATCCTTGAGCGCATCGTAGGCGACTCTCTCCATGCTTGGGCTGATAGCAAGCGCACCTGCGCTGACAATGCCGATGGTATAGCCATCCGGCGCCGCCTTCGCGACGACGTCGGTGCCGACCACGCCGCCTTGTCCTGAGCGGTTGTCGATGACGACCGGCTGCTGGAGGATTTCGGACATGCGCTGCCCGACGACGCGCGCGATGATGTCGTTTGGCCCGCCGGGCGGGAACGGCACGATCAACCTGATCGTCCTGTTTGGAAAATCCTGCGCCATAGCTAATGCCGGGCACAGCAAGGCTAATCCGATCAGCAGTGGTCTCAAGGTTTTCACGGCAATCCTCCCCGTTCATTGTCGTGCGGCGCATTGTGGCGCTCGTGGCGAACCGGTGGGCTCGTCTTTTAGCTTACGTCATTACAAAGCTCAGGCGCCAGCCGAGCATCGCGTACCAGACGCTCATCCCCGCGTAAGCGGGGATCCATCACTATAAGAACTGATGCCCGCATTCGCGGGCATGAGCGGAGAGAATATCCACAACTATCCTTGACTTTGAGTCCTAGCGTTCGATCCCGAGGGGCGCTCTGATGAGCATGAGCAAATGGGCACAGGCTCAACAATGACAGCGAAGACGAAGGAGATAACAATGGAAATCGACTTGCCGGATGTCGTTGCTGAGGTGAGGGCGGCATATGATCGTTACGAAAAGGCGCTGGTCTCAAACGACGTGCCTACGCTTGATGAACTCTTCCACGATGATCCGCGCACTGTCCGCTACGGCGCCACTGAAATTCTTTATGGCCACACCGAGATCAAATCATTCCGCGCCGCGCGCTCGCCGGTTGCTCTTGGCCGCAAGTTATCGCGAACGATCATAACCACGTTTGGGCGCCATTTCGCGGTGGCTTCGACACTTTATGAACGCCCTTCGGCACCGGGCAAGACCGGCCGGCAAACCCAGAGTTGGGTGAAATTTGCAGAAGGCTGGCGTGTGGTTGTCGGTCACGTCAGCCTGATGGACAAACCGGCCGCCTAGCTTAAAGCGCCGCTACCGCCTGCACTTCGACCAGCAGCGCTTCCTGCACAAGCCGGTCGACCATCAGCAGCGTATTGGGCGGATAGACGCCATTCGAAAACATCTTCGGAAATTCACGAAGCCGGTACTTCATGAATCTCGGAATATCCTGCGAGTGGACCAAGTAAGTCGTAAATTGCACGATATTGCCCCAACCGGCGCCGACTGATTTCAGCGCTGCCTCGATATTGGCAAAGGTCTGCACGCATTGGGCATCGAAATCGTCGGCGTTTACCACCTTGCCGTCGATGTCAACGCCCACCTGGCCGGCAATGAATACAAATTCCGACGCTTTCACGCGGGTGAGGTGCGAGTATTGGCCGAGCGGCTTGCCAAGTGCGTCGGGATTTAAAATCTTGATGTCGACCATCGTCGACTCCCTGCTTCTTACGTGCTCGGAAAAGCCGCTGCGGCGTTCGTGTCACTCTACCTGCACGCCGCTCGCCTTGATGGGCGCTTCCCACTTCTTGACTTCGCTTTTGACGAAATCGCCCAGCCATTGCGGGCTGCGCTCGTTCGGCGCCGCGACGGTCGCGCCAAGCTTGGCCAGACGCTCCTGTACTTCCGGTGTCGCGATGGCGGCGACGGCGGCTTCATTGAGCCTCTTCACTATGTCAGCTGGCGCGCCTTTCGGCAGGAACAGTGCACTCCAGGTGTATGCCTGCACGTCGAGGCCTTGTTCGCCAGTGGTCGCGAGATTGGGCAGCACCGGAGAACGTTCCTTGGTCATGATGGCGATGCCCTTCACCTTGCCACCCTCGATTTGCGGCTTGGCGGTGGCGATGATGTCGCACAGGTAGTCGATGCGTCCGCCGACCAGGTCCTGCATGGCCGGGCCGGTGCCCTTGTAGGGGATGTGCGTGATCGTTGTGCCCATGGCGCTATTGAGCACGACACAGGCGAGATGAGTGGCGGAGCCGGCCCCGGCCGAACCATATTGCATCTTGCTCTGATTGGCCTTGGCGTAGTCAATGAATTCCTTGAAGTCGCTCGCTGGCAGGTCCGGCCGGGTGATGATCGCGATGGGAGTTATCGCGAGATAGGCAACCGGCGTGAAATCAGTCTCCACATTGTAAAGAGGGTGTTTGTAGAGCGTCTGGTTCTGCGCATGCGTACCGACGCTGCCAAGAATCATGGTGTAACCGTCGGGCTTAGCATCGGCGACGCGTTTCGAGCCCGTCATGCCACCGGCGCCACCGACGTTCTCGATCACGACTGGCTGGCCGAGCAATTCGCCCATGCGCTGCGCCACAATGCGGCCGATGGTGTCTTGTGGTCCGCCTGCTGCAAACGGGATCACCATGGTCACGGGGCGGGTCGGGAAATTTTGGGCGACCGCCACGCCGGCAAACGCCAGCACGGCGATGGCCGCGGTCAGAACCTTTTTCATTGTTGTGCTCTCCACCAAAGAGACCGAGCCTCGCGCAGCGCGCGCCCGGCGGTCAAGTCGGGCCGAGCATCAGGGCTAACCGACTTCGACGACCTCTTCGGGGAACTGGTGAAGCCGGTCGCCTGGCCCGTTGCCGCCGATCAGGTAGTTGTCGCACAGCCAGTTGAGATAGCCGCCGTGAATATACGTCGGATGAACGACGATATTCATATCCTTTTCGATGGTCATTGGTTCGTCGTGGCGTATCAGCGGGCGTTCGACAAGGTCGTAGCCCTGGCCGTGGCAATAAAGCCGCGCCTCGGCCGGCCGGCCGTTCTTCCGCATGAAATCGTTGAAGGCGTCCCAGATATTCTTGCAGAGCGTGCCTGGCTTGAGCAGGTCGAGTGTGAGCTTGCGCGAGGCCTTGCAGAATTCCAGTTCGTCTTTCATCGCCTGCGGCACCTTGGCGCCGACCACGCAGGAGCGCCCGAGCTCGGTGTACATGCCGCCCGGCCCATTGTCCTCAACCAGCAATGCGATCTGGTCGCCCTTTTGGATGACGCGATTCTGCAAATGCCGGTTGGCAAATTTCGACGGCTGTCCGAGCGGCATCGATGCGCACAGGTAGATGCCGTTTTCGCTGCTGTGGCATTGGCTGTAGTGTTGCGCAACAGCGGCGACCTCGGTGTCGCGCATGCCGGGCTTCACGGCTGCGAAGGCGGCCCGCATGGCGCCGTCCTGCATCAGCGCAGCGCGCTTCACGAGCTCCATTTCTTCCGCACTCTTGATGACCTTGATTTTGTCGACCATGTCGGAGGCATCCACAAAACGCGCCTGCGGATACGTCCGCTTCATGTAATCGAGCAATGCGTAGGACATCTGATAGGTGCCGACATAGCCGATGGTCGACTGAACGAAGGGCTTGAGTGCGGTTGCGGCCAGCTCGGGGTCGTAATCCTTTGTGTAATGTGCGGAGGCATAACTCGGCGTGGTGAGGATGCGCTTGACGCCGCGCCAGTTCTGGTCGCCCTGCGCAGTCGCTTCGCTGCCACCGAATGGCCCCTGGCACACCACGGTCATCTCGTCATCGCGCGGGAACACCACTGTGTTGGGATAGCCATTGGTCGCCGGCATATCGGTGAAGTAGCGAACATAGCCGCCCATATGATCGTTGTTGTTCTGCATCAACAGCACGTCGATCTTTTCTCTTTCCATGGCGGCGCGCACGGCGCGCCAGCGGCGCTCGAGCTCGGCATTGGAGATCGGCGAATTCAGGCGTTCGGACAAGGCCATGGTTCAGTTACTCCAGGACGCGGGCTTGCGCACGATGTTGATCATGGATTTGAGATCGCCGGCGATAAACTTGGCCATGTTGCCGGCGATGGTCGGCATGGCGCGATCTTCGTAACCCTGAGAATAGCCGCCGAGATGGGAAAAGATCGTAACGCTTTTCGTCTTCCACAGCGGGTTTTCAGGCGGCAGCGGCTCTTGCGAAAAAACGTCGAGCCCCGCGCCCGCGATCTTCCCGGCCTCGAGCGCAGCGATCAAGGCCGGCTCGTCGACCACGCCACCGCGCGCGACGTTGACCACGTAGGCGGTGGGCTTCATTGCGACGAAGACCTTCGCACCGACGATCCCGCGTGTTTCTGGCGAGAGCGGAGTGAGCACGATAAGAAAATCAAGTTCGGCTGCGACGTTCACGAGTTCGTCACGGTGCACCACGCGGTCGAAGCCCTTCATTTCACGCGGGCTGCCGCTGATGCCGATCACGGTCATATGGAATGTCTTGCAGATTGGCGCCAGATATTCCGCGATCAGGCCGACACCGAGAATGCCGATAGTCTTGCCAGCGAGCAGTGCCGACGGCCAGCGTTCCCACTTGCTCTCCTGCTGCGCGCGTACCGAACGTGGTATGTCGCGCGCAAGCGACAGCATGAAGGCGATGGTCGCTTCCGACACCGGCGCCCCGTGGATGCCGCGGACATTTGTGATCAGCACCTCGTTGCCCAGCGACGGCAGGTCAATGATATTGTCAACACCGGTCCCGAGCGCCTGGATCCATTTAAGCTTGGGCGCATCGCGCACAACATGGTCGGCCATCGGCGGCGAAAAGCACAGCAAGATGTCTGTACCAGCGATATAGGGGCCGACATCGTTGTGATGACCGACCACATTGATCGTCAGTTGCGGAAATCGCTCCAGCAGCATCGCCTTGTAACGGGCGCGCATGGCTTCCTGGACTTCAGTGAGAATGAGGACGTTGGGCATGGCGGGCGCAGGTATAGCGCGTGATCCCAACAAGTTGGAACCCGTTTTTCGGACAAGATCACGATGTAATAATGCCAAATGCCGACGCGGCAAACTTCCACGCCGGGGTGACCCGCATCGCGGGTCTGCGCTAGACTTGCCCACCGCGAAAGGAGGGGGATGACATCCGATGCCGATCGATCTCGCCCAAGTTGACTGGCTATACGTTGTCGTGTTGGCGGTGTTCGCCTTTTTCGCAACCTTCATCGGCAACCTGCTGTCGTTCAACCATCGCGGGGCGGCTGCCGTGCTGTCGGCGCTGCTATTTGTGGCGCTCTTTGTATTTTGGACCTATTACCCGCATCGCGTGCCGCTGCTGCCGAGGACGCTCACGATGCCGAATTCGCCGGCCAGTACGGCCACGCCAGCACCGGCTGCCCCCGCCGCTCCGGCAGCACCGCAAAAGCCGCGCAATCCGGTCACGGATATCACGCCTCCGCGCAACCCGGTCACGGATGTTACGCCGCCCGCGACTCCCGCGACCCCGCCCGCCGCCCCGGCGCGCTAGGCTTGCATGTAACCGTCCGAATGATGTTTTCTCATGATGTTGGAAGCATAGCAGGAGAAAAAGGCAGAAGAGCCGCATGAAAAAAGTTTATCCCGACGCAAAAGCCGCGCTGGCTGGTCTGCTCAAGGACGGCATGCTGATCTGTGCGGGAGGGTTTGGCCTTTGCGGCATCCCCGAGACGCTGATCAAGGCCATCCGTGACTCCGGCGTGAAAAATCTCACCATCGTGTCGAATAACGCGGGAGTCGATGGCGCCGGCCTCGGCCTGCTGCTGGAGACGCGACAGGTGAAGAAAATGATCTCGTCCTATGTCGGCGAGAACAAACTATTTGCTCAGCAATATCTAGCGGGCGAACTGGAGATCGAATTCAATCCGCAGGGCACACTCGCTGAGCGCATCCGCGCGGGCGGTGCCGGCATCCCGGCCTTTTTTACCCGTACGGGCGCCGGCACCGACATTGCCAAAGGCAAGGAAGAGCGCGAGTTCGATGGTGGCCGCTACATCATGGAGCGCGGCATCGTTGCCGATCTGTCGATCGTGCACGCCTGGATGGGCGATACCGAAGGCAATCTCGTCTATCGAAAAACCGCACGAAACTTCAATCCGATGATGGCAACCGCCGGAAAGGTTACCGTCGCCGAGGTCGAGCATCTCGTGCAGCCGGGCGATTTCAACCCCGATCACATCATCTCGCCGGGCGTTTACATCAAACGCATCATTCATGTGCCTAACGCGGTTAAGCACATCGAGCAGCGCACCGTGCGCAAGCGCGAGCCCGCGGCGGCGACGGGAGAAGAGGTCTAACATGCCCTGGACCCGCGACCAGATGGCCGAACGCGCGGCCAAGGAATTGCGCGATGGCTTTTACGTCAATCTCGGCATCGGCATTCCGACGCTGGTGTCGAATTACATCCCTGATGGCATGACGGTGCAGCTGCAAAGCGAGAACGGTATGCTTGGCTTCGGTCCTTTCCCTTACGAAGGCGAGGAAGATCCCGATTTGATCAACGCTGGCAAGCAGACGGTGACGGAACTGCCGACAACGAGTTTTTTCTCTTCGGCAGATTCATTTGCGATGATCCGCGGCGGCCATATCGACCTGTCTATCTTGGGTGCCATGCAGGTGGCCGCGAACGGTGATCTCGCCAACTGGATGATCCCCGGAAAAATGGTGAAAGGCATGGGCGGCGCAATGGATCTTGTCGCCGGCGTGAAGAAGGTCGTCGTGGTGATGGAGCACACAGCCAAGGACGAGCCCAAACTTCTTCACAAATGCAAATTGCCGCTCACCGGCGCGGGTGTGGTCGACATGGTGATCACCGATCTAGGCGTTTTTACCATCGACAAAAAGGCCGGCAACATGACGCTGACCGAGGTGGCGCCCGGCGTCACGGTCGACGAGATCACAAAGAAGACCGAGGCGAGCTTCAAAATCGATCCGAAGCTGAAGCATTAGAGCGGGAACAAGCCCCGGCATTTGACCTGGCATGAGCCACACGCCCGACTTTCACCAGGAAATGGACCGCTTGCTGCAGGGCCACATGCCCGGCTGGGCCGGGCCGCAATTTCGACCGCTTGCGCCGGCCGCGCGCGATCTGGGTGCGCGTGCCTGCCGGCATCGCGCTAACTGGCGGTGGTGTGCTCGGGTTCCTGCCGGTGCTCGGCGTCTGGATGCTACCGGTCGGCCTTGCGCTCCTTGCCCACGACGTGCCGTCGATGCGCGGCCGTTTGCACGCGTGTTGCATTTGACCAACCACAAGATCGAGCAAAGAAAAGAGCGGAGGG
>JBARNC010000572.1:0-18868 GCA_049802775.1 Pseudolabrys sp. | reverse complement strand
CGGTAAGGCCTGGCACGATCTTGCGCGCGATCGCCCCGGCGGCGACCCGCGCCGCCGTCTCACGCGCCGAGGCGCGCCCGCCGCCGCGATAGTCGTGGATGCCGTATTTAACGTCATAGGTATAACCGGCATGGCCAGGCCGGTATTTGTCCTTGATGTCGGAATAGTCCTTGGAGCGCTGATCGACGTTCTCGATCATGAGCATAATCGGCGTGCCCGTGGTGACCTGTTCGCCGCTTTGCTCATCGGTGAATACTCCGGACATGATTTTCACCGCGTCCAGCTCCTGCCGCTGGGTGGTGAAACGCGATTGTCCCGGCCGCCGGCGGTCGAGTTCGCGCTGAATGTCTTCCTGTTTGAGTGGAATCCGCGGCGGACAGCCATCCACCACACAGCCAATAGCCGCCCCGTGGCTCTCGCCGAAGCTGGTGAACCGGAAAAGATGACCAAAAGTATTGAACGACATGGCAGTTCCGCGCCTGCTCGGTTTGGTAGCTCGCGCTTTTGTGGAGGTCAAATAAGTGGCAATTGGCGTGTGATTTTGCGGTATGTCCCGGACCGCTTACCACGGCAAAACCTCATTTCAAAAGACCAGGCGCTCGCTGTTTGTTCTCGCCCATAGAGCCGCGGAACATTCATCGCTCATTCAGGTACAATCGAAGACTGATAGCAGACCAGCACCAGAACCCGCATGCACGCACCGAACAAGCCAATTATCTCAAATCGGTCTAACTCGCGATTTCGTGCGTCCGGATTTCCTGCACCGCAAATCGCTGTACTGTTTGCCGCGTTAATCTTGCTCATATCGATACCAATCTGGACACATCCGCTGCCGCCGCTGTCGGACTACATCAATCACTTGGCGCGCATGCACGTAATAGCGACGCTGGCAAAGAATCCACAGCTTGCAAGCTTCTACGAGATCGACTGGCAGGTGATTCCCAATTTGACCATGGATCTGATCGTTCCGCTGCTGGCGCGCGTCATGAACATCTATCTGGCTGGCCAAGCATTTATAGTCTTGATGTTCGCGCTGATCATTTCGGGGACCTTGGCGCTCAACCGAGTCCTGATCGGCCGCTGGTCCGCGCTGCCGCTGTTCGCCTTCCCACTGCTGTACAACTATGTATTCCTTGTCGGGTTGATGAATTACATCTTCGGAATCGGTGTCGCGTTGTGGGCGCTGGCCAGTTGGATTGCAGTGCGCGAACGCATCTGGCCAATAAGACTCGCATTATCGACGGTTTGCGTCGTCGTGTTGTTTTTCTGCCATCTCTCGGCGCTTGGCATTTATGGCGTTGGGCTGCTCTCGTTTGAGATTTTGCGGCTTTGGCAGCGACGGCTAGAGCCATGGCCGGCGCGGATTGCCGATTTTTTCGTCAGTGGTCTGCCATTCCTCGCAGTGACGCCACTGCTCTATACCAGTCCGACCATGCAACTTGTTTCCGGCATCTACTGGGATCAGCGCGGCAAGGCCGACGGGCTAATGTATGTCATCTCCGATTATTCCGACATCACCGCCTTTGCGCTCATAACCGTCGTGGTCGCTAGCCTGGTTTGGGCGGTGCGCCATCGCATTCTGCGTTTTCACCCGCTGGTCTTCGTGCTGCTCATTGTTGGAGCGGCCGTATATTTGGCATTGCCGCGGGTAATGTTCGACACCTACATGGCCGACCAGCGTGTTCCCCTCGGTATAGCCTTCCTGGTCTTCGCATGCGGCGACCTGGAATTGCGCCGCCGCCTGGTGCGGCGGGCTTTCCTGGTGGTCCTCGTGATTTTGATCGGCGCGCGGCTGATCGAAATCGATCTCAATTGGTCACAGTTGTCGGATTCCACCAGCCAGTTCCGCTCCTCCGTGCGCCGCATCGCGCCGGGCTCGAAAGTGTTCGTCGCCTATGCCGACAGTTCGGCCGGCGAGGACGTGCGCGACCTCGGCCTCGTTCATGCCGCCTGCATCGCCACTATCGAGCGCTCTGCACTGGTAACGACGGTTTTTACGGTGGCCGGCAAGCAAGTGCTGCATGCCCGTTCCGAATATCGTGACTATGTCGACGCTCAGGATGGTACCCCGCCATCAATCGCGCAGCTCATTGTGGCGACTGAGCACCCGCAGCCCAACACGCCAGTATTCTGGTTGAATTGGACCAAGTTCGATTATCTCTACATTCTTTTCACCGAGGACGATGCGCGCAATCCTGATCCCTCGCATCTGAAGCTCGTTGCCAATGGCGACCGATTTCAACTTTATCGCATCCTCAAGCCGATAGGCGTGGCGACACAAACTAATTAATTTTGGGTCCGCGATCGATGGCTTCCCAAGCGCATCGCGTCGGCATTCTAATTCGCAGCAGAGTCGAAGCGCGTTGAACAGGCATTCATCACGCTGAATGAAAATTAATGGTAATCTGGAAACCCGTTAAGCTACAGAAATATAAGCGCTATTTTTATTTTTCCAATTGCCGCCCGGCATCGGACCGGCTATTCATAGAATGTGGTCAGGGGACCGCCCGGAATCCAAAAATCCCGAGCCGGACAGAAACGCTGTCAGCTCCTGCCATTCGAATAGATCCAATGAAAAAACACCCGATGCGTAACATTACAGCCATCGCAGTCGCGCTCGGCCTCTCCTTGCCGCCAACGCGCCGTCCTTCGCAGCAACCGATACTGTGGCGATCGAGCTCGCCGCGAAGAAGAAGGTCGACTGCAAAGATCCGAAGAACGCCGATAACAAAGCCTGCAAGTCCAAGATGGACAAGAAGACCGACCTCGGCTCGATCACCGTCTTGGCCGCCAAAAAGAAGGTCGACTGCAAAGATCCAAGGAACGCCGATAACAAAACTTGCAGGTCCAAGATGGACAAGAAGTAATTGAAGGATCAAATCGCGATATTCGCGTCCTACGAACGGCCGGATCCAAGGTCCGGCCGTTTCATTTTTATCGAGAGATGCTCACGTGTAGCGCGTAAGCCGATCTGCTTCGAATACATAGACAACACCCTGCTCGATATCGACGAGGGGAGCGGCTGCCGGCTTGGAAATGCCGAGATGCGCAATGAGGCCGCGTGCCGTGCCACCGTGCGCAACGGCTATGGTGTCACGCGTGAGATTTTGGTACCAAGCGCGCATGCGTGTCGATACCGCTTCGTAACTCTCCCCGCCAGGCGGCACAAAATGCCATTTGTCATGCTCGCGTGCGGCGATGCGTTGAGGATCGCTCGTATGTAATTGTGCGATGGTGAATCCCTCCCAATCGCCGAACGAAATTTCGGCGAGCCGCGGCTCTATTCGATAGCCGTCGGACGGCAAGAGAAGTGTTGACCGCGCCAGCTCCATTGTTTCGCGGGCGCGTCCAAGCGGGCTCGATACGTAATCGAAATCGGCGGCATTACGGTCACTGCGCGTGAATATTTCACGCAGGATATCGCCACAGCGTCGGGCCTGAGCGCGCCCGCGCGCATTGAGCGGCACGTCATGACGGCCCTGGAGCCGGCCAGCCACGTTCCAGTCGGTCTCCCCGTGACGGATGTAATAGATCGTCGGCTGCGGCTTTGCCGTCTCAGCCATCACTCGTTCTTGCCGACTGCAATGTCCGGCGCATCGGGGTGTTTGATGCCGACGATATGATACCCGGCATCGACGTGATGGATTTCTCCGGTTACGGCGCTCGACATATCGGACAGCAAATAGACCCCAGCCTTGCCAACTTCCTCCAGCGTCAAATTGCGCCGGAGCGGCGTGTTGTATTCGTTCCATTTCAGGATGTAGCGGAAATCGCCAATGCCCGACGCGGCAAGCGTTTTCAGCGGGCCCGCCGATATCGCATTGACACGGATGTTCTTGCCGCCGAGGTCGGCCGCAAGATATCGCACTGAGGACTCAAGCGCGGCTTTGGCGAGACCCATCACATTGTAGTGCGGCATCCACTTCTCGGCGCCGTAATAACTCATGGTCAGCAGCGAGCCGCCGTTCGTCATCAGCTTTTCTGCGCGCTGGGCAAGGGCGGTGAAAGAGTAGCAGCTCACCACCATCGTCTTAATGAAATTGTCTTCAGTCGTGTCGACATAGCGGCCGTCGAGCTGGTCTTTGTCAGAGAAGGCAATGGCGTGCAGCAGGAAATCGAGCGAACCCCAAGCCGACTTCGCCGCCGCGAATACCGCGTCCATGGAAGCCGGATCGGTCACATCGCAATGGCCGACCACAAGGCCGTCAACCTCCTCGGCCAGCGGCTCTACCCGCTTCTTCAAGGCATCGCCCTGGTACGTAAAAGCGAGGTCGGCGCCGTGGTCGCGGCAGGCGCGGGCAATGCCCCAGGCGATCGAGCGGTTGTTGGCCACGCCCATGATCAGCCCGCGTTTGCCGCGCATCAGACCCGAAATTTCCGGCATGCCCCTTCCCGTCTTGGCCGGTTAACGCCGACCGCCTCCTATGGCACAGGGTCTTTTGACCAGCAAGCAAAGCACCCGGCGCTGCTTTTGTCGTGCTATTTCAATTCATTTTCGGGAATATGATCCGGGTTGGCGGGGTTTTCCCTGACAATTGGCTGTGCCGGACCTGTGTTCGGCGCAAGACGCAAGCGCAAACAGTGGACCTGTAGTCCTTGCCGCATGATAGGTAAAGGAGGACCGCATTGGCCACGTTCCGACAAAATGTTGAGGCGACGATACCCGCGCTGCGTCGCTATGCGCGGGCGCTGACCCGGGACTCCGACATCGCCGACGATCTAGTGCAGGACACGCTGGTGCGGGCGCTGCGCTCGGAACATCTGTTCCATGGCGGCGACTTGCGCAGCTGGCTGTACACGATCCTGACCAACCTCAATCGCAATCGACTACGGTCGCTTGCACGTCGGCCGACCCTGTCGTCGATCGAGGATAACGACGCTCCGGATCTTGCCGGACCGGAAGCGGGCGGGCGCGACATCGAACGCGCGCTTGCCACGCTGGTGGAGGACCAGCGCAATGCACTGCTCCTAGTGGTGCTTGAAGGGCTCAGCTACCGCGAAGTGGCTGAGGTGCAAAGTGTGCCAATTGGCACAGTGATGTCGCGTCTGGCGCGTGCGCGCGTACAGATCAAAAACTATCTCGACGGCGGGCGCCCCGCGCTGCGCCGCGTGAAATGAATGAGAGAGAAGGTGAACCCATGATCGATCGCGATTCACCCGTGACCGAGGATGAACTGCACGCTTACATCGACGGCGAATTGCCGGCCGAACGCAGTGAAGTCGTGGCCGCGTGGCTTGCTGATCATCCCGAACAGGCCGCGCTGGTTGCGTCTTGGCGGTCGCAAGCCGAGAGCATCCGCGCGCGCTACGGCGCCGTTGCCGAAGAACCGGTACCTGAGCAGCTCAAGCTCGACCAGGTGCTTAAGTACGATCGAGCCAATGGACGGTCTTGGGCGGCAATGGTTGCCGCCGCGGCTGTTGTGGCTTTTGTTGTCGGTGGTACGGCCGGCTGGATGGCACGCGGCGCTTCTGGTGCTGCTCCGACCGGCTTCGACGTATTCGCCAGCGAAGCGCTCGATGCATACAAGCTTTATGTCGTCGAGGTGCGCCATCCTGTCGAAGTCCCGGGCAACGAGCGGGCACACATGACTCAATGGTTGTCAAAGCGGCTTGGCGAGGACCTGCGAATTCCTGACCTGCAATCGATCGGTCTGAAGTTGATCGGCGGCCGGCTTCTTCCCGGTCCGACCGGCGCGGCGGCTTTCTACATGTACGAAAGCCCGTCAGGCGAGCGCTTTACGATCTATTGCGCGAAGGCGGGCGAGCCGCAGACGGCGTTACGCTACACCAGCGGGGAGCAATTCGCTGCGTTCTACTGGGTCGACGACAAGATCGCTTATGTAGTGAGTGGCCCGGCCGACCGCGAGCGGCTCGAAAGCGTGACCAAGACGGTCTACGAACAGGTCGACAAAGGTGCGGCGAAAAAGTCGTGATTCTTTCTGTCCCGGATGCCGTGCAGCGCGAAGTGGTGCACGGCTGATCCGGGGCCGTTCTAAGCTCTGAATTTGGAAAGGTTCCGGGTCACGCCAAATCCTCACGCGGATCGTAAGGTTTCTTGTCGCGCCACTTCTTCATGAGTTCCTTGAACTCGTCGTCGACGCGTTCCGGCAGCACGATGCGGACAGTAGCGAGCAGGTCGCCGGCGCCGCTTTTCGCCTTGAGGCCCTTGCTTTTGAGACGGAACGTGCGCCCGGAATTGGTGCCGGCGGGGATAGCCAGCTCAACCGCGCCGTCGAGCGTAGGAACGCGCACCTTCCCGCCAAGCGCGGCTTCGTAAAGCGTGATCGGCAGCTCAAGTCGCAAATCGGAGCCGTCCGGCTTAAACACCGGATGTGGCGCGACATTGATCGTGATCATCGCGTCGCCAGCTTTGCCGGTTGCGCTTGGCCAGCCCTGACCTTTCAATCGAATCTGCTGGCCGCTCGTGATGCCCGCCGGGATCTTAACCTCGACATCCTTGCCGGTCGGCAGATGTACGCGGGTCTTGGTCCCCTTGGCAGCATCAGCAAGCGTGATTGTCAGGGATGCGTGCAGGTCCTGCCCCGCACCTGTCGCTGCGCCGAATTCCTCTGTCTCGAAATGCTGGCCGAAACCGCGCGCCGCGCTGGCACGGCCACCAAACATCCCGCGCAAGAGCTCTTCGAAGCCCGCGCCGCCACCGCCGTCGCCTGAACGCCGGAAGCCATCGGGGCCGAAACTGAAACTTTCGAAATGCGTGCTGCCACCCGGACCGCCGCCCGGTTGCGCGCCGAAACCTTCGAATCCCTGGAAGCGCGGCTTACCCTCAGCATCGATCTCGCCGCGGTCGAAGGCTTTGCGCTTGTCGCCATCGCCGACGATCTCGTAAGCGGCATTAAGCTCTGCGAACCGAGATGCTGCCTTCGGATCGTGCTTGTTGGCGTCGGGGTGCAATTTTTTGGCGAGGCGCCGATAGGCGCTCTTGATATCAGCCTCGCTCGCACCCTTGGAAACCCCCAGGACCTCGTAGGGGTCGCGCATCTTATCCAAACTCCCGTGAATCCCCTCGCCGGTCGAATACCGGCAGCCTAACGCTCAATGTGGGGTCTGAACGGCCTCGATGCAACGCAGATTGCGCGTTGGCCGACCGCTCAGGACCGCTTCCACCGCTTGAGCGTCCGCACTTCCCAATCGCCTTGCTGCTGCTTACAGGCTTCTCCCTCAGCCAAGCCTGCGAGCCGCGCGAGACAAAGTTCGCCAGGAAATCGCGGCACGTCTGACCATCCTGGGTGTAGGAGGAGGCGATCGGGGGCACGGTGCCACGCGTGCCAGTGCCCGGATTTTCCCACGGCATGCTGGTGTCCTTCTCGCCGCGGCTGAGCACAGCGCTGACTGCAGCTCGTGCATAAGCGAGGTCGGCAGCGGGTGGCAATTGAGCGGCCTCCTTTGTCCCGGGCGGTGGCGTGACCGAACTAGTGTTGTCGGACTTTTCGCCGAACAGCGAATCAAACTGACCGGAAAGGCTGCCGCCGCAAAGCGACAGCACAAGGGCCTGCAAACACCAAGCCGCGCCATAGGCGCGGGCACGCGCATCCACTATAAAGGCGACGGAATTGACGGGTACTGGTCCCGGCCGCACGAAGCACCCCAGCAGATGTCCGACACGGCACCGATTCAACACCCGAGTTGGTTAACGACTGGTGATTTCACCGCCGCCGATGAGCCTTTGCGCCTTTTTGCCGCTTGGCTGACAGAGGCGACGGCCACTGAACCGCGTGACCCGACCGCTATGACGCTCGCCACCGTTGATACCGGCGGCCTACCGAATGCGCGGATGGTGCTCCTGAAAGGCGCCGACGAGCGAGGGTTCGTATTCTATACCAACATGGACAGCCAAAAGGGGCGGGAATTGGACGCCCGGCCGTTAGCGGCGCTGGTGTTCCATTGGAAATCCTCGAACCGGCAGGTGCGCGTGCGCGGCTCTGTTGAGCGCGTCACCGATGCTGAGGCCGACGCGTATTTCGCCTCCCGCCCCAAGCAGGCGCAGATCGGAGCCTGGGCGAGTAAGCAATCGGCGCCGCTCGAAAGCCGGCTCGCCTTCGAGAAGGCTGTCGCCGTCTATGCCACGAAATTTGCCATTGGCGACGTCCCGCGCCCGCCCAACTGGTCCGGCTATCGCATTGTGCCGCTCTCGATCGAGTTCTGGCAGGAGCGGCCGTTCCGCCTGCATGATCGCATTGAATTTAAACGGGAAGGCCTGGGCGCCCCGTGGAACAAGACGCGGCTCTATCCGTGAGCTAGCATCACCTTAGCGGTCACACGCTAGAACCATTCCAGAGCCGGCATGCCTAGCTCACAAACGAACCAACCGCGCCGCACGCTGCTCCTTACCGGAGCAAGCCGCGGTATCGGTCATGCGACGGTCAAGCGCTTCTCGGCTGCCGGCTGGCGCGTGATTACCTGTTCGCGGCATCCGTTCCCGGAAAATTGCCCTTGGGAAGCCGGCCCCGAGGATCACATTCAGGTCGACCTCGCGGATGAAGGCAACACGAACGAGGCGATCGCGGAAATTAAACGGCGACTCGACAACAAGGAATTGCACGCGCTGGTCAACAATGCCGCGATTTCACCGAAGGCCGATGGCGGCAAGCGCCTCGGTTCGCTGGACACGACCACCGACGTATGGCGTCACGTATTTCGGGTGAATTTCTTCGCGCCGATCATGCTGGCGCGCGGACTTGTGGAGGAGCTAAAAGCGGCCAAGGGCTCGGTGGTAAACGTCACCTCGATTGCCGGCTCGCGCGTTCATCCGTTCGCCGGCGCGGCCTATGCAACCTCCAAGGCAGCACTGGCTTCGCTCACCCGCGAAATGGCCAGTGACTTCGGGCGGCTCGGGATCCGCGTCAACGCTATCGCGCCAGGCGAGATCGACACCGCCATTCTCTCTCCCGGAACCGAGAAGATCGTGGAACAAATTCCAATGCAGCGACTCGGCACGCCCGACGAGGTCGCCAAGATCATTTACGTGCTGTGTACAGACACGAGCTCTTACGTGAACGGTGCTGAGATTCACATCAACGGCGGCCAGCATGTATGAGAAAAAGTTTTCTCCGCTCATGCTCACGCAAGCGGCCTCCAGATCCTGTGAGTGGAGGGCTGGGTCCGCCTCTCGAAGGAGCGATCCTGTGCGGATGAAAGCGTAGAAGGCGTGGCCGCCCTTGTCTTACAGCCACTTCTTCCATTTGAAGAAGAGCAACGGCAGCACCGCCACCAGAACCATCAGAAACAGCGCGAAGGGGTAACCAAAGTCCCATTCGAGCTCGATCATGTTCTTGTGGAAATTCATGCCGTAAACCGAGGCGATAAGCGTCGGCGGCATGAACACCACCGCGGCGATCGAGAATATCTTGATGATGTCGTTTTGCTGGATGCTGACGATCCCGAGCAGCGCATCGAGCAAGAAGGTAATCTTGTTAGACAGGTACGTTACGTGGTCGGATAGCGATACGGTGTCGCGCTGCATCGACTGCAACTGTGCGCGTGTGTCCTTCGGCCATTTCATGGTGTCAGCTTCATTGGCGAGGAATGACAGCAAGCGGCCCACCGATACCAGGCTTTCGCGCACCTTGGAGGTGAGGTCGCCCTTGCGGCCGAGCGCCTTGAGCACGTCGTTGTAGGACGGCGGTGCGGCCTCTTCCTCTGGCTCGAAGATCGAATGCGAGACTTGGTCAACCTCGGCGCCGATACGCTCCAGGATGTCGGCAGAGCGATCAATCACCGCATCGAGCAGGTCCATTAGCACCGACTCACCAGAAACTTTGGGCGAACAGGCCCGCGCAAGCTTGTGCTCGACAATGGCGAAAGGACGCGGATCATCATAACGCACGGTCGCAAGCTTATGGCCTGAAAGAATGAAGGTGACCGGGGTAGTCTTGGGCGTCGCCGTGTCCGACTGACACATCAGCGTCGCTGTCATGTAGCGTGCGCCGTTCTCCACGTAGAGGCGGCTGGAGACCTCGATCTCCTGCATTTCTTCGCGCGTCGGGATGGCGATGCCGAGCAGCTTCTCGACTAGCTTGTCTTCCTGCACGGTCGGCATGACCATATCGATCCAGATCGCTTCGTCAGGCGGCGGCGAGCCGGGATTGACGGCGATTCGCTCAAGCGTTGTGCCGTGCGCGACGTAAATCGAAAGCATGCAATCACCATCTTGCGCATGATCTGCTCAAAATCATGCGGCGGCCGGATCATCTTTCATGACCCGATAGCGCGGATTTGCGCAAGATATAAATCCCTGCGGCGCAGCCGCATCGACGGCCGCGCACAGCTTCGTGGCGGTGATGAGTAGTGGAAAATCGGTCCGTCTATTACGCCGTAGCCGGCGCGCAACCCGCTAGTCGCGATCGTGGGGCTCGAGGTGGGTCTCGGTCGCGTTGCGGTGCTCGCTTTGGTGGCGCACCGCCGCTGCAACCGCCGAAATCCCGATCTTGCCGTAGCGGTTGTCGAGGTTGGTGTATTGCCGGACGGAGTCTTGCTTTTGCTCCGTTGCTTTCACACTCATAGTTCTGAACTCCGATCCTTCTTGTCCTCTGGGACCAATGTGGTGAATCACTGGGGCGGAATTACGCGGCAAATCGTGTGGTCTTGTGGCATTTAGCTACGTCTGCCGGTTTGGCCCCAGTCCTGATAGTATAAGCGCAGCTATGGTAAACCTGCCCTTAAGGTCTTGGAGGCAAAGTCGTTTTAGGCCGCCGAGCGGCCAAGTTGCAGTGCGGCATTTCTGCAACAGATACACAGGAGAGTGACTGTGGACAGTCCGGAAACCATGGCGATGGCTTTTTTCGGTTAATTGCAGCCTGAGAGGGCAAATTCGTTGCGGACGCCGCGTGGCGGCGGCCGGGAATGAGGCAGAAAATGGCGGTAAGGGGATTGTTGGTCGTTTTGTTCGGCGCCGGCGTCATGCTCGGCGGCTGCATGCAGTCAACGATCGAACCGGCATCGGAAGCTAACTTCACCCCACGCGATAAGAAGTTGCTGGCGGCGGCGCCTTACGAAAAGGCGACAATTCCCGAATCCTACAAGCGACATATCGTCGAGTACCACCGCAGGGAAGCCCCCGGCACCATCCTGATCGATTCCGATGCGCGCTATCTCTATTACGTGCTGCCCCAGGGCAAGGCGATCCGCTATGGCGTCACCGTCGGCGAGGAAGCGATGGCGTTTTCGGGCGTGGCGAAAGTCGGCCGCATGACGGAATGGCCGTCGTGGACGCCGACCGAGGAAATCAAAAAGCGCATGGACGTGCCGAACTACGTCAGCCCGGGTCCACAAAATCCGATGGGCGCGCGCGCCATGTATCTCTATGAGGGTAACAAGGATACCCTTTACCGCATTCACGGAACCAACCAGCCTCAATATATCGGCGAGGCGATTTCCTCGGGGTGCATCCGCATGACCAACGAGGACGTCATCGACCTGTACAAACGGGTGAAACAGGGCACGCTGGTCGTTGTGCTGGCGCCGCATCAGGGTGACTCTCCGGCCAATCCGCGAGTGGCATCGAGCGTTACTCACTTCCGCTGAGCATCAGCGCATTCAATTGAACCTGGCGCCCTCGCGGCGCCGGTTTTTGTTTGTGTGTCCCGATGCGCTGCAGATCACAACAAACTCAGAAATTACGAACGCTCGGGCTCAGAGCGGCGCACCGCTCGGTGCTGCGCCGCGTCCGGGGACGGGTCAACCTAACAATTTCCAATCGGACAACGGAATTGCGATTACAATTTCCGCGCAGGATTTACAGCCGTGCCCGTTGTTGCCGGCTGCGGTGTCGGCAGCGGAACCCGGGCAGCGCCATCGGCAACGGATGGTTCACGCACCTCCCATTGGCACATGCGGGAGCCCTGATGACGCTCAATCAGATCGAGGTGGATGTGCGCTTCGTGATAGCCGTCGGAACCGAGACCAAGCACAGTCGTGAAACGACGGCAGGCACTTTCGCGTAGTTCGTCACGAAACCCCTTTGCGACCATCACATCCGTAAGGCTGAGCGCGCGGCCGTCGGTCAGCCTGAATGCGCGCAGGTCCACCGCGTTACCCTTGCCGTGCTCACTGACCTTGGCGCTGGCTATCCGGTTGCGGCCGCGACATTCGAAATCATCGTAGGTTTCGACTGTGCTCAAGACCGAGCCGAGCTTGTCCACACGCGGCGCTGCTTCGTCGCGCAGCCAAGTGGTGAGAGATTCCGCAAATGCGCAACGCAGCACTGGCGCCGGTTTAAGTTCGATGCGCGTGCCGCCTGCCAGCAGTACCGCATCGAGTCGGACCATGTCGCCGCCGCCACACGCATCCGGGCCGATCAGGCGCGGCATCGGCTCGATGGCGGCGATCGTTTGGAGACGTTGATCGCAAGCGGTGGGCATGCTCGTTACGTCAGCGGAATTGAAATCAAGGCCGGCAGCTTCACGGAAAGATTGCGGTTCGCTCCAAAGCAGCGGACGCGGTTTCGGCAAGGGTATGTCCTCGGCGATGGCAATTCCGCCGCCAGCGCCCGCCAGCCACAAAAGTGCAATCAAAAGCCGCATCAGGCTGATTTCGGCTGGGATTACGGCATTTATGCAGGGCGCCGTGAAGCCCGAACCGGCGCTGTGCCGTAGCTCATGACGAAACCGTTGCATCGCCTAACCCGACGGCTAACCTCAGCCCGACCGGCGAGGGGCGTCGGTCCAAGAAGTTAAAATAACTAGGAGGGGAGTGCCATGCTTGGCCTGATGCAGGATTGGCCGCTGCTGTGCCATCGCATCATTGATCATGCCGCCACGTTTCATGGCGAGCGCAAAGTCATTTCGCGCTCGATCGAGGGTCCGATCCACACCACCAACTACGCCGAGATCCGCATCCGTGCGCTGAAGGTGGCGCAGCGGCTGGAGAAGGACGGCATCAAGCTCGGTGACCGGGTAGCGACGCTCGCATGGAACAGCTGGCGGCATCTGGAAGCCTGGTACGGCATCCTCGGGATTGGTGCGGTCTACCACACCGTCAATCCGCGCCTGTTCCCCGACCAGATCGCCTGGATCGTCAACCACGCTGGCGACCGGGTGATGATCACTGATCTCACTTTCGTGCCGTTGCTGGAAAAGCTCGCCAACAAGCTGTCGACCATCGAGCGCTACGTTGTTCTCACCGATGCAGCCCACATGCCGAAGACCACGTTGAAGAACGCGGTCGCCTACGAAGACTGGATCGGTGAAGCCGACGGTGACTTCGCCTGGAAAAGCTTCGACGAGAACACTGCTGCCGGCATGTGTTACACCTCTGGCACGACCGGGCATCCGAAAGGCGTGGTCTATTCGCATCGCTCCAATGTGTTGCACGCCTTCATGGCGGCAATGCCGGACTGTAAGGGCCTGTCGTCACGCGACGTCGTGCTGCCGGTGGTACCTCTGTTCCACGCCAATGGTTGGTCCCTCGCCTTCTCGACGCCGATGGTCGGCGCCACGATGGTGATGCCGGGCTCGAAGCTCGATGGCGCATCGATCTACGAGCTGCTCACCACCTACAAGGTCTCGTTCACTGCCGCTGTACCGACGGTGTGGTTGATGTTGCTGCAAGATCTTGAAAAGACCGGCGGCAAGCTGCCTTACCTGAAGCGCGTTGTGATCGGCGGCTCGGCTTGCCCGCGCGCCATGACCAAGACTTTCCAGGACAAATATGGCGTCGAGGTTGTCCACGCCTGGGGCATGACCGAAATGAGTCCGCTCGGCTCGCTCTGCACCATGAAGCCCGAATATGCAGCGCTCACCGGCGAGGCGCGCCTCGACGTAGAGATGAAGCAAGGCCATCCGCCGTTCGGCGTGGAAATGAAAATCACTGATGACAGTGGCAAGCCGCTGCCGTGGGATGGCAAGACATTCGGTCGCCTGAAGGTGCGCGGGCCAGCGGTGGCCAAGGGCTACTACATGGTGGAAAGCGATCCGGTGTTCGAAAAGGACGGCTGGTTCGACACAGGCGACGTCGCCACCCTGGACCGTTACGGCTACATGCAGATCACGGACCGCGCAAAGGACGTGATCAAGTCGGGCGGCGAATGGATTTCAACGATCGATCTCGAAAACCTGGCGGTCGGCCACCCCAAGGTGGCGGAAGCCGCAGCCATCGGCGTGTCGCATCCGAAGTGGGATGAGCGGCCACTATTGGTGATTGTGCTCAAGAAAGGCGAGAGCGCCAACAAGGAAGATATCCTCAGCTACATGCAGGGCAAGATCGCGAAGTGGTGGATGCCCGATGACGTGGTGTTCGTCGACGAAATCCCGCACACGGCGACCGGCAAAATTCAGAAACTCGTCCTGCGCCAGCAATTCAAGGACTATCGATTGCCGACCGCACAAGCGGCGGAGTGAAAGGGTTTCATCATTCCGGTTGTGACCATAAAATTCTTCACTGGCTGCCGACGAGGTGACCGAATAAAGCAAGCCGGCTATGCCATGGAGCAGCTCAAGAATCTCGGCGTCGGCATTTCGCTCGACGACTTCGGGACGGGCTACTCTTCGTTAAACTACCTGCGTACGTTCCCCTTCCAGAAGATCAAAATTGACCAGTCGTTCATTCGTGGCCTTGGGGAAGAACGCGATGCCCAGGCGATCATCGGCGCGGTTTCTGATCTCGGTGCCAGTCTCGACAAAATTGTGGTCGCGGAGGGCATCGAGAAAAAGCGCACGGCTGCCACGAAGGGCAGGGTTATTTGTTCGGCGAGCCTGTGCCCGCCGAAATTATCCGGGCGGGCCTGGAGGCCTCGACAAGTGTGGCGCAGCTCGTAGCCTAGCCCGAGCTTTCGAGACCCGCGGGTGATCGTCAACTACCTGATAATCGCTGCATCGAAACCAAAGCGCCGCACCGGCTGCAAGGTCACTTTTATTTCTCGTCGCGATCACCGGCATAAGCGCCCCCGGATGTACGAGGTGTACGCCCGTGTCCATCTCGATCAAGCCTTCATGACGGTCGCGCTTGGGGTAGTCTATGCCGCATGTTTCTTAATTATACCGTGCCGGAAAAATAGTGGGCACCATTAAACATCGTTGCCTGCCTTCGCGGTTACCTTTATCCCTGCTGACTATGACCAGCCTCGATGTAGGCGGGATCGCGGCGAGCGGCGGCGTGCGATTCCTCGGGCAGCGCCGGTCCTATTGGCGGCTGCTTATTCGAGGCGCCGCGCTGCTGATGGTCACCCTCGGCATCTACCGATTTTGGTTGGCGACCGATGTGCGCCGCTTTCTCTGGTCAAACACTGAAATTGCCGGCGAGGCGCTCGAATATACGGGCACTGCGCTGGAGCTACTGCATGGCTTCCTGGTTGCGATAGCCATTCTGATTCCGGTCTATGCCGGTTTCTTTTTGGCGGCGCTCGATCTCGGCATTCTCGGGAAATCGTCCGGCGTCATCGCTTTTGCCGCACTCGGCGTTCTTGGCCAGTATGCCATCTACCGCGCGCGCCGCTACCGTCTCACGCGCACGATCTATCGCGGCCTGCGCTTTCATCAGCAAGGATCGGCCTGGGTTTATGCGCTTCGGGCGATGCTGTGGTGGATCATTACCGCGCTGACATTCGGCCTTGCGTATCCATTCCAGATCGCCAGCCTCGAGCGCTACAAGATGCGGAACACGTTCTATGGCGATCTTGCCGGCAGCTTCGAGGCGTCCGGTTTTGCTCTGTTCGTTCGCGGTCTGCCTATGTGGCTACTGCTGTTTGCACCGTTCGTACTTGCCGCTCGCGGCTTCATGGGTGCGGTGGACTGGAAGGCTCTCACCGATGCGCTTGCACAAGGCGGCGATGATGTGATGAGCAAGATTGAAGGCGGCAATCCAGGCCTCGGCGCCGCCATCGTCTTCGCCATGCTCATGGCAGGCGCCAGCATCACCTTTGCTGCCCTGCTCTATCCGGTGTTCCAGACCGTGGTGCTACGCTGGTGGTCCTCAGGCTTGCGTTTTGGCGACATCAAAGTGCGCTCACGTTTGCGTATGCGCCATCTGTACGGCGCCTATGCCCGATTTGTCGGCTATGCGATGCTGTTCAGTGTCGCGATGGGGATCGTCGGCGCGCTCGTGTTGGTGCCGATGGGCGTAGCGGTCAGCATCGGAAAGGTGGCCACCGCTGGTCAGATCGCAGCAACACTCGTCCTGCTGGTGGGTTATGTGATCACGGCGCTCGGCCTCTCGACCATTTATCGCGCGACCGTGCTGCTGTCGCTTTGGCAGCTCGGAATGGAATCGCTGCATTTGTCCGGTCTTTCGGCCCTCGAGAAGGTCAAGGCTACCGGCAGGCCAAGCTCCGCGCTTGGCGAGGGCCTTGCCGACGCGCTGAACGTAGGCAGCTATTGATGCCAGACTGGATCGAAGGATCGCACTCCATGAATTCTGGCACCGGGGTTTATTTCGACGGCGCGACTAGCGCTCGCCGCGACGTGCTCGTGGCGCTTGCGCCGGCCGGTCTGCAGATTTCCAGTCGTGACGGACGCCTATGGGCAAAATGGCCATATGACGAAATCGAGAGCCTCACCGCCCCTGACTCCATCCTGCGCCTTGGCCGCCGCGGCAGTGCGACATTGGAGCGCCTGGAAATTCGGGACCCCGCCCTCGGCGCCGAGATTGACACCTGCGCTGCTCATGTCGACCGCACAGGTTCACTGCAACGTCGCCAGCGCATGAGCGTGATCGGTTGGAGCTTAGGCGCCACCGTATCACTCCTGCTGGTCGCCTGGTTCGGCTTGCCGGCGATTGCAATGCGCCTCGCGCCGCTGCTGCCAGCCGCTGTCGAGCGCAAGCTCGGCGATACCGTCAATATGCAGGTGCGCAGCATGCTCGACTCTCGTAAAGGAGCCGCTGTATTCGACTGCGGCACGGCCCCTTCGGAATTGGCGGGGCGTGCCGCGCTGGACAAGCTGGTGCGGCGGCTCGAAACAGCAGCCGCGCTATTGTTGCCATTGCGCACCAATGTCGTTCGACGGGACGAGGCCAATGCCTTGGCCTTGCCGGGCGGCCAGGTTTATGTATTCCGGGGCCTGATCGCCAAAGCTGAAAATGCGGACGAGGTTGCGGGCGTGATTGCGCATGAAATCGGCCATGTCGCTCACCGCGACGGGACCAAGGCGGTGCTGGAGGGCGGCGGCCTGTCGTTCCTGTTCGGCATGTTGCTTGGCGATTTCGTCGGCGGTGGCGCGGTTGTATTCGCCGCGAAGACCGTGCTGCAATCGTCCTATACGCGCGAAACGGAAAGAGTGGCGGACGCCTATGGCACCGACCTCATGAGCAAGGTGGGGGGCGATGCACGTGCGCTCGCGAGCATCCTCGACAAGATTGGTGGCGCCACTGAACCCGGCATGAAGATTCTCTTGAACCATCCGGAAACAAAGGCACGTGTCGCTGCCATCAATAAATCGGCCGTCCCCGCGTCCCCCGTACCCTTTCTCGGAGCGGACGAATGGGCTGCACTCAAGCAGATCTGCGCGGGATCATGAACATGGCGAGACGTCCGTTCCATGACGAGCCGATGTCAAAGGTCGCCGTCTGGTCGTCTCGGCTGGCGCTGTTCGCTTTTGCCGTCGCCGTACTTTCGATCATCATCGTGCGTTCAGGCCTGCTCGAGATCGTGCCGGCCCTTGCCACCTTCGCCGCTGCATTGATTTTTGCCGGTCTTGCTGTATTGCTCTCGTTCGCGGCTTTCGTCGTGATCTGGCGGCAAGGGGTTTCCGGCCTCGGACGCGCGCTCCTCGGCCTGTTTCTCGGGCTGGCGCTACTCGCCTACCCGGCTTATCTCGGCACTCGCGCTTTGAAGCTGCCCGACATATCCGACATCACCACGGATACAGCGAATCCCCCGCGCTTCGACGTCCTGGCGCGTCTGCGGCCGCGCGGGCGCAACGACTATCCCGGCCCGGCCGTGGCCGCGCTTCAGCGCGCCGGCTACCCGGATGTCGCGCCGCTTGAGCTCGAAGTGCCGCCCAAAGTGGCCTATGATACTGCGCTTGCCATTGTGACGAAACGCAAATGGTTTATCGGCGATGCACGCGCGCCGACACTGGCACGCCGTGAAGGCGTGATCGAGGCGGTAGCACGCACACCGATCATGGGATTCCGCGACGACATCGTGATCCGGGTGAGTCCGATGGGTCAAGGCAGCCGCATCGACATGCGGTCAGCGTCGCGTGTCGGCTCTCACGATTTTGGCACGAATGCTTCGCGCATTCGAAGCCTCCTCGAAGACATCGAGGGTGTCGTGAGTTCGGTGCCCGAGCCACGTTCCCCCCCAGCCAAGAAAGAGCTGCCGCCGAAAAAAGGCCAACCCGACAAGCGTCAACCGGCCAAACGATAGAACCCGTCAATCGCAGGTTCACCGTCGGTCTCGGCCAAACCGCGTGCGACCAAATCTTCGAGATGGGCGAGCACCGAGAGGCCAGCGGCACCGGTCAGGCGCGGATCAATGCCGATATAGATCGCGCGGACGATGGTTGGGATGTCTGTCTCACCCTTCGACAGGCGATAGAGAATAGAGGCTTCGCGCGCCCTGCGATGGAGGATGTAATAATTGACGAAGCGCGGGGCGTCGGCGATGGCGGGCCCGTGGCCGGGGAAATAGATGGTTTCCTTGCGCTGCGCGAGCTTTGTCAGGGAGGCCATGTAGTCGCTCATGGCTCCGTCGGGCGGCGCGACGATGGACGTCGCCCAGGCCATTACGTGGTCGCCCGCGAACAGCGCGTTCTTCTCCTTCAAGGCATAGGCCATGTGGTTCGCGGTGTGACCTGGCGTCGCTACTGCTTCGATGGCCCAGTCGTCGCCGGCGACGACTTCGCCCTCCTTCAAGGCCCTATCAGGCCGAAAGTCGCGATCGGCACTGGCATCGAGCGGTTTATGCTCGCCGATA
>JBARNC010000571.1:0-2016 GCA_049802775.1 Pseudolabrys sp. | reverse complement strand
AAAAAATTCCCGCATGTCGCCAATCTGAACTGGCAGGAAGCGACGGAGTGGAAAAAGGATGGCTCTCTCGTCGCGACCATTGACACCATGATCGACGGCGAAGGCAGTTCGATCACCGCCACGCGCACGGTTGTGCTCGGCTTCGATCGGTCCGGCAGTTGGCCAGGAGCACATTTTGTTACCAACAAGAACGCATCAATCGCCCTACGCTCATCCAGTGTGGCAGATCGTGATCCTTGCGATCGCACCAGCAATCGGGCTTGGCATCTGTCGCTTCGCCTATTCGCTTGTGTTGCCGGACATGCGTGAGAGCCTCGGCTGGTCGTATTCGGCGGCCGGATTTATGAACACCATCAATGCCGCCGGCTATCTCGCCGGCGCGTTTGGGGCGTCCGCTATGATCCGGCGCTTCGGCATGTTCAATATCATCCGCATCAGTGCTGCTGCCTGCGTCCTTTCACTTGTGATATCAGCACTGACGGCCGACTTCGTCGTGTTCAGTACTGCGCGACTATTGTCAGGTGTCGCGGCTGCCTTCGCCTTTGTGGCCGGAGGCGCTCTTGCAACCAACATCGCTCAGGCGCAACGGCAACATCAGGCATTCTATCTGAGCCTGTTCTACATTGGCCCTGCCGTCGGAATCCTAATTTCAGGATTCGTTTCGCCATTTCTTTTGGAATTGCACGGACCCGGCTCATGGTGGATTGTTTGGGCAGCATTGGCTGCGATCTCGGCCTCAATGGCGCTGGTGTTGCCGTTGGCGCGTGTCGAGGAGCCTCCTGCGCAAACGAGCGCGGCAAAAGCCCAGTTCAGGATCGCGCCAGTGTTGGGCTACCTGATCGGCTATTTCCTGTTCGGTGCCGGATACATCGCTTACATGACCTTCATGATTGCCTTTGTGCGCCACGCAGGCGGCGGCGCGCTGGCGCAAAGCATTTTTTGGACCTGCATCGGCGTCGGTGCCCTTGCCCAGCCTTGGGTCTGGGGCAGCTTGATGGCGAAGAGCCGCGGTGGGAGCGGCACCGCGATACTGATCGGAATTAGTGCCTTTGGAGCAGCGCTGCCGCTTTTTGGGACATCATCAATTTTATTCGGCATTTCAGCGCTGGTCTTTGGCAACGCGTTCTTCGCGGTCGCTTCGTCGACTACGGCGTTTGTACGATTAAACTATCCGCGCGAGGCGTGGCCGAACGCCATTGCGATGATGACAGTCGCGTTCGGTGTTGGGCAGACGCTAGGCCCGATAGCAATCGGTGCCATCACGGACAGACTAGGCAGCTTGTCCTATGCGCTGAATGTCTCGGCCGCAACACTCGTGCTTGGTGCCATCGCCTGCATGTGCCAGCGGCCGATTATATTAAGCAATCAATTGGCGCGGGCTCAATCTGTGAAAACCCAAACGATCGGAATCCGCGCGTAAGCCTTCCGGTTTAGCGACCCAGCCAATCAGCGTCAGAGCCGGCCAATGTCCGCTGTTGGCCGAAAGCGGACATTCGCGGCTGAGTTTGGAATGTCTGCTTTGTGCCAGCGAACATCGCGCCGCGTTCATCCGATCACACCGTCCGCGCGCCCGATTAGTGTGTTGGGGACGTTGATTCCTAGCGCCTTGGCAGTCTTGAGATTGATATACAGCTCGACTTTAGTTGCCTTCTGGACCGGCAGCTCGCTGGGCTTAGCGCCGTTGAGAATTCGACCGGCGTAGATACCGGTCAGACGATATGAATCTGCAATGTCCGATCCGTAGCTCAGCAAACCTCCGGCCGCAGCAAACTCGCGATTCTGGAAAATTGCAGGCATCGCGTGGCGAACCGTTAGCGCGCCGAGCTGTTCGCGATGGCTTGGGAAGAGATGAGCATGGCGTTTGGTATTTACCTGTCATTCTCACCGATTGGTGATCATTTGGGCATGGTGTCACTGCCACTATCGTATTTCGGCTGGCTGGCTGGAATTCTGCTGGGCTATTGCCTGCTCACACAACTAGAACCTATCTCAAAATTGCTGACCGCTGTCGATCAG
>JBARNC010000570.1:0-2191 GCA_049802775.1 Pseudolabrys sp. | reverse complement strand
CAGTAGGTCTCTCTCTGAGGTCTCGGCGACAATGGGATTAGCGGGATTGACGAGTGCTGCAATGACAGTCGCCTTTGGCAGCAGCTCGTGCACGAGCTCCAGCCGCTTCGCCGCTATCTGCACGTTTAGCGTGGTTACGCCTGTGATGTTGCCGCCAGGCCGGCTGAAGCTGGCTACAAGCCCAATTTTGACTGGGTCGGTTCCGACATAGAAAACGGTCGGAATCGTACTGGTCGCTGCCTTTGCAACGAGCGCCGCCGGAGTGCTACCAAGCGCAACAATCACGTTCACCTGACTGCGAACCAGCTCGGCTGCCAGGGCCGGCAATCGATCAATTTGGCCCTGCGCCCAACGATACTCGATGCTTACGTTCTGTCCTTCGACGTAGCCAACCTCGCCCAAGCCTGCGTGGAAACCCCTCAAACGATCCGCGAACAGGTCGGGCCATTCAGGGCTGAGAAATCCAATCACTGGTAGGGTTGGCTTTTGCGCACGGGCAGCAAGCGGCCATACGGCAGTTGATCCAGCAATCAGCTTGATGAACTCGCGCCGCGTCATGCTCGCCCAAGGATTTTCGAGACAGCATACTAGCGGCTTTAATCAGTCCACCGGAAGGGGCGACGTTCGCTTTGGGTCATTAGCGGACATACCGACAAGTCGGCGCGATGTCCGCTGTTACTCCAGTAACGGACAAACGCGGGTGCGGCTGGATTGTCCGCTAAGTGCCAATAGCAAACAATCAGCCATTCATTCGATCACCTCGTCCAGTTCGATCATCGTTCCAGCACTTCGTTGGCGATCCGGGGAGCTCAGCCTCCGCCCATGGGACACCGGTGCGATTGCCACGATTCTGGATCCCTGCAAACAGCGGGGAATTCTGGCGGTAACAGGCCCTGTAGCGGCGACCGCGCCCAAACTCCCGGCAGCGAAGCAGCGAATGCCCGCGAAAAATTCAGTTTGATTGGATGTGTGATCCGACACACGCCACGCGGTTATCGGTCGGGCTGTCAATAACCCAAGCTTCCATAGCGCGTTGCTAAACGTTGCCGGCGCTCGATCAGGATCAGTAGTCAACAACGATCGGCTTGGACGCTGGCTCAAGAAAGTCGAAGGTAAAATCGCGAGCGGGCTTAGTATCATGCAAGATGGAAGCCGTCATGGCTATCCGCTTTGGAAGCTGGTCGCGATTTGATGCGGGGTTCGGAGGGTGGACTTGGGTGGCCTATGGAGATGATTTCGCCTCGCTCTTATAAACTGTCACGCCATCATGCACTGACAGTTTCCCGCGTTGGGGCCAAACAATTCCAAAAGGCCACCTTAGTCCACCCTCACTCGATGCTGGGTATTCAAAAAACAGGGACCGTGTTTCGCGACCAGAGCACAGCGGTGCCGCCGCAGCCCAATTATCGAGCGTTTTTGCTATATTGAAATTTCAGGTTCCGTTGACACGAGGCGAGCAATGAATGCCACGGCGGCGACTTTGTCCGAGATTGCGGCACACCTCGGCCTCAGCCGGACGGCGGCTCTCGCGATTTAGAGACCCAACGGATAATCAATCGCGCCGCCGGGATCGACGCCTGCCGCTTGGCTTACATTCAACGCCTCCGCGCGCGCCGCTCGAACGCTGCTGACGATCGGCTTCGCCTTGCTCGAGCCAAAGCGATCGAGCAGCGAACGAAGCGAGAGGCCCACCATCTTGTGCGCTGTGACGAATCCTTGGCAGTGATCGACGCGGCGATCGGAAAGCTCGTGGTCCACCTGGGCAGCGTTCCGGCGAGATGCAGTCGCGATCTTGAAATGCGAAAAATTATCGAGACAGAAATTGATCGCGCGCGCTCGGCTGCGGCTGATGAATTTGCGCGCCAAGCTGAATCCTTGCGCGGCACCGGTAAAGCCGCGCTGCCTAGATGGCCGTGACATGGGTGAGCGAAAATGGCGAATGATCAGTTGCGCGCCGCGGTGATCGAAGCGGTGACCGCTGCCGGCGGCGTTGTTGTTGTGGATGGCCGCACAATGATAAAAGTTGAGGTCGTGCGTTCAGTTATGCGGGGTATAGTAGGCGATCTTTTCGCGGACATACGCAATCGGCTGGCAGCTACTGTCGCGGGCGATCCCGCGGCTGAAAAACAATTGGCTGCCGAACTTGATGAAAGCAAAAGGCGAATCGAAAAATTCGTCGCCGAGATGCTGC
>JBARNC010000569.1:0-2684 GCA_049802775.1 Pseudolabrys sp. | reverse complement strand
GCGTATAGCGGACGCGATGGCCGCGGCCGAAGCGCGGCACATCGCTCGCCGTAAGGCGGAATTGGAAGACTGCGACTGCAAGGAAGGTATGTTTCCGAGCGCGGGCGTAACCGATCGCCGCAAATTCCTGTTTGCCGCGGGCTCATCGCTCGCTGGCGTTGCAGGCGCCGCATCGCTTGCGCAAGCTCAGGACAAAGCGCCGCCCGGCGCCATTTACTTCAACGTACCGGCCGATCCGACCAAGGAGCAGGGCCGCGCTGTGAACGCCGATGGCGGCTATGGCTCGCGCTCGCAGTTCGAATCGGAAGTGCGCTGGCGTTTTCCGACCGCAAATGAGAACACGTCGTGGAGCATGACGCCGCTCGACAAGATGCTCGGCAATCTCACTGCGTCAGGCCTGCACTTCGAGCGTCACCACGGCGGCATCCCCACCATCGATCCGGCCAAGCACAACATGATCGTGCACGGCATGGTCAATACCGCCAAGAAATTCTCGATGGCCGACATCAAGCGGTTTCCGTCGGTCACCCGCAAGCATTTCATTGAATGCTCGGGCAACGGCCTAACCGAATGGAATAAGCCGACGCTAAAGACCGTACAGGGCACGCATGGACTCCTGAGCACCAGCGAATGGACCGGCGTGCAGTTCGCCACTATCGCGCGCGAGATCGGCCTCAAGGAGGGCGGCCAATGGGTGTTGGCGGAAGGCGCCGACGCCGCGGTGATGACGCGCAGCATCCCGATGGAAAAGATGCTGAAAGATGCGCTGATCGTCTACGGCCAGAACGGCGAGGCGCTGCGACCGGAGCAAGGCTATCCGCTCCGTCTGGTTTTGCCGGGCTACGAAGGCAATACCCACATCAAATGGCTGCGCCGACTCGAAGTTAGCGATAAGCCGTTTATGACGCGCGAGGAGACCTCAAAATACACCGACCTTCTCGCCAACGGCAAAGCGCGGCAATTCAGCATGGAGATGGAGGCAAAGTCGGTCATCACCTTCCCGTCCGGCGACATGAAGTTGCCGGGACCGGGCTTCTACAGCATCACCGGCTTTGCCTGGACCGGGCGCGGCCGTGTGCAATCGGTCGACGTTTCGGTCGACGGCGGCAAGGTCTGGAATCCGGCGCACATCGACACGGTACCGGAGAACATCTGCACGGTGCGGTTCTCCTCGCCGTGGATGTGGGATGGCAAGCCGGCCGTCCTACAAAGCCGCTGCACTGACGAGACCGGTTACGTGCAGCCGACGCTGAAGCAACTGATCGCAATCCGCGGCTCGAACGGCCCGTTCGGATCGATCTATCACCTCAACGCCATCCAAAGCTGGGCCGTCAACGAGGCCGGGGAGGTCGCCAATGTCCACGCGTAACAAAATCTTGGGTGCGATGTTGGTATCCGCCGCGCTCACTGGCGCCGCTTTCGCACAAACCGTACCGGTCAAATACGGCTTCGGCTCGCCGGTCACAGACCAGGAACTGTCGAAATATTTTTCGATCCCCGCCGACGGCCGCGGCTTGCCGCCGGGAAGCGGCAACGCAACGGCCGGCGCCAAGGTCTACGCCACGAGCTGCGCCGTCTGTCACGGCGAGAAACTTGAGGGCAATCCCGCCAAAGGTATTGGCGGCGACAAGTTGATCGGCGGCCGCGGCTCGCTCGCGACCAAAACGCCGGTCAAGACTGTCGAGAGCTATTGGCCCTACGCCACGACATTGTTCGACTATGTTAAGCGGGCGATGCCATTCTCCTCGCCCGGCTCGCTGAGCGACGATGATGTCTACAACGTCGTCGCCTACATCCTGTCGGAGGCGAAGGTCATCAAGCCAAACGACACGATGAACGCGACGACTTTGCCGAAGGTGATGATGCCGAATCGTGATGGGTTCATTCCCGACGCGCGTCCCGAACTGGACCTTTATCAATGATTTGGTGATCCGATCTCGACTTGTGATTTTCGATCACAAAACCCCGGGCAAAATCCCGGGCCTGAATCATCGGCTGTCGGTTCCGAAAACTCCATCCATGGGATTCGCGAACGCGAGCGAATCAGAACATGATTGTTGGATGTTCGCTATTGCCATCCTTTTCGTCCGCGTGCTGTGCGACGGCTTCAAGTCGCGACGACGGCTAGAAGCCGAAATCCTGGTGCTGCGACATCAACTCAACGTCTTGCAACAGCGCGCGCCGCGTCGGCTATATTTATCCTGGGCTGATCGCGCTCTGTTCGTTTGGCTCTATCGCGGCTTTCCGCGCATCCTTGACGCCATAATGATTTTAAGGCCTGAAACGATCGTGCGTTGGCATCGCAAAGGTTTTAGTGCGTTTTGGCGATGGAAATCCTGCCCTCTCGGTGGCCGACCGCAGATCGACAAAGAGGTGCGCGACCTTATCCGAAGAATGAGCTTCGAGAACCCGCTCTGGGGTGCGCCGCATATCCACGGCGAGCTTCTGAAGCTCGGCTTCGACGTCGCCCAGTCGACAGTCTCGAAGTACATGGTTCCGAGGCGAGATCGACCGTCGCAAACATGGAAGACCTTCCTGCGCAACCACGCTGACGGGGTCGCGTCGATTGATCTCTTTGTCGTTCCGACGATTGCCTTTGAGCAACTCTTCGCATTTCTTATTCTTGGCCACGGACGGCGGCAGTTGCTGTGGTTTGCGGTGACCCGGCATCCGACGGCGGAGTG
>JBARNC010000568.1:0-2767 GCA_049802775.1 Pseudolabrys sp. | reverse complement strand
CCTGACGGCTTCCTACTCGGAGATTCGGACCGCAGGGGCCACTGTCCAGTGTGAAGATGCCATCGACTTAATGTCGTTCGCAACGAAACTCACTTATTAATATAAAGCGCCAACCTTAGATTTCTGCGCTGAGTTCAAACCTCACAAAAGGAAAAGACCGCCTCGCGTCGGTCTCGCCAAAATCCAATTAGGTGGAATTAAGCCTAGACCCAGGCAGACAGACAGGCCGCTATAAGCCTGGTACCGGACGGCATGATTTGATGCGCCCTGCTTATCGCTTTTCGCGATATATCGCTTGTTATCTTTATTGAGGCCGCGAGTTCGATCACCGCCATTGCCGTCGGCAACCGAAAAGAGATTTACGACTGAGAGGAGAGCATCATGAATGTGAGATTCAAAATGACCAACAAAGGCGAGGTCGCTATCCTTCCTCGCAAGGACTATGAAGCACTTGCCGCCAAGGCAAAGGAAGCCGACGAAGATTTCGGCACTGCGCGCCTAGTCGCGCGCGCGCGCAGAGAGATTACTGCTGGCATGCCGCTCATTCCGAAAGAAGTCGTTGACAGAATTGCTGGCGGCCAAAATGCGCTACGTGTGCTTCGCGAGTGGCGCGGTAAAACGCAGCTCCACATCGCGCACAAGACTAACATCGGACAGGGTTACATATCCGACCTGGAGAGCGGACGGAGAAAGGGAACAACCACAGCTTTGAAAAAAATTGCCGACGTACTCAAGGTTCCTCTTGATCTCATCGTATAGATTAAGAGCGTTTCAAGTACTCGCTTTTTGCAATTAAGTTTTGCTGCGCTCACGCGCGCAAGCGCGCAGCAAATTACCGAATGAACTCTAATGCGCAGATAGTACTATCGTTTGCGACGCGCGCTGTCGCGCATCATTGCCATTGTCGCAACGTCAACTGCCACAATGATCAACGCCAGTGCGCCCAGAATCGCCGGAATGTACCAAACTTCGGCATAATGGAGGCTAGGTATTCTGTTAGGCCAATGCCCAAAGACTGGCGAGCCCAGCCACGCGCCGATCCACCCCACCACAACCTTCGAGCAAAACGACCAATGTCCGGGCGTCACGTAATATTTGAAATGATAGTGCAGTATTGCGGACACTGCCACGCTGATGATGAGCAAGATCAGAAAGCTGATAGAATTCATGCCGATCATGTTGGTCTCCCCCAAGCTGCTTGTTTACACAACCTGTAATTTTGGACCGTTGTTTTCTTGCCACCGATTTTTATTATTTTAATTATACCAAAATGCTTCGGCTGGGCAGCCCATAGCGTGATATTTGCGATGAGCGGCTTCTCCTGCTGCATGCTGGTGGGATCGTAGGTGCGGACCTCTCGGGTGCGTGCGTGGGCACGAGTCGCTCGCGCCGGACCTGCGCACGCACTTTCTATGGTTGTCGCATTCGATTTGCCCCATACGTTCGCGCTATCTGCCTAGGATTACCGACTTCGCGCGGCAGAAATGCTTTGGCGGTTAGAACATTGCACTTTTCGTGCATGCGGTCCGCTGCCCTGAACAGCGCCGGCGGCTACGCAGTCAATTTTCCTAGACACCAGCTTTTGAGCCCCAGCCAGATTGCAGAGGGATCTTTGCACGAGCTCTGCGCCGTGCAAACGCGCGGCGCATAGTCTCAATAGAAGACCACTTCAATATGAGATCGCGTTCAATAGGAGCATACCGACGAATAGGGCCATCAGGGCCAATCCGAATATCTGGGATGAGGCACGCTCGGTCATGCTGGGGCGATCAATGAACGCCTCGATCTACACGGCTTGTCACGAGTGTCAGAGGTCCTGAATTTGCTTTTCGCGGCAGCCGGCCATATGCCACTCGCCCCGCCCCTCCAGCGGCGACGTCGTTGATGCGCTCGCGCGGCATCGCATTCTCGACCCGCTCGGCCGCCCAGGGTCCCTCGACCTGCCGCCGCATATTGGCGAGCTCGTAGGCAAGCCGCATGCGCTCGCCGTTGGCGCGGTCGAGCGCGGCCTGCAGCTTTGCCTTCTCGGCCTTGAAGTTCTGAGTGGCAACGTTTTCGCGACCGTCGGTCTCGATCATGGCGATGCGCAGGTCGGCTTCGGCTTTGCGCGCGATCTCGATTTCGCCGCGCAGATGCTCGAGCTCGGATTCCCTTTCGTTTAGCAGCCGCGATTGCGCGACCAGGCGTTTTTCAAGTTCCTGGGCGCGACGGCCGAGGGTTTTGTCTTCGCTGCTCTGTGCCACTAGTTGCTGTACGAACTCGGAGACGCGACGGTGGAAATTCTCGAATTTGCCACGTTCTTCCACCAGTTTCTCGGTCGCCGCCTTGAGCTCGATGCGCTCGCCGTTGCGACGGTCTTCCACCGCTTTCAATTCGTTGTTGGCCCCGTCCAGCCGTTCTTTCATCGCCTCAACCTGAGCCTTGAGCTCGATGATCTCGGTCTTCTGGGCCTCGGCGAGAGCCGACCGCTCGTCCAACTCACCCATCAGCTTGGCCAGCTGCGATTCCTTGTCGGACAAGGCGCGCTCGGCATCGCGGCGGTCTTGCACCGCCCTCAAATCGTTACTGGCCCCGTCCAGCTGTATTTTCATCGCGTCAACTTGAGTCTTGAGCGCGATGATTTCAATCTTCTGGGCCTCGGCGAGGATTGACCGCTCGTCCAACTCACCCGTCAGCTTGGCCAGCTGCGATTCCTTGTCGGTTAAGGCGCGCTCGCGGCGGTCTTGCACCGCCTTCAATTCGTTGCTGGCCGCGTCCAGCTGTATTT
>JBARNC010000567.1:0-16451 GCA_049802775.1 Pseudolabrys sp. | reverse complement strand
AGGCGCGCCGCCTTCATTGATCCATCGATCCATCGTGCAATGGATTTCTTGCTTGGGTCGTGCGAGCGTTTATTGGGTTCGTCTGTCATGGGTCAACGTAAGACATTAGTCTCCTCGATCCGAGTCGGGACGCCAGACGAGGCGAAACTGACCAACATTAGCCCCCTCCCATGCGAATAATTCCTTCTCGCACAAGACACATTTAAAAGGCTTCGGCTCCCTAGAGGAGCCTTCGGTTTCGATCATCTCGTAGATCGCGCCGCAATCACAGGTGACTTTGACGTTGGTCATACGCCTACCCCTCACACCAAAAAACATTATAAAAAACACAACCCAAAAAAGTAGGCCGCTTCCTAAGGCAGCCTACACGCATGATCTGTTCCGAACCTGTCAGTCTACGTAGGCGATGCCCTTCTGGGCATCTGCTTCTGCCGTGGTCTTTGGCTGCGCAGGCAACTGAAGCACCGTTGCCTCCTGACCCTCACTTAGTCGTGTCAGTAGAACAATGCGCCCATCCGGAAATTCGAGCGCATCATGGTTCTTCCAGGGGTCGTCCTTATTCACTTGTCGGAAGATTGCCGTCGCGTGACCTAGCGTTTCCACCCTATAACCTACGAGTAAGCGGAGGAAATTTCAAAGTTAGCCAACGTATTTCGATTCAATAACAAGACCGGGCGTGGCAATCGGTGAGCGTTACTCTCGCTTTTGACCAAAGGCAAGCGAAACGTCACCCCGCTGTCGGACAGCGGCGGGCCGAAGTCATGCGCTGGTCACGGCTCGCCCGCGAAAGCGAGAACGGATCGAGGCTGTGCGCTCCAATGGCCGCCAAGCTCAAGCGTCGCCGAGTTCGATTGTCCATTTGCGGTGTCGACAACGCATTGCCAACGTCCCACCGCGGGCCATTCCGGGCCGGTGATGTCGACAGTGTCATCGGCGCCGTTGAGAACGATCAGAAGGGGTTCGCCACCCTCGACGGCCGCGCCGAGGACATAGGCGAGGAAGCGGCCGTCCGGAAAATTCCAGTCCGCTTCTCCCATTTCCGCTCCGCTCGGCGTCAGCCATTTGACGTCGTACGAGCCGTCGCTCTTCTTGCCCTCCACCCAGCGGTGCGGCTTAAGTTGCGGAAAGCGTTGCCGCAGGCGCGTCAGTTCGCTGACAAAGTCGGTCAAATCGTCGTCGCTGCCGAGTCGCGACCAGTCGACCCAGCCGGTCTTGTTATCCTGGCAATAGGCGTTGTTGTTGCCGTTCTGGCGGTTGCCGGCCTCGTCGCCCGCCAGCAGCAACGGCACGCCCTGCGCGAGAAATAGACATGCCAGCTGGTTGCGACGTAAATCCCGCCGCAGCTTCAGGATGTTCGCGTCGTCGGTCGGTCCTTCTGCACCGCAATTGGTGCTCAGATTGTCGTCGGAGCCGTCGCGATTGTGCTCGCCATTTGCCTCGTTATGTTTCTGTTCATAGCTGACGAGGTCAGTGAGCGTGAAGCCGTCATGCACGGTCACGTGGGTGATGCTGCTGCGCGGCCCGCGGCCGTTGTGCTGGAATTGCGCCGACGATCCGGTCATGCAGTGGGCCAGATCGCCGATCAGGTTTCCTTCGCCGCGCCAGAAGCGGCGAGCCGTCTTGCGGTAGAAATCGTTCCACTCCGACCAGCCGGTCGGGAAACTGCCGACTTGGTAGCCACCGGTACCGATGTCCCACGGCTCGGCGATCAATTTGACGTTGCAGAGGACCGGGTCCTGGCGCACCGCGGCAAAAAACGGCGCGTTGGAATCAAAGGTCGGGCCGCGGCCGAGCGTCGTCGCGAGATCGAAGCGGAATCCATCGACGTGAAACGCTTCCACCCACAGCCGCAGCGAATCCATGACCATCTGCAGCACGCGGGGATGCGCGAGCTTCAGCGAATTGCCGGTGCCGGTGAAGTCGTCGTAGTAGCGCGGTTGATCGGGCAGCAGCCAGTAATACGAGGCATTGTCGATGCCGCGATAGCACAGCGTCGGCCCCATATGGTTGCCTTCGGCTGTGTGGTTGTAGACGACGTCCAGGATGACTTCAATGCCGGCATCATGCAGCGCCGCAACGGTTGAGCGAAATTCGTTGATCGCATTGCCGGTCGCATAGCGCATCTCGGGAGTAAAAAAGCTGAGCGTGTTGTAACCCCAATAATTTTTCAGATTCCGGTCGACGAGATAGCGATCGTCGAGAAACGCATGAATTGGCAAAAGCTCGATCGCGCTCACCCCAAGTCGTCGCAAATGCGCGATCATCCCGGGTTCTGACAGCCCGCGAAACGTACCGCGTGCTTCCGCCGAGATTTCAGTGCGCTGCTGCGTGAGGCCTTTGACGTGGGCCTCATAGATGATCGTATCTTCCCAGGCCGTTGCCGGCCGGCGTTCGCGGCTCCAGGTGTGGGCAACGTCGACGACGACGGACTTTAGCGTGGAGCGCGCATTGTCGCGCCGGTCGAATGACAGGTCAGCCTGTTTGTGTCCCGTGCGGTAACCAAAGTGGGCGTCGTTCCAGGCGAAATGCCCTCCAAGCCGCTTGCTATAAGGATCGATCAGGAGCTTGTGCGCATTGAAGCGGTGTCCGGCTTCCGGCTCATAAGGACCATGCACGCGATACCCGTAGAGCTGGCCGGGTGTCACATGTGAAAGATAGACGTGCCACACATCGTCGGTGCGAACAGGCAAGGTGACGCGCTCGGTCTCGCGCTTGCCGTGGCGGTCGAACAGGCACAATTCCACCTTGGTGGCATTGGCGGAAAAAAGCGCAAAGTTCGTCCCGCGTCCGTCCCAGGTGGCGCCGAGTGGATGCGGCGAGCCCGCCGAGACGTAACCGTTATTCGATCTCAGGAACGAAAAAGACGGCAGCAAGCGGTGGGACAACAATGTGAAGCTCCGGACTGTCACGCGTCACAACGGTGGATACCGCTCCGGCGTTCCCGACATTGCTTCCGCCGTAGCTCGCGGCATCGGAATTGAGCGCCTCGCGCCACTTGCCTGCGAACGGCACGCGCACGTGGTAATCGCGCAGCACCTGCGGCGTGAAATTCACAACGACGACGCAGCGTTCGCGCGCCTTGTGTCCCTTGCGCAGCCAGGCATAGGTGCTGTTGCCGGAATCGTCGGCGACCAGCCATTCGAAACCGGCGGCGTCGCAGTCGAGTGCGTGCAGGGCGGGCAGGGTGCGGTAGATATGGTTGAGGTCGCGCATGAGCCGCTGGACGCCGGCATGCGCTGGCTGGTCCAGCAAATGCCAGGGCAGGCTAATGTCGTGGTTCCACTCGGCATCCTGGCCGAATTCCGAGCCCATGAAGATCAGCTTCTTGCCCGGATGGCCGTACATGAAGGCGTAATAGGCGCGCAGGTTTGCGAAGCGCTGCCACAGGTCGCCCGGCATACGGCCGAAGATCGACCGTTTGCCGTGCACGACCTCGTCGTGGGACAGCGGCAGGATGAAATTTTCCGAGAATGCGTAGTGCAGACCGAACAGGATATTGCCGTGATGGTGCCGCCGGTAGACCGGATCCTTGGAGATGTACTCGAGCGTGTCGTGCATCCAGCCCATGTTCCACTTGTAGCCAAAACCGAGTCCGCCCCAATCGACCGGACGCGACACCATCGGCCAGGCGGTCGATTCCTCCGCCGCCGTGGTGGCTTCCGGAAATTGCCGGAACACTTCCGTATTCGTGCGGCGCATGAAGGCGATGGCGTCGATATTTTCGCGGCCGCCGAACTTGTTGGGGATCCAGCCACCTTCGGGTCGGCTGTAGTCGAGGTAGAGCATGGAAGCGACGGCATCCACGCGCAGTCCATCGACACGATATCGGTCGAGCCAGAACAGCGCGTTGGCGAGCAGGAAGTTCGTCACCTCGACGCGGCCGTAATTATAAATGAGCGTGCCCCAATCGAGGTGGCGGCCCTGCATCGGATTTGCGTGTTCGTAGATCGCCGTGCCGTCGAAGAGTGCAAGCCCGTGCGGGTCGTCTGGAAAATGGCCGGGCACCCAGTCCAGGAGCACGCCGATGCCCGCCGCGTGCAGCGCGTCGACCAGCATGGCGAATTCCGCCGGCGTGCCGAAGCGGCTCGTCGGCGCGAACAGGCCGGTCGGCTGATAGCCCCATGAACCATCGAAGGGATGCTCCATCACTGGAAGCAATTCGACATGGGTGAAGCCCATGTCGGCGGCATAGGCCGGTAGCTGCTCGGCCAGCTCGCGATAGGTTAGCCAGTATTGGCCATGCTCGCCTTTGCGCCGCCAGGAGCCGAGATGGACCTCGTAGATGGACATCGGCGCGCTGAGGGCATTCACGTTTGTGGCGGGGGCTCTTGGCCGTGGCAGCTTCGCGCTGTCGAGCACGACTGACGCGGTGAGGGGACGCATCTCGCTGCCGAAGCCAACGGGATCGGCTTTCAACAGCAGGTCGCCGGCCCGTGCAATGATCTCGTATTTGTATTTGTCGCCGGCCTGGGCGCCGGGCACGAAGATTTCCCAATAGCCGTTGCCGCGCACGCGCATGGCGTGGCGGCGCCCGTCCCAGAAATTGAAATCGCCCACGACGCTGACGCGGCGTGCATTTGGCGCCCAGACGACGAAGGCGACACCGCGGACGCCCTCCATTTCCACAGGATGCGCGCCGAGCCGGTTGTAGAGGGTGAGATGGTTACCTTCGCCGAGGAGAAAGAGATCGAAATCGGAAAGGATCGGCGGAAAGCGATAAGGGTCTTCCAGCTCGACCTCGCTATCGCCGAAGCGTGCTCGCAGGCGATAGTGCTCCGGATCATCGAGCGGTCCCGCGAACAGGCCGGCCGGATCGATGAGCTCGAGTTCTTGCTCGCTGCCGTTGCTGATTGCGAAAACCCGGCTGGCATCAGGCAGGTATACGCGCAGCACGGTACGGTCGTTCTCGGTGTGGGGGCCGAGATAATGGAACGGGTCGGCGTTGCGGCCGGCAATGATCTCGCGTGCGCCGGGGGAAAGCTCGGTCATGGCCGCACCACGCCGCGCTCTTCAAGGATGCGCCAGGTGCTTTCCAGCGGGATATGGGCCCAGGTCGGCCGGTTGGTCAGCTCGTATTCGATCTCGTAGAACGCCTTCTCGAGCAGGAAAAAGTCCAGCAATTGCCGCGCCTGCGTGTCGCCGGCCGGCCACAAGTCCGTCTCGGACAGGGTTTCCCCATAGGTATCCCAGAACGCCCCCGAGAGGCGGGCGCCCCAGGACCTAACGCGCTGGGCCAGCGCGGGGCGCTCTTCGGCGGTCACGTTCGGCGCGCGGTCGATGGCGGCGCTGGTCGCATAGTCGACCGAACGGAGAAATCCCGCGACGTCACGCGCCGGCGGCGCTTTACCCCGGCGCTGGTCGAGGCTCTGCCGCGGCTCGCCTTCGAAATCGAGGATGTAGGCGTCATCCTTGGCGATCAGCACCTGCCCCAGGTGGAAATCGCCATGGTGGCGGATCTTGCTGCCGCTATACCGAGCGTTCTTGAGGCCTTCGATGTGCGTGGAAATCGCCTCGCGCTGGGCGAGCAGGCGATGCGCGATTGTAGACGCGGATTCGGCGAGACGGTCCGAGTTGTTTTGAAGTAACTCGAAAACGCGGTTGGCGCATGCCGAAAGGGCATCGCTCCATCGCGCGCTGTCGTCGGCGGATATGGGCTCCGGCGCGAAGCCTTCGGTGTGCCCATGACTTGCAAACGCGTGATGCAGCTCGGCGGTGCGGCGGCCGATCTGTTTCATGCGCTGGAGCATCGACGTCATCTCGGACGTTTCGGCGGCAGCTTCGTCGGGCAGCAGGCGCTGCTCGTCGATCAGACGGTCGAGCGAAGCGCCGGTGACGCCCCAGGCATCGCCCTGATTTTCGACGAAGGCGTGTACGGCCGCGAGAGCCGTGCGGCTCTCACCCTCGACGAGTTCGACCGTGCCAAGCAGAGCGGGCGCATTCTTAAAATGCGCGACGTCGGCCAGAAAGCGGCCAACTTCAAACTCGGGATGAATGCCAGGCGTAATCCGGCGCAGAATCTTGATTACAAATTGATTGTCGACGATCACGCTGCTGTTAGATTGTTCGCGGTCAACCGCCCTGATGGTCTTGATGTCCGGCGGCGGCGCGCCGCCGAACGCCGAAGTTGGTCTGAATTCGATCTTCTGTACGTCGCTGCCGACCGTTTCCGCGGTGCGGATCTTGCTCAATAGAATTGAAATGAACTCATGCTCCGCGGTCGCATCGAGCAAGGTGCCCTCGCTCGCGCCGCGCCGGACAGCGGCCAGCACGCTCGCCGGGTTTTTGTCGATCGCGGTGTAGCGGGACCATCGGATCGTCAGCGGCAGGAAATAGCGGCTCACCCCCTGGAGACCCGTCGAATCCACGACGACGGCCGCAATCCGGCCCTTGCCATACTCGATGGGGATCGCGACCGAGACCTTGGCCGAGATCGATCGCGAATCCTTGTCGGCGAACCAGCGCCGCTCCGGCATGAAAGTCGGCAGCACTTCCGCCTCGAAGGTGCGCCGGGTCCAGCTCGAGAACGCATTTTCCCAGCCGTGCCCGACCACGAGCGTCGTGATGTCGCGCGGCAGCATCTTTTCCGGTTCGTTCTTCGCATCCGCATTGAGCGAGAACCAGAAGAACCCGTAAGGCGGCAGAGTGACCAGGTAGGGCAAGTCGCCGATGCGCGGGAAGTGGGTGCGCCCCAGCATTTCCTGCGGGACGCGGCCTTTCCACGGGCCCAGGTCGAGCTCGACCGCCTGCGCCGAGCGCGAGATGTTTGCGACGCACAATATCGCCTCGTTGTCGATCTGCCGGACATAGGCGAGCACGGCACGATTGGCGGGCCGGATAAATGTCAGGCTGCCGCGGCCAAATACTTTGGTCGATTTACGCACGCTGATGAGGCGCTTCATCCAGTTCAGAAGCGATGACAGCGAACGCGTTTGTGCTTCGACGTTGACGGCGTCGTAGCCGTAGACCGGATCCATGATGCACGGGAGGTAGAGCTGGGCCGGGTCGCAGCGCGAAAATCCGCCATTGCGGTCGGGCGTCCATTGCATCGGCGTGCGCACGCTGTTGCGGTCGCCGAGATAGATATTGTCGCCCATGCCGATTTCGTCACCGTAATAGATAATCGGCGTGCCGGGCATCGACAAAAGGATGGAATTCATCAGCTCGATCTTGCGCCGGTCATTGTCCATCAGCGGGGCAAGGCGCCGGCGAATGCCGAGATTGATGCGCGCGCGCGGATCGGCGGCATAAGTCGACCAGAGATAGTCGCGCTCCGCGTCGGTCACCATTTCGAGCGTCAGCTCGTCGTGGTTGCGCAGGAACATCGCCCACTGGCAGTTGGCGGGGATTTCCGGCGTCTGCCGCATGATGTCGGTGATCGGAAACCGGTCTTCCTGCGCGATCGCCATGTAGATACGCGGCATCAGTGGAAAGTGGTACGCCATGTGGCATTCGTCGCCGTTTCCGAAATACTGCTGCACGTCTTCCGGCCACTGGTTGGCTTCGGCCAGCAGCACCTTGTTGGGCGCGTAGGCGTCGAGCTCGGCGCGCAGCCGTTTGAGCACCTCGTGGGTTTCCGGCAGGTTCTCGTTGTTGGTGCCTTCGCGCTCGCAGAGATAGGGCACCGCATCGAGCCGGAATCCGTCGACGCCGCAATCGAGCCAGCGCTTCATCACCTGCAGAACAGCACTGACCACCCGCGGATTGTCGAAGTTCAGGTCGGGCTGATGCGCGAAGAAGCGGTGCCAGTAAAAGGCGCCGGCCTCGTTATCCCAGGTCCAGTTCGACTTTTCGGTATCGGTGAAGATGACCCGCGTGCCTTGGTATTTCTGGTCGCTGTCACTCCAGACGTACCAGTTCCGCGCGCTCGATCCGCGTGGGCTGCGCTTGGCGCGCTTGAACCAGTCGTGCTGGTCCGATGTGTGATTGACGACAAGCTCGGTGATGACACGCAGGTCGCGCCGCTTGGCCTCCTGGATGAACCGGCGGAAATCCCGCATGGTACCGAAGGCGGGATTGATGTCGCCGTAGTCGGAAATGTCGTAACCGTCGTCGCGGCCGGGGCTCGGATAGAACGGCAGCAGCCACAGCGTGGTCACGCCAAGGTCGCGCAAGTAATCGAGCCGCTCGGTCAGACCGGCGAAATCGCCGACGCCATCACTGTTGCTGTCGCGGAACGCTTTGACGTGCAGCTGATAGATGACGGCGTCCTTGAACCACAGGCCATCATCTGCAGGGCGGGTTTCAACATCGATGGCGGGTCTGACATTCATGGGTCAGCTCAGGCGACACAACGGAACAGCAAAGCAGGGTCGGCCGCCGGATTGATGCGCAGACGCACGCCGCCCCACTCGAGCAGGAGACTTTCACCGGTCGCCAGGTTTTCGATGGCGCGTACGGGCTGCCTGGCCTCGCCGCCGATTTGGGTGTTGCCGAAATGCAGCCAGAATTCCTGTGGACCACCGGCAAGCGCGATGGCGCAGGCGACAGCGTTGTCGCCTTGCACGGACTCCTTCAGGAAGCCGATGACGTTTTCATTATCGGCCTGCAGAAATTGCAGATTGGCGGTCTGCTGCAGCGCGCTGTTGTCGCGCCGAATTTGATTCAGCCGCGCGAGATAGTCCTTGATATTGCCGGGCTTGTCCCAGTCGCGCGTCTTGATCTCGTATTTTTCCGAGTTGAGATATTCTTCCCGGCCGGGGATCGGCTCATGCTCGAGCAGTTCAAACCCGTTGTAGATCCCGTAGTTCGATGACAGCGTGGCGGCGAGCGCGGCGCGCGATTTGAACATCCAGGTTTCGCCGGCTTGCAGCTGCACCGGCAGGATGTCCGGCGTCGTGACGAAGAAATTCGGGCGGAAATATTCGCGCTCGGGATAGGCCGTTAGCTCGCTGAGATACGACTGCAGCTCCTGCTTGGCCGTCCGCCACGTGAAATACGTGTAGGATTGCGAGAAGCCGAGCTTGGCCAGCGTCTTCATCAACTTGGGCCGGGTGAAAGCTTCCGACAGGAAAATCGCGTCCGGATAGCGCGTGCGCACTTCGCGGATGAGCCATTCCCAGAAAGGAAACGGCTTGGTGTGCGGATTGTCGACGCGGAAGATACGCACGCCCTGATCGACCCAGAACAGCACGATCGCGCGCACAGCCTCCCACAAGACGATGGGGTCGGCGCAGTTGAAATCCGGGTTGACGATGTCCTCGTATTTCTTCGGCGGGTTTTCGGCAAAGCGGATCGATCCGTCGCCCCGGAAGCGGAACCATTTCGGATGTTGTTTCAGCCACGGATGGTCGAGCGAGCATTGCACCGCGAAATCGAGCGCGATCTCCATCTTGTGCGCGTGGCAGGCATCCACCAGGCGGCGGAAATCCTCGAGGGTGCCGAGTTGCGGCTCGACCGCGTCGTGGCCGCCATGTTCGTTGCCGATCGCATAGAAACTCCCGGGGTCGTCGGCAGCAGCATTGAGCGAATTGTTCTTGCCCTTGCGATTGGTGCGGCCGACGGGATGGATCGGCGTCAGGTAGAGAACGTCGAAGCCGAGCGCGGCGATCTCCGGCACACGCGCGATGCAGTCGTCGAAAGTGCCGTGTTGCCCCACGACCGTTCCCTGGCTGCGCGGCACCATTTCATACCAGGCGCCGGTACGAGCGCGCTCGCGCTCGGCCAACAGTGGCACGATGTGGCTGCGGGTGAGGTCGGGCCGCGCTTCGGTCTTCGCCATGGCGGCCGCGAGCACGTCGTCGAGCAGGAAGCCGGCATTGCCCTCGGCGGCAAATTTCTTGGCGTAGGCTTCGGCCACAAGCCGCGCCTTGCGGTCCTGCGGCATGAGTTTTGCCAGCAGCTCGTGGCCCTCGCGCGCCGGTAGCGACAGGTCCTGCCCGGCTTCCTTCCGCAGCATGAATTCCTTGCGCCAGGTTGCGAATTGGTCGGTCCAGGCCTCGATGGCGAAGAGGTAGGCGCCCGGCACCGGCGGCGTGAAGCGCCCGTGCCAGCGGTCATTGCTATGAAGACGCATCGGCTCGCGCTGCCAGTCGGGGCTGCCCTCGGGCCGCCACAGCAGCGCGGCCGCGATGACGTCATGACCTTCGCGAAAAATATCGGCCCAGACATCAACACGTTCGCCGGCGATTCGTTTTACCGGGTAGCGGCCGCCCTCAACGCAGGGAAAGATATCTTCGATGAGGAAACGAGGCCCGGTCGGATGCGCCGGAGAACGATCCCATACTTCCGCGGGGAAAGAACTCCGCACGCGCACCGCAGTACGCTCCGCTTGGGACAATTTCATTGTTATGGTCTCGACTTACCCGAAACGGAAACCATAGGAATTCTCGAAAGTTCCACCCAAAATGGATGATTTGACGGCAGAAGCGCGGCTTTGGGGGGTCGAATCCGGTTATTACGACGTGTTCGGCCACTGGCACGAAACGAGCGCGCAAACGCGGCGGCGGCTGATCGCCGCGCTGGCGCACGGATATGAGCGGCCGCCCGAGATTGCGCCGGCCGGCGAGCCGATCCGCGCTTATCAAAGCGATGGCCGGCGGTATTGGGTGCTGACCGTTCAGCTCTACGCGTTGCGATCTCGCCGCAATTGGGGGCACGGCGATTTCGGCGATCTCGCCCGCCTCATCGAACTGGCGGCACCGAGCGGCGTCGCCGGCATCGGGCTCAACCCAATGCATGCGCTATTCCCGGATCGCGCGCATGAGGCGAGCCCCTATGCGCCGAACAGCCGGCTTTTTCTCAATCCGCTCTACATCGACGTCGAGGCCGTTCCGGAATTTCCCGGCGCGCCGGCCGCCGGGATCGACCTCGATGCGGTACGCAGCGGCGGACTGATCGATTACACGGGGGTGGCGCGCGCCAAGCTTGATGGTTTGCGTTTGGCCTACGAGCATTTCGAAACGTCGGCGAGTGCCGATCGCCGCGCCGATTTCGAGCGTTACCGGCAGGAGCAGGGCGAGCGGCTTCAGTCGTTTTCATGTTTCGAAACCTTGCGCACGCGCTTTGCGGGAAAGTCGTGGCCGCAGTGGCCGGAGCCCTGGCGTCATCCCGCGCGCGCAAACCTGAAGGAATTGCGGCAGGCCGAGCACGAGCAATGCGAATTCCATGAATTCGTCCAGTGGATCGCGGATCGTCAGCTGCAGGCGTGCAAGGAGACCGCGCAGCGTTGCGGCATGCCGGTCGGGGTCTATGTTGATCTGGCCGTCGGTATCCATCGACACGGCGCCGATGCCTGGAGCGCGCAGGAGAGCGTGCTCGCCGATGTCTCTGTCGGCGCGCCGCCCGACGAATTCAATCGGGTCGGACAGGATTGGGGCCTGTCTCCGTTCAATCCGAGCGCGCTGGCGGCGAGCGATTTCGCGCCGCTGCGCGAATTGATGAAATCGGCGATGCGTCATGCCGGCGCGATCAGGCTCGATCACGTGCTGGGTCTCAAGCGTGTATTCATGATTCCGCACGGGAGTGCGGCGACCGATGGCGCCTATGTGCGCTTTCCGTTCGAGCAATCGCTGCGGACGATCGCGCATGAGAGCCAGGACGCGCGCTGCATCGTCATCGGCGAAGATCTCGGCACGGTGCCCGAAGGTTTTCGCGACACGCTGGCCCGCTGGGGTGTCTGGAGCTATCGCGTGATGCTGTTCGAGCGGGAGGGGAACGGCCGCTTCCGTCCGCCGGAGGCCTACCCGGCCGAGGCGCTCGCCACATTCAATACGCACGATCTGCCGAGCCTGCGCGGCTGGTTGGAGGCGCATGATCTGCGCACTAAGCGCGGCCTCGGGCTCGATCCGGGCGAAGGCGATGAGGCGCGCGCCTGGGCGCAGCAGTGCCTGCGTGCGATACTGGGCGAGCGAACTGCGGACAGTGCGGACGACGAGCTTGCAGCGGTTGCTTCGTTTCTGGCGCAGACACCCTGCCGTCTGGTGGCCATCGCGCTCGACGACATTATGGGCGAACGTGAGCAGGTAAATATTCCCGGCACGGTCGATGAGCATCCCAACTGGCGGCGCAAGTTGCCGCTCGCGCTGGAGGATTTGGAAATGAACGAGTCGCTGCGGCGTATTGCCGACGTGTTCCTCCGCGCGGGCCGCAGTTGGCGGTGAGTCCAAATTGACAGGGGCGAATGGGCGTCCCGCATCTGCGCTCAACCCACCCTGCGGCCGTCACCGCCAGGGGAGGGTGAAGCAACCGGCCTAACCCACCGGCACCCGCCAGATCTCGCGCGCGTATTCGCGCACCGCGCGGTCCGAGGAAAACCAGCTCATACGTGCGGTATTCAGAATCGAAGCCCGCCACCAGGCGGCTGGCGAGCGCCACAGCGCATCCACCGCGCGCTGCGCCTGCCAATAGGCATCGAAATCGGCCGCCACCATGAAGCGGTCGTACTCACACAGCGATTTCACGATCGGCACAAAACGGTCGGGATCGTCGCGTGAGAACGTGCCATCGGCGAGGCTGTCCACCACCGCAGCGAGGCGCGGAGACGCGTCCACCGCGCCAGCGCCGACGAACCCCTTCCGCTGCTTCTCCGCCACCTCTTCCGCGGTCAGGCCGAAGATGACCACATTCTCCGCCCCGACATGCTCGCGGATTTCGATGTTGGCGCCGTCCAGAGTGCCGATGGTGAGCGCGCCGTTGAGCGCGAGCTTCATGTTGCCGGTGCCGGAGGCTTCCATGCCGGCGGTCGAAATCTGCTCCGACAGATCGGCGGCGGGAATGATCTTCTCGGCCAGCGTCGCGCTGTAGTTGGGCGCGAACACCACCTTCAGCCGGTCGCGCATAACCGGATCATTGTTCACCACGTGCGCGACATCGTTGGCGAGCTTGATGATCAGCTTGGCGCGGTCATAGGAAGCGGCGGCCTTGCCTGCGAAGATCTTCACCCGCGGCACATGATCGGCATCCGGCCGCGCGCGGATCTCCTGATAGAGCGCGATCGTCTCCAGCAGATTGAGCAATTGCCGCTTGTATTCATGGATGCGCTTGATGTGCACATCGAACAGCGCGTGCGGATCGATCGCGATGCCGGTGCTCGCGCGCAATGCACTCGCCAGCCGGGACTTGTTGTCAAGCCGCGCATGCCGGACGCGGCCCACAAAAATCTCATTCTCGGCGGCCTGCCCGAGCTCCAGCAGGCGGCCCGGCTCATCCAGCACACGATCGCCCAGCGTGGCAGTCAACAGCTCGGTCAGCGGCCGGTTGGCTTCGTGGAGCCATCGCCGGAAGGTGATGCCATTGGTTTTGTTGACGATCCGCGTCGACGTCGTCCGTGCAAGATCGTGAAAGAGTGTAGTGCGCAAGAGCTCCGTGTGGAGGCACGACACGCCGTTGACGCAGTGGCTGCCGAGGAACGCGAGGTGCGCCATGCGAACGCGCTTGTCGCCGTTCTCGTGCACCAATGACACCGCCGAGAGAAAGTCGCGCCCATGCAGGCCGCGCCGTTCGGTTTCCTGCAGGTGGTGCCAGTTGATCAGATAGATGATCTGCAGATGCCGCGGCAGCAGCTGGCCGAACAGCTCGATCGGCCAACTTTCCAAAGCTTCGGGCAGCAGCGTGTGATTAGTGTAGCTCAGTGTTGCGCGCGTGATGGTCCAGGCCTGCTCCCAGGCAAAGTCGTGGTCATCCACCAGGATTCGCATCAGTTCGGCGACCGCGATCGCCGGATGCGTGTCGTTGAGCTGCACCGCCGCCTGGTCCGCGAGATTGTCGAGCGTCGGGAATTCATCCAGGTGCCGGCGCGTGAGATCCTGCAGCGATGCCGACGTGAAGAAATATTCCTGCCGCAGCCGCAGCTCCTGTCCTTCCGGCGTTGAATCGTTGGGATAGAGGGAGCCCGAGATCGCCTCGGTCTCCGCGCGCGCCGCGGTGGCACCGACATAATCGCCGTGATTGAAGGCCGCGAACTGGATCGGTGTGACCGCGAGCGCCGACCACAGCCGCAGCATGTTGGCGTGGCGGCCGCGCCAGCCCGCGATCGGCGTATCATAAGGCACCGCCAGCACGCGTTCGGCCGGATACCACAGCGCCCGCGCGGTCGCCTTGTCCCCGCCAAGATATTCCACCGATCCGCCAAAACCGACGGAGTAGGGGACATCGCCGTGGTTCAATTCCCACGGGTTGCCGCGCGCGAGCCAGTCCTCCGGGAATTCCTGCTGCCAGCCATCGCGGATGCGTTGCTCGAACAGGCCGTTCTCGTAGCGGATGCCGTAGCCATAGGCCGGGATGCCGAGCGCCGACAGGCTGTCGAGGTAACAGGCCGCGAGCCTTCCGAGCCCGCCGTTGCCGAGCGCGGCGTCCGGCTCGACCTCGCGCAGACGATCAAGATCGGCGCCCAGGCTTGCGAGCGCCGCGCGCGCCGGCTCGACCAGCTGCAGGTTGGTCAGCGCGTCGAATAGCAACCGCCCGATCAGGAATTCGATCGATAGGTAATAGACGCGTTTTTTCTTCTGTCGTTTGGTTTCGGCGCGCGTGTGCAGGAAGATATTGATGACGCGATCTCGTACTGCCAGCGCCGTGGCATGATACCAGTCGGCATCGGTCGCGGCTTCGCGCGTCTTGCCCAGGGCGTAGGCCAGTTTCCCCTGAATTGCCTCGCGAAGCTTGGCTTCGTCGCTGCCCCGCCCGGGAGATGTCAGGTGCAGGCGTTTTAATTGCGGCGTCGCGGCCATTTGCGGCTACCAACGTTTCAATGTCTTCTGCTCCACCCTCGGCAGAAAACTTCCATCTGAGTCCCCTCCGGCGAATGATGAGCGTGCTCTGCGCAATATACAATATACAATGTGCGGCGCTGATAATCCTGTTTTGCCGGGTTGATTTGAAATAAGGCACGGGGTGGGCGAGTGGTTCCAAGTGATCTCGAGGGGGATTTGCAAACATGGCCGGTGTCGAGGCGCGTCAACAGTTCGCGAGCGCTTGACGATGATCGCAATGAGCAAGCCACTACCAATGTATAGTGCGCTAATACTTCCAGATCATGACCGTAACCGCTAACCATAAACCCAGTGAAGAAAACACCAACTAGACCTGCGATTAAAACGAAGAACTAGCACATGACCGGAATTGAGCTCATGGGCCGAACGCGAGACAGCGGTGACTTGTCGAATGACCCAAAGCGGCCTTAGCGCCACCGGTTATTGATTATTTTGAGACAGCAACGAATCGATAAGTGAACGTCGAAAGGCAAAAAAATAGAAGAATCAAATAGTGCTCGTAACCGAAACACCCCTCTTGAAATTGAATCGTCCCTTCCCATCTGGCTGGCCGTGGGGTGCCCAAACGGGCTCGACAAACGGGCGACTACGGCCGGGACCGCTTCTATTTTGGAGTGCAGCATAGTGAAACTGCCAAGGTGCCAACATCTGACGGTGGCCAAATACAAATAGCAGAGCGTGTTATGCCCTCACGCCATCCGCCTTTACGGTTATCCCAACAATCGACATCGTGCTGACTGATTGCTCGCACTGCGGAGCAAAAGCGCATGTCATCCGGCGTTCGCCCGACCCCGGTAACCCAAAGGGCGAGAACGCACATTCACGTGCAGCGACTGTGGCAAGCAAACCGAAATCGTTGTTCTAGACGGCATCGCCTTCCCGCCGTGAGCGGGCGATGGCAGATTTTAAGGCGCGGTGGGTGGGCGGCTCTATCGTTGCTGACAGCTTCTCAAAGAAGCGATGGCGTGAATTGCTCGCTCAGCGCAAACGGGGGCGCCAGGCCGCGGAGCAAGAGGACGAAGACATTCCGCTACTGCTTTTGCTGGGGGCTCATAATGGCTCGCCATTTTCAAGTCTGGCGGCGACGTCGGGAGCGCCTAGTTTTTTAATTTCATCGGGCATATCTATAAAATGTTTCTGTAAGTGGCTTAGTGACTCAAATGGAGCTGTTACTCAAACGCAGCTACGAAAGCCGTGTGGGTGGCCCGTGGTCGCACGACGACTACGATGTGTTCGACGGCGACCGATTTATTGGCCGCATTATGTGGTTGCATGCTGCGCCGGAAGAATGCCCCTGGTTTTGGACGATCACTGCCCGCGTCCCGCAAAACAAGGCAGATCGCGGTTACGCTGCGAGCCGTAAGCAAGCGATGGCGAATTTCACCGCAAGGTGGAATCGCATAGCTAAATAAGTTCCATGCAAATTTCCAACCTCCATGATAGGCATCAGGGGTCCATTGCAAGCAACAGAAGCCATTGATACTGGCACCGAAACAGGCACCACCGTGTCACTGGAAACGCGGCGCAACGGGTACGAAACCCTTGGAACTGACTTGTGGCCGGCCACGGCCCTGATCTGAGGGGCCACCGATCGTCTCGCATCAATTCGCATGATCACGCTATCGGCTAGGCATTGTCAGTTCTGTTACGCTCCGCCGCTCGGCTTATCCACTCACCGAAGCGGCGACGAATTTGATCATCTAAGAACTTTTCGATGCTGTCCTCGTGCACGCTTTCGTCATGCAC
>JBARNC010000566.1:0-6398 GCA_049802775.1 Pseudolabrys sp. | reverse complement strand
GCGGCGGTACCTTCTTCATGTGCGTGAGGTCGCCGGATACTAGCTTTGCTTTTGCGGCCGCTTGGTAGATTGTTTCAAGGTGGGGGCGGATCATTTGGCCAAGATCCGATAAATGCGTGTGACTATGCTCCCGCCGAAAAAGATCGCCGCCGAATTCGAATTCGAGCATTTTTATGGCGCGGGACAGCGAGGGCTGAGACACATTGCACTTCTCCGCCGCGCGCGTGAAGTTCAGCTCATCGGCAACCGCAAGAAAATAGCGGACCTGGTGCATCTCCATGGAAGCCCCCATGCCGCCAAAGCAGCGATCAACTATTCGGCTCGTCTGACCAGGCTGCAATCGTAGCACGCTTCCCTCAGATCACGATTGCGACCGTCATCAATACGCTGTGATCCACCTGCGATGCTGCGTAGAGGCGTCTACTTGCCGGACTATTTGCTCGATATGTCAATGCTGGCTTCACGTTTCAACGCCTGCGTCGCGGTCGCGCGCGTCGACAAGGTGAGCGAAAGAGACACAATGTCGGCTATTAGCGCTTAGCGGACATCGAAGGCGGACATCGCGTTAGTAAATTAGGCTGTGCTGTCCCTTAGCCAAATGGCCAAATACGCCGCCGCGGCTAAAGCGAGCGCGATCCCACCGACACAAGCCTGCCATCCGAACCGATCGAAGATCTGGCCAAGTACGGCAGTACCAACCAACCCGCCAAAGAAATAGCAGGCGAGATAGATGCCGCTCGCCGACCCACGGTCCGCGGTCGCTGCGCGGCCAACAAAGCCCGTGGCCGCCGCCTGCGCGAAGAATGTGCCGACGCCCACAAGCATTAAACCAGCGATCACTGCCGAAAGGTTTGGCAGCAGTAAAAGGGGTAGCCCAAGGCCAGCCAACGCCAAAGCACTCCAAAAGGTAGGTCGCATGCCGAATCGCTGTACGGCTGCGCCAGCGAACGGGGTAGTCACGATGGAAGGCAGAAATACGAAATAGACAAAGCCCAGTGCCATCCGCCCGAGCGAGAGTGGCTCCCGCACAAGCACAAAGTTTACGTAGGTAAAGGTGCCTATAAAGGCGAACAGGATGCAAAATCCGATGCCAAAGCTCGCCAGCAATGGCGAGTTTCGCAGGTGCTTCGACAAAATTTCGAGCGGTGTGGACGAAGCTTCTCCTGCCGGAAGGATCGGCATGGTGGTACGGATTGTAAAATAGACCAGCACAGCGCCGGCAAGATTGAGCGCCGAGAAGAAATAGAAATTGGCTGCCAGCCCAAAGTGATCGGCGACACCGGCGGAGATCAGTCGACCGATCAGATTGCTTGCGACATTGCCAGTGATGTATGCGGCAAATGCACCGCCGGCGTCCGTGGCGCTACATTCTTCACCCAGATAGGCAAGCGTTAGAGTAAAGGCCGACGCCATGCAGAGACCCTGCGCAACGCGAAGAATCGTGAAAGTCGTGAGATCCGGCGCACTGGCGAGCAGCGCGGTCGGAATTGCGAGCACGCAAAGGCTAATCAGAATTCCGAACCGCCGATTGATTTGCCGGCTGAAGAACGCAACGAAAAAGCCTGCGGCCGCCATCCCCATAGTGCTCGCATTGACCGCAAAGCTCATGGCCGCAGGGCTTACCCGATAGGCCTGCGCCAAAGACGGCAGAATCGCCTGGGTCGCAAAGAGATCGACCACCGTGAGGAACGCGGTCAGCCCAATGATGATCGTCCGGCGGAGCACACGCGCGGTATCGCCATGGGAGGCCATTTGCAACGAATCCATCGCGGGTGACATCTGGGACATGATCGTTTTCCTAATCGTTCCGCGTTATTGCAGGTCTTTTAGATTGCCAACCATCACCGGGATGTATTCGGACACCGTCGGATGGATATGAACCGCCTTTTGCAACACCGTGTAAGGCGCGTTTACGTACATAAGACCGAGAATCGAATGAACGATCTCGTCACCGGAAAGACCGAGGAACGATGCGCCCAGGATCTGCTTGCTCGCTTTGTCGACCAGCATCTTCATGAACCCGAGCGTTTCACCCTTTTCGAAAGCGCGACCCACCCGCTTCATCTCTACGGTCCCGACCATGGCAGCGCGGCCCGTCCGACGAACCTCCGCCTCGGTCATACCGACGCGGCCGAGTGGTGGATCGGTATAGAGTGCGTAAGCGGGGATGCGATCCGACACCCGCCGACGCTCGTGTTTGAGGATATTGGCGGCGACAATTTCAAAGTCGTTGTAGGACGTATGAGTGAAGGCGCCTCGGCCATTGCAATCTCCCAACGCCCAGACTCCCGGCACGCTCGTGCGCAGCTCGTCATCCACCTTGATGAAGCCGCGATCGTCCACCGAGATACCGGCAATGTCTAATCCGAGATCATCTGTATTTGGACGTCGTCCGATGGCCACGAGCAGGTGTGATCCGACGATTTGCGAGGCAACCCCATCGCGGACGATCTGAACCGCGATATTGTTGCCTTGTCGTGCCACGCCCACGACGCTGCTGTTGACGTGTAACTTGATGCCTTCACCCTGCAGGATTTCGGCGACGGCCGAGGAGACGTCTTCGTCTTCGCGCGCGATGAGGTGCGGCGCGAGCTCGATCACGGATACCTCGCTGCCGAAGCGTCGATAGGTTTGCGCAAATTCAAGTCCGATATAACTCCCGCCGAGAATGATCAGGTGCGGCGGAAGGAAATCCACGTCCATGATCGAGCTGTTGGTGAGATAGCCGACCTCATCAAGACCGGGGATAGGCGGCGCCAGTGCCCGCCCTCCGACATTGATGAATATCCACTCGGCCTCCAGGACCTCGCCTGCAACCTCAACCGATTTCGGACCGACAAACCGAGCGTGGCCCTGATAGACCTTACATCCCTTGAGGTTTTTCAACGACTGCTCGATGCCGTCGCGCGACAAGCCGGACACATGATCCTTCCGGGCCTTCACCGCCTTCATGTCGACGGAGATCTCGCATGGGATTTTCACGCCGAAATCGGCAGCGCGGCGCGCCATATGCGCCGCATACGCGCTGGCCACCAGCGTTTTGGTCGGCGTACAGCCGGTGTTGACGCAAGTCCCACCAAAGAACTTGCGCTCGATCACCGCGATCGTTTTCCCAGCGCTGGCAAGGCGATGTGCGAGTGCGGGCCCCGCCTGTCCGGTTCCGATGATGATGGTGTCGTAGCATTGCATCTGTTGACTCCTCGATCGTTTAGAGGCCTCGCGGAGTAGCCGCTCTATTCCGCGGCCTCCATTACTTGAAGCCTCGGCTCGTGCAGGATCACGCCTTCCTGGGGATCAAACTCGCCCTCCCAGGGCGCTTGTTCGAGTGCGCGCATGGTTTTCGTGTAGCCGGCCTCCCAGCGCATCCGGATGCTGGAGGGACTAAAATCGACATCTTTGGTGTGGTTTTCGTTCTCAAGTTGCGGTGCTAGCAGCCGCACGACGTGCATCGTCGTATGGCAACCGAAAGCGGCGAGCGCTTGCACTTGCTGTGTTCTGCGGACTTCTTCCGGCAGCAGCTTGGCGAGGTCACGAATGACATGCCGCATGTTGTGCATCTGACGTTGCCGTGCGATGTGGCTTGCGACTCGGCTAGAATACTGAATGTCCTTGTGACGGTTGAGGACCTCCCAAATAGTACGTGGCTCATCACCCATTGGGTTCCACAAGTGGACCGCAAAGATCAGTGAGTTCCTGCGTGGATTGTCGTCGAAGATCACTTCGGTTGGTGTGTTCGAAAGGATGCCGCCGTCCCAATAAAGCTCACCCTCGATGCGAACGGCCGGAAAGGCCGGCGGCAACGCGCCCGATGCCATGATGTGCTTGACGCCGATCTCGCCGTCGCGGCTATCAAAATAACGCATCTCACTGGTACGTACGTGAGCAGCGCCAACGGTGAGTCGCGGATTGCACTTGTTCACCAGCGAGAAGTCGACGAGTTCGAGCAGTGTCTTTTCCAGCGGAGCGGTGGAGTAGAAGCCGGCTGCGTCGGGTCCAAGGGGAACGTGCGTCCCGAGGAATGCCCCAGCATTAGGCTCGAAAAAATCCGGAATGCCGCGAAGAAGCGTCTTCCAGTAGGAGATCATGTCAGGCAATCCGGTCCACGCCGGAGCGCCGAACGGCGGCCGATACGCCATCCGCGTCCAAAATTCTTTTAGCGTTTCGAGGCGATTTCCGTGTGGATTGCCGGCGATCAGGCTTGCATTGATCGCGCCGATCGACGTGCCGACGATCCAGTCCGGTTCAATGCCGTGTTCGTGCAGCGCGTGATAGACGCCGGCTTGGTAGGCGCCGAGCGCCCCTCCGCCTTGCAGAACCAAGACGACCTGGCGATCTTTCTGTCTTTGAGTCTGTTGCGTATCCGCGAGCTTCGCCTCACGTTTTGATGAATTCTTTTCCATGGTTTCCTCCCTAAATCCTGATTGTTGACTCGAGATTGCCCGGGCGGGTTTCCGCGTGAATCTCCTTCGGTTTAATGCGCGATCCAACCGCCGTCCACCGGCAGCGCCGATCCGGTGATCGAGGCCGCGGCATCACTTGCGAGGAACACCGAGAGAGCACCGAGCTCTTCGACTGTGGCGAAGCGTTTGTTCGGTTGTTGGGCGAGCAGTACGTCACGAATGACTTGCTCACGCGGGATGCCATGCGATTTAGCCTGACCATCTATCTGCGCTTCGACGAGCGGCGTGTAGACATAGCCGGGGCAGATCGCATTGCAGGTGATGTTGGCTTCGGCTGTTTCCAACGCAGTGACTTTGGTCAGGCCGACGATGCCGTGCTTGGCCGCCACATAGGCTGCCTTGAATGGCGATGCGATGAGCCCGTGGGTCGAAGCGATATTGATGATGCGGCCGAATTTGTTCTGACGCATCGAAGGCAGCGCCGCACGCGTGGTATGGAACGCCGACGAAAGGTTGATGGCCAGGATCGCATCCCACTTCTCGACCGGGAATTGCTCGAGTGGCGAGACGTGCTGGATGCCAGCGTTGTTCACCAGGACATCGAGGCGGCGGAACGTATCCAGCGCCATGGCGATCATGTCAGCGATAGGTGCGGCCTTTGACATGTCCGCTGGTGAATATCGGACCTTAACTCCGAACTCGGAAACGATTTTGGCCTGGGTCTCGGCGATGTCTTCTGGTTTGCCGAAGCCATTGAGCATGACTGCGGAGCCCGCTGCTGCCAGCGCACGAGCGATTCCGAGCCCGATTCCGCTGGTTGATCCTGTTATGAGGGATACGCGGCCCTCCAGAGGGCGGGAGCTCTGTTCAAGGCGGAGCGGCGCTTGGATGTTCATGGCCTGACCCTTTCCGTTACACGCTGGCGCGGCGCGCCGTCGTTGTGCCGAACTTGCACGGTGGAGGGATCGGCGGGAAATGCCGGTTGGCTAAAGAAACGATAGCAAGCGGCTTTGGAGCGCAGATAGACGGCGGCTATGGCGCATATCGCCATTCGGTATTTCTAAAAGGGTCGCAAGCGCGCTTCCTTAGCGGCGCTGGCGCGATCACGCGCGAGTCAAACTCAGAGGGATGAACCCATGCTGACCAGAGCAAAATTCCTGCGCCTGTCGGGCTTGACCGCCGCGGCACTAGCCATTTCACCGGAAGCTCTGCCAAAATCGAACGACGGTATCGTGCGCGTCAAAAGCATCTACAACTTCCAGGAGACAATCGAGCGCCTGAAAAAGGACATCGCCGCCAAAGGCATCCGGTTTTTCAGCGAAATCGACCAATCCAAGCTCGCTGCCGATGCCGGCATCAAGCTCAATCCGTCGACGCTCCTGGTGTTCGGCAATCCGCCGCTTGGCACCCAATTCATGACCGCAAATCCCAATGCGGGCCTCGACTGGCCGGTCCGGTTGCTGGTGATCAAGGACACCGCCGGCGCGGTGTGGACGGCTTATACTGATTTTGCCTGGATTGCTGCGCGGCACGGCATCGTGAACCGCACCGAGCAGTTTAAGATGGCCTCAATGGTGATCGCCTCTATCACGTCGAGCGTAAAGTCCTAGAGCTCCAGAGAACCAAATTTGGCTCCGGCACGGCCGGAGCCATTTTCTTGGAGTCAAATAAATCGAATAGCCCGCCGCTATCGCGATCAGAGCAACCCGGCATTTCCTTCACGATCCGTCACGCTTCATCATTGCAACTACTGCGGTGGCTCATACCGAGGCCGCGGCGAAACAGAGAGGAGATAGGGATGTACACTTCAATCAGCAAAGGCTTGCTCCGCACTATCGCTGCCGCAGCCTTTGTCACTGCGGCCGGCTTTGCATTCAACGCGAAGGCTGGCGAATGCCCCGCCGACAAGCGCATGGCGGACGCGCGCCAGCCGGTCGATTTCAAGGCCGTCGGAGTAACCGACACCACGCTCGGCTCGATCGATCTCGGCAAAGAGAA
>JBARNC010000565.1:0-2617 GCA_049802775.1 Pseudolabrys sp. | reverse complement strand
GTATATTTGCGGCCGACGCGGTCTCCCAGCCAGCCGAACACGAACGCCCCCAACGGCCGGACCAGGAACCCGGCGGTGAACAACGCGATCGTGGGGCGGCAACGGGGTGGCTCTTTTCGAAGAATTTGACCGACAAGATTGTCGCCAAGCTCCCGAAAATATAGAAGGTCATACCACTCGATAACGTTTCCCGCGGCTGCGGCAGTGATCACGGTCCGGAAGTTCTTCGGAACTCGAGCCATTTCAGCCATTTTAGTTTCCTCCCATTTTTTAAAGGTTTATCACTTCGCGGCGCCCGGGCACAAGGTGGCGTGTTCGGCGCGGGCGATATCTCGAAGTAGATTGGCAAGCCGAGCATTTTCCGTCATTGCAATTCTGGTACGACGAAGACCACCCACATGAAGAAGTGGGTCGCCGGCGCGGTTGGCAGCTAGGGTGTCATTGGGCGCAGGAGTTGTCATTCCCCTTGATGCAGCACTTTCGCGAGACCGGCTACCTTCCCTTAGGAGCTTATAAAATGGGTCAACTGTTCAATGGTAAATTTTTGATCATCAATGATATTTTTGACTAAATCGCCGATCGAGATGATTCCGATTAGTTTCCCCTGGTCAATAATGGGAAGATGGCGAACTTTTTTGTCGCTCATCACCGCCATACATTCATCTACTGTTTGATCGGGTCTGGCGTACAAGACTTGCGTCTCCATGATGTCCTGCACCAAGGTGCTCGGTGACGCGCGGCCTTTCAAAAACACGTTCCGTGCGTAGTGTCGTTCCGTAATAATGCCAACGGGCTTTGGACCCTCGCAGACGACTAAGCATCCGATGTTCTCCTCTGCCATCTTGCGGATGGCGTCAAATACGGTTTCACCGGGGCCTACTGTAAAAACGTTACGGCCCTTTTCGTTGAGCAACTGCCGAACCGTTGTCATCTGGGAGGTGTCCTTCCAGGGACGTTGGCTAAACGGCTGATTCCGAATCTTGCGGCTGCGACACCCGGATCATTTTCAGCGAGCGAGCCGTACTACGTAGAGCCACACGACGCCGACCACTGTGACCAAAGCTGAAACAAGGGCGACGAGGCTCTCGACGGCCATTGGCGTGGCCGACGCCCCCTCCGATAATACCTCGACCCAACCGTAGGCGTATCGCAGCGAAACGAGAATCCCGAACAGCAGTATGGCGGCGAAAAGAATAATGGGAAGCGCGACCGCGATGGTCCGGCTGAAAGTGACAGTAGTAATAGGGAGTGGATTAGTCGCGTTGGTGTGGTTGTTCATCGGTTTCCCTCCTCGTCTGACGCCTGATGGCGTAACAGCGATAGAGTCCTCGATAAAGGCACGATTGACACCATTCTGCCCAGGGCGCCTTGATTCAGATCAATGGCACGGCATTAGACGGTCGAGAATGCGCGTAAGCGTCGCCAGAATGTCCGCTAATGGCACTTAGCGGACATTTCAATGACACCCGTGAATGTCCGCTTTCGGGGATAAAGCAGACATGGTGCGGACGCAGCCTAGACTTTTGGCTTCTGTGCCAGATTCCAACGTGCCGGTCGCTTCTCCAAGAACGACGCAAATCCTTCTGCAGCCTCTTCCGATTGGCGTTTGGCGGCGTGACCCTCGATCAGTTCGGTAAACGCGTCGTCTTGGAGATCACTCCAGGCCGAGCGCAACGCGCAGGCCTTGGTTTGCGCAATTGCCTCCGGTCCGCAGGCCAGCAGGTGGTCCACGATGCGGTCGCCCGCGGCTTGCAACTCGGCGAGCGGCACGATCTCGTGAACGAGGCCGATGCGATGCGCCTCTTTAACGTCGAACCGTTCAGCGGTTAGCGCGTAGCGCCGTACTTGGCGCACGCCAATGGCGTCGTTGAGTTGCGGGATGATGATGGTGCCGGCCACTCCGATGCGCACCTCGGCAATCGAAAAAATAGCGTTGTCGGCGGCAATCACGATGTCACAAGCGGCGATGATTCCAGTGCCGCCACCGAAACAGGCGCCTTGCACCAGCGCAACGGTCGGGATCGGGAGCATGTTGAGCCGCTGGATCGCCTCTGCGGTCATGCGCGAAGCGCGTAAATTGTCCTGCGGGGACGAGCGCCGGACGGCGTCGAGCCAATTGACGTCCGCGCCGGCTTGAAAATTGCGTCCCTTGCCGGCGATCACGGCCAGGCGCAAAGGTTCGCGGCCGAACTCGTCAAAGGCTATAAGCAACGCGGCGATTAGGTCGCCATTATAGGCATTGTAGACCTCCGGTCGATTTAGGGTGACATAAGCCACGCCGCGCCCGTCAACGCTCCAGAGAACCGGATCGGTTGAAGTCGGTTGGTCCATTTGCTCTACCCCTTCGCCAAACTGCCCCATCGCAATGCCGTCGTAGATTACCCAGATTGGTAAGGACACGTCCAAGACTGCTCAGGCTGACGATTGTCCGCTTCTGATGCTGTGGACGGCTCCCCCACCGGCACGTGAGTGCCATGAGTATGGTGCTGTTCGGGACCTGGTCCGCGGAGGGCATTATGGCCAGCGGCCCCGTGTGCCGCACTTAAAGGCCGAACACATGGCTGCACCGACCAAGGCTGCAAAACGTGAAGAAAGTTCTTGCCAACTCGGAGCCGTC
>JBARNC010000564.1:0-11217 GCA_049802775.1 Pseudolabrys sp. | reverse complement strand
CGATCGGTCGCTGATGCGCAAGTCGGTCATGCCGGCATGTACGTCGTGAATAAGCTTGTGGCCTTCCTCGAGCACCTCGCCGGTACGGAAAACAGCGCAATTGGTCTGCATGACCTTCTGCATTCTCAGCCGTAGCTGCGCGGTCGGCGTTGCACCTGCGGCGTGGCGGAACTTGTCTAGGCGCGCAAGCGCGCGGTCGGCGGAGTCCTTCGGCAGCTCGGGCAGCTTGTCGCCGGGGGTGAGCAGCTCGGCGCAACGATGGGCTGCGGCACGGCCGAACACCACTAGATCGATTAGCGAATTGGAGCCGAGGCGATTGGCGCCGTGCACTGACACGCAAGCGGCCTCTCCAAGCGCCATTAGGCCAGGAACAATGGTGTCCGCATTGCCATTCTTCTTGGTCAGGGCCTCACCATGATAATTCGTGGCAATACCGCCCATGTTGTAGTGAACGGTCGGCAGAACGGGGATCGGCTCGTGCGAGATGTCGACCCCGGCGAAAATGCGGGCGAGTTCGGCGATGCCAGGCAACCGCTCGTGTAGAACCGCTGGGTCGAGATGGTCGAGGTGCAGGAAGAGATGATCCTTGTTCTTGCCCACCCCTCGCCCTTCACGGATTTCGATCGTCATGGCTCGCGAGACGACGTCGCGCGAAGCCAGATCCTTGGCTGACGGCGCGTAGCGCTCCATGAAGCGCTCGCCTTCTGAATTGACCAGGTAACCGCCTTCGCCGCGCGAGCCTTCGGTGATCAGACAACCCGCACCGTAGATGCCCGTCGGATGGAATTGAACGAATTCCATATCTTGTAACGGGAGGCCGGCGCGCAGCACCATGGCATTGCCGTCGCCGGTGCAGATATGCGCCGAAGTGCAGGAGAAATAGGCGCGTCCATAGCCACCGGTCGCGACGATGACCATGTTGGCGCTGAAACGGTGAATTGAACCATCATCGAGATTGAGCGCCATCACGCCGCGGCACCAGCCCTCATCGTCCATGATTAAATCGATGGCGAAATATTCGATGTAGAATTCGGCTGCATGACGCAGCGCCTGGCCGTACATGGTGTGCAACATAGCGTGGCCGGTGCGGTCGGCGGCAGCGCAGGTGCGCTGCGCGGTACCCTTACCGTAGTGGGTGGTCATCCCTCCGAACGGGCGTTGATAAATTTTTCCGTCTTCCTGGCGGCGCGAGAATGGGAGACCCCAGTGCTCGAGTTCATAGACGGCAGCTGGCGCATTACGACAAAGATATTCGATAGCATCCTGGTCGCCGAGCCAATCGGAGCCCTTGACGGTGTCATACATGTGCCAGCGCCAGTCGTCTTCGCCCATATTGCCGAGTGCGGCAGCGATACCGCCCTGTGCCGAGACCGTATGTGACCGAGTGGGGAATACTTTGGTGATACAGGCCGTACGCAAACCCGCTTCACTGCACCCAACCACCGCACGCAAACCGGAGCCGCCGGCGCCGATGACGACAACATCGTAGGCGTGGTCCTCGATTGGATAGGCGCGGCCGTTAACTGAAGGCGCGCCATCCGTTTTTCCATTCGTCGCCATGAAATCAAACTCCGAACGACAGCTTCAGAATAGCGTAGACCGACGCCAAACTAATGGCGAAAACGAAAAACGTATTCGCCATCAGGCTCAGCAGCTTCCACTTATCCTCGTGCACATAGTCGACGATGATTTCCTGCATGCCGATCCACATGTGATAGGTCATGTTGATGATAAACAAGAGCATGATGATGGCGACGAGCGGCGATCCGAGGATTTGCACGACCGCCGCGTGATTGCGGCCGAGCAGTGCGATGACGATAATCAACAGTGCAATAGTGAGCGGAATGCCGGCGACCGAGGTGACGCGCTGATGCCAGAAGGTCTGCGTACCGGAATGGGCCGCGCCCAGACCGCGAACACGGCGCATTGGCGTGCGCAGTTGCTCAGGTTCTCTCATCGCGGTCCTCCCATTACGAGATAGCCCACCACCCACAGGACCAGTGTGAGCGACACTGAGCCGACGATCGTCGCCAGCGCCAGTAGTTCGCGCTCGGCCGGCTCGAAACCGTGGATTGTGTCCCAGATCAGATGGCGGACGCCGCCGAGCGCGTGATGCAGCAGGGCCCAAGTGTAGCCGAGTAGCACTAGCTGCCCGATCCAGCTGCCGATGAACCATTCGAAATTCGCGTAGGCGTTGGGTCCGCTCGCCGCTGCGACCAGCCACCACGCGATCAGCAGCATGCCGAAATACAATGCAGCGCCGCTGATGCGGTGAAAGCCCGACATCAGGAAAGATAGCGTCAACTTGTAGACTTGTAGGTGCGGAGAAAGTGGACGCGTCCGTCCAGCTCCGATCGTCGTTCCCGCCTCAAGCTCGGCCATCGTTAGCCTCCAGGGAGCCCGCCGCTTGATCGTGTCGACGACCGCAGCCGGGTTCCTACTAAACCAATGAGCTCCAGCCCCGCAAACGCTCTGCATCCCGCAATTTTCAGCGAGATAATTTGAGGCCCCGATCACAGAGTTTGCATGTCTTTTCCAAACTGCCGCAAATTTCCCTTGACCTGAGCCGCTAGCCGGTACACTTCATATAATACGAAGCTTGGACTTGAAAACATCGTGCTACAATATGTGTTTTGCGTAGACTGCCTTCGCAAAATAAGAAGGTAGCCCCATGCGCTTCGATTTCACCGACCTCAACCTATTCCGCCATATCGTTGAGGCGGGCAGCATTACCCATGGCGCGGCGCGCTCGAATATCGCGCTTGCAGCCGCCTCGACCCGTGTTCGCAAGATGGAAATGGGGTTCGGCACCGAACTGCTGGTGCGTGGCCGCCAAGGCGTGACCCCCACCCAAGCGGGCCGCACGCTGCTCCAGCATGCGCGCGCGATCTTGGCCGAGAGCAAACGCCTGCAGGAGGATTTGAGCCCTTATGCGCGCGGGCTCGCCGGCCAGGTGCGGGTGCTCTCCAACACCAATGCGCTCACCGAATTTCTACCCGAAACGCTGAGCTCGTTCTTGATGGCCCATCCTGACATCAGTGTGGACCTTGAGGAGCGCTTGAGTGACGAAATCGTCGGTTTGATCGCGGAGGGTAATGGCGACATAGGTATCGTCGCGGGCACCGTCGATTATGGCGGCCTGAATACGTTTCCCTTCCGCAGCGATCGCTTTGTCCTGGTGGTCGCGAAAAATCATCCACTCGCCAGCCGCTCGCGAATCAGTTTTGCCGAAGTACTCGACTACGACATGGTCGGGCTTGATCGCGCCAGCGCGATTCAGCGCTTTCTCGCGGACAAGGCGAATCGCATCGGCCGCCCTCTGCGTTTGCGGGTGCAACTGCGCAGCTTCGACGCCATTTGCCGGCTGGTTGAATGTAATGTCGGCGTCGGCATCGTGCCCGAAACGACCGTGCAACGCACGGAACGCACCATGGCGATCAGAGCCGTGCGGCTTACTGATCCGTGGGCGCTGCGCGAGCTGACCATTTGTGTGCGCGATATTGAGGCACTGCCGCCTTATGCGCGGCAGCTCGTTGATCATTTGCGCGCGAGTACATAATACTCAACGCGGCAACAACACCCAGTAGTCGAGGTCGAGAATTACCGCCGGGTCGTAATCGTCGTCGCTCTTGAACGGAAAGTCCGTGCAAGGCCGATCCCGGGTGGCGATAGTGCGCAAGCGTAGCGCGCCCGCATCTTTACGGCCCGGCACTTCGACACTGGCAAGCACTTCCGACCAGGCGAACACGGTACAGCCGGCAAACATCGGCGCTACGTGGCGCCCGCCATTGATCGCCGTCACATGGAATGCGTTGCCAAGTCCATTGAACGACAGTGCGCGCGCCAAGGAAATAGCATGGCCGCCGTAAATTAGTCGGCGCCCGAAGCGGCCCTTACTTTCAGCGAACTGATTGAAATGGATACGCGCAGTGTTCTGGTAAAGCCGCGTAGCGATCATGTGCTCGGCTTCTTCCACTGTGATGCCGTCGATGTGGTTGATTTTTTCGCCAACTTTGTAGTCGCCGAATCGATGCGGGCTGCCTGACAACATTGTGTCATAGGCTGCCGTGTTGATCTTGGGGCAGGCGCCGCCGAGCTGCCCCGGCTCTACGCTCTTGGGAAGTTCGGGCACCTTTTCGGCCGGCGCGGGTGATGTCTCGTTGCGTTTGCGCACCATGACCCAGCGCGCAAAATCGAGCACCGTGTCGCCTGTTTCATCGAAGCCGCGCGAGCGCACATAGACGATGCCAGTTTTCTTGTTGGAGTTTTCCTTCAGCCCGATAACTTCGGAGACCGCATTCAGCGTGACGCCCGGATAGACCGCCTTGAGAAACCGGCAGTCGGCATAGCCAAGATTGGCGACTGCGTTCAGTGAGATATCCGGCACGGTCTTGCCGAACACGATATGAAACACCAGCAGGTCGTCGAGCGGGGAGCGCGGGTAGCCGATATTCTGCGCGAAGATATCGGACGATTGTACCGCAAAGCGCGTGCCGAATAATCCGTTGTAAAGTGCGACGTCTCCGATGGTGACTGTGCGCGGTGTCGCGTGGCGAATCTGCTGACCGAGCCGGAAATCCTCGAAAAAATTACCGGGACTCGTTTTCGAGGCGGGCGGCGGGCTCACGGACTCACTCCTTCATCCGATCGTGTCCGGTCTCGCCATTCTCACAAAACCGTGAGCTAAACGCCAGCTTGCGGCTACGGGAAACTGATGAGGGCGTGTTCGGAGCCTGTGATACGCAGGGAGTGCAGCATCAACTTCCGGAGGATACCCGAATGAAAAAGAGCATGCTGTTGTCGGTACTGATATCGGCCGGTCTGGCTGTCGCCCCGCTTGCGCCGGCAGCCTTCGCTGACGACATGAAAAAGGACACCATGTCCAAGGACAATATGTCGAAGGATTCGAAGGATTCAGGGAAGAAGGATTCGATGTCCAAGGATACCATGTCCAAGGATTCGATGAAAAAGGACGATATGTCGAAGGCCAACATGTCCAAAGATAATATGAAGAAATAAAACTCGGAAATCGGCCGGGTTCGCGCATCCGCGGACCCGGTCCCGCTGCATATTGGCAAGGGTATTGGAGGTAAATTGACGGGAGCAGGGCCGCGATGACCGCTGAAACCATTACGATGACGGCCGTCGACGCGACCATTCATCCGCGCTGGGTTCGCGTATGTCACTGGATCAACGCACTCGCGATCTTGGTTATGATCGGTTCCGGCTGGCAGGTCTACAATGCCTCACCGCTGTTCGACTTCGAATTTCCTAAGCAAATTACCCTTGGCGGCTGGCTCGCCGGTGCGTTGCTCTGGCATTTTGCAGCCATGTGGGTGCTCGTGATCAATGGCACCGTCTATGTCACGCTCGGGGTTGCTTCTGGACGCTTCCACCGGAAGCTCTGGCCGATCCGTCCGGTGGAGGTCATCGCCGACGTCAAAGCAGCGCTGTCTTTCAAGCTCGCACATGACGACCTTTCGCACTACAACGCGGTACAGAAGCTGCTCTATGCCGGCGTCATTGTTGCGGGTATCGTCATTGTGCTGTCGGGCATTTCAATCTGGAAACCGGTTCAGTTCCAGGAGTTAACCGCGCTGTTCGGCGGTTACGATGCCGCGCGCTACGTGCATTTCTTTGCCATGGCCGCGATCGTCGGCTTTCTCATTGTGCATGTTGTGCTCGCGCTGATCGTGCCGACAAGCCTGCGCGCCATGGTCACCGGACGTTAGGAGAGCCGTCATGCGCCAACGCAAGACTCCCGGCATCGATCCAGGACTGCTGATAAAGGACGCGGTCAAACTGATGCCTGTTGCTAGCCGACGCGCCTTCCTGCGCGGAGCGGCGAGTCTTGGCGCGCTCACCCTTTTGACCGGTTGCGACATTATCGACGGCGATGCCGCCGAGAGCGTGTTGCGCAAAATTTCCGAATTCAACGATGGCGCCCAGGCAGCGCTGTTCAGCCGTACCAAACTTGCGCCGACTTATTCCGAAAGCGCTATTACCAAGCCATTCCCGTTCAACGCCTATTACGACGAGGATGAGGCTCCGGTTGTCGATGGCAAAACCTACAAGCTGGAAGTCGCCGGGCTGGTTGAAAACAAAAGGCCATGGACGCTCGACGAATTGCACGCGCTCCCCGAAGTCTCGCAGATTACCCGGCATATTTGCGTCGAAGGCTGGAGCGCAATCGGCTCCTGGCAGGGAGCACCATTGTCGGAATTCCTAAGGCGCATTGGTGCCGACACTCGCGCAAAATATATCTGGTTCAAATGCGCCGAAGGCTACAGCAACACCATCGACATGCCGACCGCGCTGCATCCGCAGACACAGATGACATTCAAGTTCGCCAACCAGATTTTGCCGCGCGCTTACGGTTTCCCAATGAAGATTCGGATTCCCACCAAGCTGGGATTCAAGAATCCGAAATATGTCGTGGCTATGGAAGTCACAAATACCGATAAGGGCGGCTATTGGGAGGACAAGGGCTACAACTGGTTCAGCGGGCTGTGAGCGATCTCAGTTAAACGCTGTCGCCGGTAGCAGGGCTTCAACGAGTTTCATTGGTGCTAAGCGCGACGCGAAGCTGCGCGATCATGTTGGCGCATGTGGGCAAGTGCGGCTCCTCGGTATCGAGGATCAGTAAGAAACCTCGCTTTTTCAGCATCCGCGCAGCAGCGCTAGTTACGGCTTCGGTGCCGGCCGCATCGCACACGATATCGGTTAGCCGTTCGAATGCATGCAGCCGGCCCAAAAGGTAGTCGTTCTCGCGATAGGCGCGCGACAAAAACGCGGCAAATTGGTTGAAAGCGGTGCCCTTCACGGGAAATGCGCCCAAACGCTCGATTTCACGGGCATCGGGGGCGCTGATGCGATCAACACGTATTTCGTTGAACTCACCGGCCTCCCGCCAGGGTAGGACTGGAAACGTCAGAATGTCCCAGAATGAAAAGCCGAGATAGTTCACCAACACCTCCTGGAGACCGCGGCGTGGCCATCCCTCAGTCTTGGCTAGCAGCAGATCGATATCGCGCGTGCTGGCATCGAGATCGACGACTGAGCCAAGACAATCGATGAGGCGATCGAGTTGCGTGCGGTGCCGGGCGGCGAATGATCGTGCATAGGACCTGATCTCCCTGACCTCGGTTGGAGACGGCGCCACCCGAAAGATATCCTCGACCAGGTCGCGCGCCGCCGCGTCGCCCGTCGCAGCTGCTACCCTTTGGTCAAGCGCCTCGAAGCGCTCGTAGAACTGGCGCTTGAGGCGATCGACCGCTAGGCCATCGAGACCTTCAAGTACTGGCGAGCCGAGCATCTGATAAAGACGATTCTGACCTTCGATCAGAAAGCGCAGCCGGCGCTTTCGATAGTCGACGTCGAAGGCGAGTAGAAAGGTCAGCCATTTTGCGCTAACGCCGGAACGCGCGACGACCTCAGCCTGGAGCGATAGGCTGTCCGTCGGCTCGTAGGTCACGCCGGCCTCAATTGCCCAAGCGTCGATGATTTCTGCGATTGCGCGTCCGAATGGCGAATCCGGCCGTACCCCGCGGATGTCAATGATCAAACGGCTGACAAAATTGTAGACCGATGCGAGCTTCAGCCGCACATAAGCCTCGTACGCAAAGCCTGCATCGCGAGCAGCCTTGATGTTGGCCTGTTCGCGCCAATTTCGAATCTGGTCCTGGCTGATCGGTTCGTCATGGTTAGCATCCATAACGTTGGCCACCAATTGGCTGATATGCGGGCGCGCACTTTCGATAATGGCTCTGAGCCGCCGCGCCCGCTCGTTAAATCTGACGATCCAGCCCAGTTCCTCGGTTATCGGCTCGGCCATCGGAATATCCGAGAGGGCGCCTTTCAACGTGGGAAAAAATCCGGGCATGCCACGGTGCGTCGGTGAGCCGGCGGGCGCGGGGTTTGGATCGATATAGACCACCCTGCGATCCACCTCGCGATATGCGGGGCGTCCTCGAATTGCTGTTATCGCCTCTCGGAAGGGCCGACTGTTCAGCACGCTGCCGTCGATGAATGGAACGGACGCCACATCCACGTTCATTTGCTCATAGTGCTCGAAATTCTTTGTGATGAATTCCGAGCGGGTCGGCCAGGCGGCTGCACGCGCTCGGACAAGCTGGTCGATTTCCAGGACCTGGGCCGGCGGAAAGGCTCCGGGGATCGAGGACGTTGCACGTGCTGCAAAAGCCAGCGCCGGCGCATTCGCCAGATTGAAGTCACTTTCGACCACTCCGCTTGCCCGGCGACGATATTGGAAATGCAACACGTGACGGTGCTCGTGTTCATGGATGATGGGTGGGTCGTGAATTTGCATAAGCTGTTGGCGGCCATAGAAATCCGTCATGGTCACGAATAGATCGAGCTGCTGCTCGGAAGGCAGTAAAGACGATCCGCGCTCGCGTGGCGCGCCCATGGCGACCACAGCGTCGTACATCAATTCTGCCATCTTCATTCCACTGAGTGGCGGCTTGAACCAGCGGGATCGCATGAAGAGCGAAAGCTTTGAACGCACCTCCGGGTCGGTGACGAGCGTTACACCTGCAGCGCCGGCTGCCCAGAACAATGGCAGAAGAAACCACTTGCTCCAGCCGCGTGCTCTTGCGTCTGGCGCCAGCAGCTCGGTGACATCGGCGTTGTCGAGCCAGAGGTCGCGCAGGCGTCCCATTGGTAGATCGTGGCTCAGTGCCCGTGCCAGCATGGTGCTGTTGATTCCGCCGGCGGAAGCCCCTGCGACGATATCGATGACAACCCGCAACTCGAGCGTCCGGCCAATATCTCGCAGCAGATCAAAATAGATAGTTTCCGTGTCGTATTCGGGATCGGCGGGATCGCGATGGTCGAAGAAGTTTGCAGATGCCCTCTTGCCTCGATCAGTGACGGCATGGAGGGCACTGGACGCCCGAGCCAGTTTCAAGAACTCCTTGGTGATGCCGTGCATATAGACCGCAAGCGAGGCGCCGCCGAAACAAACGAGCGCAATGCGGAGCTCCTTTTCGTGCAATACAGCGTCCCCCGACAGAATCCACTGGGCAACAATACCAGCGAGGCTCGATGCATTTCGAGGGGCCCATCGGGCCGTGCTCGATCAAATTGGTCCCCTGACCGCCGCACCGCCCAAGGCCGGCGAACGGCTTCACCTTGCCAATCGCCGCGCGGCCCTTTAGCAATCCGCGCGTGTCAGTAACGCCGAGGCGTATATGGCGACCCACAATCTGCTTCTTCTCCCCGGCGACGGCATTGGCCCAGAAGTAATGGCCGAAGTGAAGCGCGTCATCGACTTCTTCAACAAAAAGGGTCCTGACAAATTCAACACTGAAGAGGCGCTGGTGGGTGGCTGCTGCTATGACGCGCATGGGGTCGCTATTACCGATGCCACCATGGAGAAGGCAAAGGGCGCCGACGCCGTGATCTTCGGTGCGGTGGGCGGGCCCAAATGGGACAAAGTCCCTTACGACGTAAGGCCCGAGGCAGGCTTGCTTCGACTGCGCAAGGATCTTGCGTTGTTTGCCAACATTCGTCCCGCCATCGTTTATCCTGCGCTTGCCGATTCTTCCTCGCTCAAGCGTGAGGTGGTCGAGGGGCTCGACATCATTATTCTGCGTGAACTGACTGGCGGTGTTTATTTCGGCGAGCCGAAGACCATCATTGATCTTGGCAACGGGCAGAAGCGCGCTATCGACACACAGGTCTACGATACCTACGAGATCGAACGCATCGGCCGCGTCGCTTGTGAGCTTGCCCGCAAGCGTCGCAACAAGGTCACCTCAATGGAAAAACGCAACGTCATGAAGACGGGCGTCTTGTGGAATGAAGTTATGACACAGATGCATGCGCGCGAGTTCAAGGATGTGCAACTCGAGCACATGCTTGCGGACGCCGGTGGCATGCAGCTGGTGCGCTGGCCCAAGCAATTTGACGTTATCGTCACCGACAATCTTTTCGGCGATGTTCTCTCGGACATTGCCGCTACGTTGACCGGCTCGCTCGGCATGTTGCCGTCCGCCTCGCTTGGCGAAGTCGACCCCAAGACGCGCACGCGCAAGGCGCTCTATGAGCCGGTGCACGGCTCGGCACCTGACATTGCGGGCAAAGGCATCGCCAATCCGATCGCCATGATTGCGTCGTTCGGCATGGCGTTGCGGTATTCCTTCAATCTCGGAAAACAGGCCAATTGGATCGACCAGGCGATTTCCGCGACGCTCGCCAAGGGTCTGCGAACCGCCGATATCAAGTCGGAAGGCGACAAAGTCGTTTCGACCGCGGAAATGGGTTCTGCAATTTTGGCCGAGCTGGAAAAACTCGCCGCCTAGGGCCGAAACTGCAGAACGTCAAAAGCAAAACGCGGCCTCATGGCCGCGTTTTCATTTCAGGTTTCGGATAAGCGCTTAGTATTGCAGCCAGGGATTATTCTTGCTCGGCAAGGTCCACGGCCCCGGTAGCGCCGATTGGGTATTGTAGAGGCCGGCGGGCGTATTATCGAGCACGCCTGAAGCGCGTTGGTTCGGCCGCTCCACATAGTCGGTGTTTCTGCTATGCTCGCCCGGAAAGGATTCCGTGCCGGGATCGAGATAGGAGCGCTTCTGAATGATGATGCGGGTGCGCGTCCGGCCATCCTCGTCGCGGGTGACCTGGACGGTACGGTCGCGATTATAGACCACCGTCTTCTTCTTGGCCTGGGCGTCCGCCGGCTTGGTCTGGGCCTCCGCCGGCGCGGCCAGCAGGGCCACGGCTCCGGTCAGAACGAACGCCGCGGCGATGACTTTCAAGTTCATGGGGTCCTCGACCTTTGCTTCTCTATTGCAACGCAGTCTAGCCGGGTTCTGTTTCATGCAACAGGGCCTGGATCCTAGGTATATGTCCGTAATCTAAAGAAAAAAGTGCCGCGACAGGGCGGGGCCGCTCTTTTCGCAATATTTGAAAGCGATGCGTCGAGTTAGGTGCCGTAGTTCTTCTTCAGGTAGTCGGCAATCGCCTTGGCGTCGGCATCGTCGATCGGTGCACCGAAGGCCTTGATCATCTTGGTGACTGTAGCATCCCAGCCCGCCGCGTTGAGGAACGGCGAGTTCATCGGGATGTAGGAGAGACTGTGGCAGGCCTGACAATTGGCCTCCACTTTGTCGGCGCCAGGCCCCGGCTTCAGCTTGATCGCCTGCTCGGCGGTAGCCGTCGCCGGAAGCGCGATCAGTGCGGCGGCGATAGTGA
>JBARNC010000563.1:0-3440 GCA_049802775.1 Pseudolabrys sp. | reverse complement strand
ACGTATGTCGACCGCATTCTTAAGGGCGAGAAGCCGGGTGATCTCCCTGTCCAAGAGACGAAAAAAATCGAGATGGTCATCAACCTCAAGACCGCCAAATCGCTCGGCCTCACCGTGCCGCCGTCGCTGCTCGCACGCGCCGACAAGGTGATCGAGTGAGGTGGGGCATCGCACTTATTGAGAACGCAGCTCGCACTGCCGTGATTGGGTTAATGCTGATTGCATTTCCCTCTTCATCTGTGAATGCGGAGCAACCCCCTCGGAAGGGGTGCGTTGCCGTTGACAAGAGAGAATATGATAGCGCCAACAGGGAAAACTTGCTGCGTGATAGGTATGGCACGTATGTGAGAACCGGCCGGTTATGGCGGCGCTACTACTGGTATTGTCACTCATAGCGATCGCCGACTTGCATTGCGATGTCCGCTACTGGCAGATATTGTTGCAAAAAGAATTTTCGTATCCCGACGCGCAATATTGATTCAATAAATCAATCTGTCGCGCAAGATTGATTCAAACGGCGTGCTCGTTGGATTCGATAGTTGCGCACTTGGACGGGGTCGCCGATTTTTGCAACAATATCTGCCAATAGCGGACATTCGACGCGCACGGCGCGACGCTAATTATGTCTGCATAGCAAACTGTATCGCTATGCAAGTTCCATCAGCTTGAGCGCCGCACGGCCATTCGGACCATAAGGATTGCTGAGGGTCTCGCACATCTCGAAATGATTATAGTTTGGGGCTTCAATTAGCTCGACCGGCTTGCCAGCCGCTTTGACCGTAGCCGCAAAATCGCGGTTTTGCCGCTGAAATTCAGGCGTCTCGTTGGTTCCATAGGTAACAATGATCGGTGCCCGCAATTTGTCGATCTGTCGTTGCGAACTCATCGCTTGTTCCATCGGGTCAGTAAATTTGACGTAGGAGCTCCGCTTGGAGAGGCGAACCGGTTTCATTTCGTACATGCCGCTCATGCAAAGTCCGCCCTTCACCATGTCCGACGGGAGCCCGAAATCCTTTTGCCAGTCTGTCACCAAGGCAACGCCGCAGAGGTGTCCACCGGATGAATGACCGCCGATGTAAAGTCGGTTGGCGTCGCCGCCAAAACTCGCGGCATTTTTGTAAGTCCAGGCAATTCCGCGCCGCACTTGGTCGGCCATGACGCTGATGTCACCGTTCGCAGCACCGACCGCAATAAAATCAAGTGCGATATAATTCACGCCGGCATTGACAAAAAGTTCCGCTGGGAAGGCGTAATCCTTCGCTTCTCCACGAAGCCAAGCGCCGCCGTGTATGAATACAAAGATCGGCGCGTTGGATTTCTTGGCCGTATATATATATATCCAGCGCTTCGACCTGGGTCGGCCCGTAAGCGAACCGCTTCGGGGAACCAAGTCGGGTACGCGTTTCATTGCTGGTTGACGCGTAGCGTTTTAGAATTTGGCCGATAAGCGGCGCATAAACGCTTTGATCGTAGGCCGCATCGAGCTCGACCTGGTCCATGTCCATCCACACCTGCGGGCCCTTTTCATGCGCGGGCGGGCCAATCGGACACACTCCAGCAAAGGCAGGGGTTGCCGCAGCGGCAACCGCCGTGCCCAATACACCGCGGCGTGAGATTTGCTTCGAAAATAGCTGGCTATTGATCGGCATTGATGTTTTCCCCCTCAAAGGTCTTTCTTCCCCGCCTCAATATCTAACACCACGCCCAACATCTTAATCAATGCAAGGCGTAACAAGGTTACGTAGCTTTTATTCGTTCGCGACAAGATGTAGGTCGGCACGGTCCTCAATGTCCGCTTCGGGTCAAAAGCAGACATTTGCAGTGCATCAACCCATGTCCACTTTACCCCCGAAAGCGGACATTCGGAGCTGCCGTCGAAATGTCCGCTAAGTGCCATTAGCGGATATTGCGGCAGGTCTTGGCGATGTCTGCACATCATAAACGGCGAGTAGGCAACTTCCCGTATTGACGCACAGCCGATAACCGCCGCACGATCGCCCTAGCAACAACGTGCATTCTGGGGAGGGGTTGCCATGCCGAAGTTGTCACGTCGTGATTTCGTGATTTCATCGAGTGCACTTGCGCTTATGGTGGCCGCGCCAGCGCGCGGCGCCATGGGGCCGAACGACAAGTTCGATCTCGTCGTCAAAGGCGGCGACGTGCTCGACCCGAGCCAGTCGCTGCGCGGCAAACGCGATATTGGCATTCGTTTCGGGAAGATCGAGGCTGTCGAAGCCGATATCCCGGCGGCTCGCGCACTGCGCGTGCTCAATGCCGACGGCAAGCTGGTGACGCCCGGTCTCGTCGACCTGCACTGCCATGTTTATCCATACGGGTCCGCCATAGGCATTCCGGCGGACGAGCTGGTGGCGCAGCAATGCACGACAACCTGCGTATCGGCAGGCGACGCAGGGGCTAACAACTTTGCCGGCTTCCGCCGTTTCGTTGTGGCACAGACCCGCACGCGCCTCTACGCCTTCGTGCACATTGCCAATATTGGGTTGGCGGGCTTTCCGGTCGCCGAGCTCTATAACATCGACTTCGCGCAACCTGATGCCGCGGCGAAAGCCATTGCCGAGAATTCTGACATCGTGCTCGGCGCGAAAGTCCGCATGTCGGAAAATGTCATTGCCAAGCACGGCGTCGAGCCGCTCAAGCGGGCGATTGCAGCCTGCGAGCAGGCAGGCGACGGCATGAAAGTGATGTGCCACATCGGCGGCGTCGAGACGCGCCAGCTGATGTCGCAAATTCTCGACCTATTGCGGCCGGGCGACATTCTCACGCACTGCTATTCGGGGTTCCCCAATCTCGCGGGCGAGTTCACCAATATCGTCCAGGACGGCAAGCTGCTTCCCGCGGCACTTACTGCAAAGCAGCGCGGCGTTATCTTCGACATTGGCCACGGAGGAGGCAGCTTCGACTACACGGTTGCGGAAGCGGCGATTGCGCAGGGCACGCCACCTGACACGATTTCCTCGGACATTCACGTTGCCTCGGGAAATACGCCGGGCATGCCGTACTTAACCTGGGTCATGTCGAAGTTTATGGGCCTCGGCTTCACACTTGAGCAGGTGGTCGCGATGGCGACGATCAATCCGGCAAGAGTGATCAATCGCGCGCAAAAGCTCGGTACCCTTCAGGTGGGCGCGCCGGGCGATGTAGCGATCATGGAGCTGATCGAAGGACCGGTATCGTTCGTCGACACTCGCAATAACAAGCGTGACGCGAAGATGTATCTGAAACCGGTGCAGACGGTGGCGGGAGGCGTGCCGTTTGGGCGGCCTTACAACCTGCCGTTCGCAGTGCGGTGAGATGATGTCCGCTTCTCTAATCGGCCGGTTGGGGTCAAGCGCTTTCAGACTATCCATCACGACAGTGTCGATGTCGCTCACGGGCTCGTGCTTCTCTTCGGAATCGGCACCAGGGCCCTTCCATCATGG
>JBARNC010000562.1:0-3195 GCA_049802775.1 Pseudolabrys sp. | reverse complement strand
GTTTGAACGCTTCTGCCCGCTTCGGAGAGTCTTTGGGTAAAGCGGACATCACGCAGACATCCGATCACGCCTGCTTTTAAGCAGACATTGGGCCGTGAAATTGGCCTGGGTACCGCGTGCGCTATACCAGCTAGCGAACAAAAAGCCGCACAATGTCAGATGTTGTCGGCACCGGCGCCTGGGTCTCGTTCATGTTCGTTTCGATATTCGCGGGTCATCTTGCTCGGCCTAGCAAGAACAATATTGACAGCCAGGCTCATCAGAACTGGAACGCCAATGGCGACAAACCTTAGTCCTCTGCGCATGAGAGCCTCCTGCGTCGCCGCCTCGCCGCTACCGGAAAGGCAGTGTAAGGAGGCTCACAGTCCGCAAAATTCTGATTGCGAATTGACGTCCGCATTCGGGGGCAAAGCGGACATCGGGATTTGAGACCGCCATGTCCGCTAATGACCCAAAGCGGACCTGGACCTGCAATGCGCCGTCAAGCCCGATGAATTACCGGGCAGGGAATAAAGGGAACCAAAAAGTGTCATTTAGGTTGCGGTCCGGAGAGGCCCCTGCGCGCGGACGGCCTGCATCGGACACTTCAAAGTCGCGTAATGCGGCCTGAAATGACAACAAAATTGGAGGAATGGAAATGCCTCGGACACAATTCATAGGCGTGGCGGCGGCGATGATCGCAGCCGCATTCGTCACCACAGCCCAGGCGCAGACAGCGCCAGCGCCGCCGCCGTACGCCACCACCAAGGTCGAAGGCACCGACAACGTCTACATCTTCCGTTACGGCGGCTCTCTGTCGATGTTCATTGTCACCAAGGCGGGCGTGATCGTCACCGATCCGATCAGCCTGCGCCGACCGGCGCAGGTCTATATCGACGAGATCCGCAAAGTCACGCAGGCGCCAATCAAATACATGATCTATAGCCACAGCCATTTCGATCACATCGCGGGCGGCAAGCCGTTCAAGGATCTGGGCGCGACCGTCATCGCGCACAAGAACGCCAAGAAGCGGATCCTGGAGGTGAAATCGCCCGATGTGGTGGTCCCCGACGAGGTGGTTGATCAAAAGAAGGTCATCACGCTCGGCGGCACCACGCTTGAATTGCTCTATGTCGGTAAAAACCGCTCCGACAGCACGCTGGTAATGCGGCTGCCGAAGGAAAAGATCATCTACACGGTGGATTGGATTCCGCTAGAATCGCTTCCGTTCCGCGTGATGGCGGACAACTACTTACCCGACTTCAAGGAAGGTCTGAAAAAAGTAATCGCGATGGATTGGGACCGCTTGATCGCCGGGCACCCGGGCCGCGGCGGCCGGATGATCGGCACCAAGGATGACGCACGCGCCCAGCTTTCCTATCACGAAGACATTGAGGCGGCAGTCAAGAAAGCGATCAGCGAGGGCAAGAACTACGACGTCGCAGAGAAGGAGATCAAGCTGCCAAAATATGAGCAGTGGGGGAATTACGGCCCCTATCTGCAGGGCAATATCGAGCGCTATTACGACTACATCAATCGCGGCATCTGATCCCCGTGGGGGCGATGCGCCAGCGCTTCGTTGCGCAATAGCTCTTCGCCCCTACGCTGCCGCGTCATCCCTTTATCAACTCGGGCGGGCAGGACCGAGGCAATGCTGACCGGCTGTTCGGTGTTATTACAAGTACCGACCCGGGAGGTTGAAGATGACCCATATGATTTTCGTGGCTGCCGCTCTTGCGTCTCTAGCCTTCGGCCTACAGCCAGCGGCAGCAGACTACTACGCGGCTCCATGGTGCGCGGTGATCGCGATGGGCGACGGTGATATGCAGTGGGACTGCGAGTATCGCTCAGTCGAAGAATGTCGGCCCAACGTGCTTGCCGGCAATCGTGGCTGGTGCAATCCGAATCCGTACTTTGTCGACGACCGCACAGAACACAGGCGCTTAGCGAAACGCCGCGCTCGCCCGCAGTAGCAGCGCCACCGGATATGTCGTAATGTTCGCTATTGGCACTTAGCGGAGAATCCGACCGTACCTGTGTTTGTCCGCTATTGGACAAGAGTAGCGCCGTTTTGATTTCGATTTTGGATGCTCGCGTACCATTGTGGGAATGCCGCGAGAGACCAACAGATATGGGAGGAAGACCTTATGAGCACCATGAACCGTGGTGAGCCGAAACTACTTTTTCCTGGGCTCGCCGGATTTTACGCGGCGGTGTCTGATCTCTGGTATCCGATGATCCGTGTCGCCGCTGGCGGGTTCCTGCTCTACCACGGATGGGGCAAGCTCATGACCGGCGTCGCGCCGGTCGCGGCAACGCTCACGAAATACGGCATCGAACCTCACACGCCGCTCGCGTATGTCGTGGTCTTCCTAGAAACGGTCGGCGCAGTTGGAATTGTGCTCGGCCTGTTCACGCGGTTTTTCGCGGCCGGTATTGCTATCGAAATGGCCGTCATCGCCTTCGTGGTGCAGTGGCCGCAAGGCTTCGGCCGAATGGAGCTGTTTTTGCTATGGGGCATCGTCATGTTTGCCATTTCGCTGCGCGGCGGCGGCCCGTATTCGATCGACCGCGTCATCGGCAAAGAACTCTAGATTTTTCCGGTGTCCGGGCCGTTCAAGCCGTGAGATGCGGTGCCCGCTATTGGCACAAAGCGGATATGGGCTAGTGCACTGCTACGTCGATCGTTTCATGAAGACTCTCAAGGTCGAAGCCGTGTATCTGATGGCCTACGAAACGTTAGAGGACGTTACCGCCGACCTTCCACGCTTCATCGATGAGGTCTACAACACCCGCAGGCTCCACTCCGCGCTCGGCTATCTCAGCCCCGCGCAATACGAGGATCAACACGCCCAGCAACCTGTGGGTCATTAGCGGACAAACCGTCCCGGCTTAAAAGCCAGCCTACTTTCGTTTGAATATGGTATCGCCTACCAACCCCAACGCGATAAACCCGGCTACTCCAAGCGCACCTATACGAATATCGGCGCGAGTAATTCCAAGGCCGTAATGTGCAATCGCCGCCACTGCGGTCGCCACCATTATGGCTACTCCGACGACTAAAATAGATGCGATAATCCGAGACATATTTGCGGAACGCGGCGCGATAGAAAAAGGCAACCTCATCCGGCTTTGTCCGCTATTGTCAGCCGGCTCAACCGGTCGACGCAACACAAGCGTTAAATCTCTGCGCATGCGGAGCTATTTGGCAATAGT
>JBARNC010000561.1:0-22380 GCA_049802775.1 Pseudolabrys sp. | reverse complement strand
TCGCGGTCCGACGGTGCAACGAAGATCACAGTGTCATTGATCGGTGACGCCCGCGGCGGTTTTTCAGCAGACGTTACCCCGGGCAGTCCGATGCGTGCCGGCTTGATTGTGCCGGTCGTGGATAGATCGCCAGTAAGTGCCAAGGTGCGTTGCTCCAACGTGGCCTGACGCTGAAGTAAAGTATTGAGTTGTTTCTCGAACTGCTCCTGATCGAGCAATTGGCGGCTCATGATTCGGTCGACCTGTGCACGCAATTCAGCGATACGGTCCTCATAGGCAAATTGCATTTCGGCCTGCCGACCGATCAAACGCGTGAGGACATTGTCGCGAAATGTGAAATACGTGCCGGTCGCGATCGACCACACCGCCATAATGACCAGCGCGCCAACCACGATCCAGAACGCGACCGGTCCAATGCGGATTTGATGTCCGGCATGCGTGAGCGTGTAACCGTCGTGACTGCGGTGCAGATGGCGAGAAATTGCGGCGGCCGATTGCGCCCGTGGCTGCGCATGGCGGACGGCATGATCGGCCGTCTGGTAGTACGATGAGGACGAATACGACATCGATGCTCTGCGCCGGCTCGGCCATGTCGAGCCGCGGTCCAGCTAGATCGATATCAATCGGATATGGTTAAGAACCCCGTAATCCCGGTAGTGTATAGCTATGATTCACTAGGGATTGCCGGGGATTAGAAGTCGCAGATGGCTGACAACACCTCTTCGGCGTGTCCGGGCACCCGTACTTTCGGCCAAATCCGAACGATGCGGCCAGCCGCGTCGATCAGGAAGGTCTTGCGGATGACGCCCATGTACTTGCGTCCATACATCGATTTCTCGCCCCAAGCCCCATAAGCTGCGAGCACATTTTTGGTTTCGTCGGACCCAAGCGGGATGGCGAGATTGTGTTTGGATTTGAATTTTTCCTGTGCCCACACCGGATCGGCCGAAACCCCGAGAATTGCGGTACCGGTCTTGGCGAATTTGGCGCGTAACCGCGAGAATGCGATCGCTTCCTTGGTGCAGCCGGGTGTGTCCGCCTTGGGATAGAAATAAAGGACGAGGTTGCCGCCCTTGAAATCTTTTAGCGAGACTTTGCCGCCCCCATCCCGCGGCAGGGTGAAGGCCGGAGCCTTCGCCCCCGCAATAAGCTCTCTGTCCATGTGCCTTCCTTTCGTCGTTTTCGGACGGTCATGTCGCACATGCCATTTGCGTCGGAGGGGCGCAACGGGTTCCATAGATATGTGCCGTAAGCCGCGCCAGCTTTTAGTCTTGCCGCCGGCGCGATCCGCGTGGTGCGACAGACGAGGGGCGCGACCTAGCGCATGACAGGCAGCGAGCACGAGCACGGACATCGCACCCACCACACCGTCGCCGTGGGTCATGTATCGTATCATGGGCGCGTGAGGCGCGGGAGCGGCCTGCGCCAGCGGACGCTCAACCTGTTTCGCTTGCGCTTCCTGTGGCGTCTGTATGGACGTGTGGCGCATGGGCTCAGTCACCGGCGCTGGAGCGGGTTGCGCCGCAGGGCCCTCAACTTGGTTCGCTCCCGCTTCTTTCGGCGAGTGCTCTGGGGCTCAGCGATCTGCGTTACGGTCGTGACGGTTGCGGTGCTCGGTCTGTGGTGGCGGCTGTCCAGCGGACCAATAGAACTTGACCTGGCGACTCCATGGTTGAAAGCAGCGATCGAGGAAAACTTCGGCGGCAGTCATAGCGTGGCGGTCGGAGGAACCCAGCTCGAGCGCGAGAGGGGCCGCACATCGCTACGCTTGCGCGATATCGTCGTGCGCGATGCCGACGGTATAGTGGTCGCGAGTGCGCCAAAAGCCGAAGTCGGCATTTCGGGCAGAAGTCTCCTGATGGGGCGCTTGCGCGCTCAAAGCCTCAACCTCGTTGGGGCCGAGATGTCGGTGCGAATTGAGATAGACGGTCGCCTCACCGTATTCGCTGGCGCTGACAAGCGGCCGATCGCCACGGCTGCGCCGACCATCGGACCTTCGCCGGTCACAGAGTCGGGCTCTACTGCCGCGCCTCTACATGCAGGGTTTCAAGACCTCGCAGCCATCATGGCGCGGATCGATGCCGTCGGTGCGACTGGCCTTGACGGCCACGATCTGCGCGAACTTGGCCTCAAAAACGGAAATCTGGTCGTTGACGACCGACGCAGCGGCAAGCAGTGGAAGTTTGATGGCATCAATGTGAGCCTAACGCGGCCGCGACAGGGTGGCGTAGTTTTTAGGCTCGAATCCGACAATCCCGAACGCCCCTGGGTGCTGAGCGCGGCCATGCGCCCGCTCACCGACGGCATGCGCGCGATTGGCATCGAGGCGCGGAAAGTTTCCACGCGCGATATCCTGTTGGCGCTGCGACTCAACACAGCCAATTTCGATGTCGACCTGCCGCTGTCGGCGAGCATTCGGGCCGAGATTTCGCCGGACGGGACGCCGCAGCTGGTGCAAGGTCAGCTTATCTCTGACGCTGGGACCATCATCGATCAAGAATTCGACAAAGCCAGTCTGAACATCGATCACGCTGATTTTCGATTCAATTGGGATGCCCGGCGACGCAGTTTGATCGTGCCATTTCAGATTCAGTCGGGCGGCAATCGATTTACCATGCGCGCCACCCTAGAAGCCCCGCCTGAACGAAGCGGTATCTGGCTGCTCGACGTGACGCGGGGCGACAATGTGGTTGATCCTGTCATACTTGCGCCCGGCGCAATGGCGGATGAGGAGGGGATAGCTATCAACCGCGTGGCCGTGCGCGCGCGCATCGATACGACGCGCAAACGCATTGAACTCGAGCAAGGTGATCTTAGCCGCATCGATACGCGCCCCTCGTACAATATCGGTATGGCCATCACTGGGAGTATGGACTTTGCGGGTGCCGAACCGCATGTTGCTTTCGGCGTTGCAGGCACGCGCATGCCTGTTTTTGTGCTGAAGCGGCTTTGGCCGTTTTTTGCCGCCGTCAATGTCCGGTCGTGGGTCGACGAACATATTTCCGGTGGCATGGTCGAGCGCGTCGTGATTGCAGGCAACGCCGCCTTGGCAGACTTCAAGCACAATGGCCCGCCAATGCCTGACGACGGGCTATCCGTCGATATCGAAACCAGCGGAACAACGGCACGTCCAATCGCGAATTTGCCGCCCATTAGAGATGCCGACCTCACTCTACGCATCGTCGGCCGCAATGCCGTCATCAATCTCGGCCGCGGCACCGTTGAGGCAGCACCGGGCCGCAAACTTAATATTGCCGGGGGCGTGTTCGAGGTGCCCGATACCCATCCCAAACCAGCGCCGGCGCGTGCGAGCTTCCGTATCGACGGTGGCATGCAGGCTGCTGCCGCGCTGCTGGCAAGCGACGGATTACGCGACGAGGTCGGTATTACGCTCGATCCGGCAACGACTCGCGGCACGATTGCGGCTCAGGTTATGGTCAGTTTGGCGATCGCACGACCAATGCCGGAGGACGCTTCGAGCTACACGATCAACGTGGACCTTACAAATTTTGCTGCCGATAAAATGCTGCTCGGCCAAAAGGTCGAGGCCGCGACCCTCAAGGCTGCGGCAACAAATGGTGGTTTTCAAATCAAAGGCGACGTGAAAATCAACGGTACGCCGGCTACGATCGATCTGCGCAAGCAGAGGGGTGATGCCGACGCCGAACTGCACTTGCAATCGACGATAGACGATGCCGCGCGTCGCCGACTCGGTATGGATCTTGGCTCCACAGTCATCGGCGCTATTCCCATCAAGGTCGTCAGCCGTGTTGGCGATAGCGCGAGCGACGGCGGCATGAACGTGGAGGCAGATCTTACGCCCGTGAAGATCGACAATCTTTTGCCTGGATGGGTGAAACCGGCCGGTAGGCCCGCGCGCGCGACCTATATGATGATGAAGACCAGTAACACGGTTCGTTTCGACGATTTAAGCATCGACGGTTCGGGCGCGACTGTGCGCGGCTCGGTTGAATTCGATAGCGCGAACGAAATTGTGTCGGCAAATTTCCCTGTTTTTGCCTTGTCCGATGGGGACAAGCTCACCTTGAAGGCCGATCGCGGCACTGACGGCGCGCTGCGTGTAGCGATGCGCGGCGATATTTATGACGGTCGAAATTTTGTGAAGTCGTCATTAGCCTCGGCTGACAAAACCAAGCAAAAGCAGGAGGACCTCGATCTCGACATCAAGCTCGGCACCGTGGCCGGTCATAACGGCGAGACTTTGCGGGGCCTCGATCTGAGACTGTCGCGACGCGGCGGCCGTATACGTAATTTCGTGATGACGAGCAAGATCGGCCGCGATACGCCACTCAACGGCGATCTGCGCGTGCGTGCGCGCGACAACCATCAGGTTATCTATTTCGAGACGGATGATGCCGGCTCGTTGTTCCGGTTTACAGACATGTATCCGCGGATGTTCGGTGGACAAATGTGGGTCGCGCTGGACCCTCCAACGCAAGAGCAGTCGCCGCAGATCGGGACGCTCTACATCCGAAGGTTTGCCGTACGCGGAGAACCTGCGCTCGACAGGGTGGTGTCAGGAGCTCCGGGGGTGGCCAGTACCGGAGTTGATTTTAGTGAGATGCGCGCCGACTTCACACGTTTTCCCGGCAAGATGGCTGTTCATGAAGGCATCGTGCGTGGGCCGCTCGTGGGCGCGACGGTAGAAGGGAATATCGATTACACGCGCGATGAAGTTCATCTGCGTGGCACCTTCGTGCCGTTCTACGGTCTCAACAATATGTTCGGGCAAATCCCAATTGTTGGGCTCTTTCTGGGAGCGGGCAGCAAAGAGGGGTTACTCGGCCTCAATTATGAGGCGGTCGGCCCGCCTGGCGCTCCGCGCATCACAGTCAACCCGGTCAGCGCAATTGCGCCCGGAATTTTGCGCAAATTCATCCCGTCGCCAGGAACGTTTGATCCCAATTTTCTGCCGCCGACGCGCTAGACTAGCCGCGCCGCTCTATTCTGAGGCGCGCGTTAATATTCCACGTTTTTTTGTGCCGATGCGCAGAGGAGCGCGGCCATCCTGATCAAAATCTTCGGCGCGAAGTCTGTAATTTGGATCGGTAATTTTTTCGTCCCCTAAATATATTGCACCATCTTTTATGAACTGGCGCGCTTGGCTATTCGAACTCGAAAATCCTATTTTTGTGCTCGCGGCTAGAATTCCATCTCCGATTTTGACTTCTATTGTTGGCAAGTTGTCGCCCATACCGCCTTGCTCAAAAGTGGTTAGAGCTGTCTTAGCGGCCTGATCAGCGGTCGTGCGTCCGTGCACGAGCGCAGTTGCTTCCGTGGCGAGTACTTTTTTAGCCTCGTTGATCTCGTTGCCATTGAGCGAGGCCAAACGAGCGATCTCCTCGAGCGGCAGCACCGTGAATAGCTTGAGAAAACGCACGACATCGCCGTCCTCGGTGTTGCGCCAATATTGCCAGTAATTATAAGGGCTCACCAGATCGCCATTCAGCCACACCGCGCCGGCTGCTGTCTTGCCCATCTTGGCGCCGGAGGACATGGTGATCAACGGAGCCGTGAGCGCAAATAACTGCGCATTCACCATGCGGCGCCCGAGGTCGATACCGTTAATGATGTTGCCCCACTGATCCGAACCGCCCATCTGTAGGATGCAGTTGTATCGTTTGTTTAGCTCGACGAAATCGTAGGCCTGCAAAACCATGTAGTTGAACTCGAGGAACGACAACTCCTGGTGGCGATCGAGTCTCAGCTTCACCGAATCAAAGGATAGCATGCGGTTAACTGAAAAATGCCGGCCAACGTCGCGCAGGAAGTCAATGTAATTGAGCTTGTTGAGCCAGTCGGCATTATTGCTCATGACGGCGTTGCCGCCGGAGCCTTCAAACTTCAGAAATTTTGCAAAAATCGCGTGGATGCCTTTGAGGTTTTCGTTGATGATCTCGTCTGTGAGAACGCGGCGTGTTTCATCCTTGCCGGATGGATCGCCGACGCGCGTTGTGCCGCCGCCCATCAGCGCGATTGGCCGATGTCCCGTTTGCTGAAGCCAATAGAGCATCATGATTGGCAACAGAGAGCCGATGTGCAGCGAGGCTGCCGTGCAATCGAAGCCGATATAGCCGGTAATCGCGCCCGCCTTCGCGCGCGCATCCAGCACCTCCGGTTCCGAGAGCTGGTGGATGAACCCGCGCTCGGCCAAAATATTAAGAAAATCGGATTTATAAGCACTCATTCCTGAGTTTCTCGGCCCGGCCTTGTCGCTTTCGTCCTTGGGTGGTGTAACAGGTCCGGCGTCGGATTCAACTGAGGCTTTCGCTTACCTCGCAATACACACGCTCAATGATTTGCCAATTATTTTCCCCAAGACGACGGGGGCACCAAAGCCGCTAGCTGGCGGGTAGTGACACGAGCTTAAGGCGCGCGACTACGGTAGCGTCGTTTCGTTCCCAAGAACGCCGCACAAAATCCGGCATCGAATTCTCGATAGTTATTGGTAATTTCTTCGCCCTTGCGAATGGTGCGACGTGCGACGATGTGGCCGTTGTGCCAATGGGTGTTGGCATTGTCCGAATGATTCATGTGGTGGTCGTGATCGATGGTCAGAAGGATTTCGCCATCCACTCGGTACCCGTAGTTCCAGATGTAGTCCCGCGCCAGTTTGGGCAATTTTGCGAATTGCGTAGGCGAGTAAACCCTGTCGAAACCATCAACGAAACGCCAGACCTTCGTGCCTTTGCGAATAACTTCGGCCGCAAAAACACCAAGACCGTGAATGGCGCTTTTATCAAGGTAAGTTTTAACAAGAAGCATGGTTCATGTCGCGGATGGCTATCCGCGTGTCGCCAAGTCGAACACCAGATGCGCGTCAAGCGTTGCGAACCGGCGCGCCGGCGAAATTTACGCCGCCGGCTTGCGTTCGGTCTTTAGTCGCTTGTCGAGGTAGACGCTGATCGAAGTAAGCAGCGCTTCCACCTTGCCGTCAAAGAAATGGTTGGCGCCTTGCACAACCTTTTGTTCGATCACGATACCCTTTTGAGTTTTGAGCTTATCGACCAGCGTGGTGACGTCCTTGTGCGGCACTACGGCATCCTTGTCGCCATGAATGATCAGGCCCGAAGAAGGGCAGGGCGCTAGGAAAGAGAAGTCGTAAAGGTTGGCGGGCGGGCAGATCGAAATGAAGCCTTCGATCTCTGGGCGGCGCATCAACAACTGCATGCCGATCCAGGCGCCAAATGAGAAGCCAGCGATCCAGCAGCTCTTGGCCTCAGGATTGATTGTCTGCGCCCAGTCGAGCCCCGCTGCCGCGTCGGACAGCTCACCCTGGCCGTGGTCAAACGAGCCCTGACTCCGCCCGACCCCGCGGAAATTAAAACGCAACGCCGAAAATCCGCGGTGCACAAAGGCGTAGTAAAGCTGGTAGATAATTGGATGGTTCATCGTCCCGCCGAACTGAGGATGCGGGTGCAGGATGATGGCGATCGGCGCGTTCTTCTGCCGCGCAGGGTGATATCGCCCCTCAATGCGTCCGGCGGGGCCGGCGAAGATAATCTCAGGCATGCTATTGACCTCGAACCGGGCTTGCCGCTGTTGCTGGCGGCATCGGGATGTTGTGGCCTCGCGGAACTGACCGAACCGGCACTTAGTTTAGAATTATTCTAATTATATGATTACCGCTGTTCCCAGCCTTTACACACGCCTATAAGGGCCGGGCGATTTCGGGCTTCTAACACAATCCCCAGGGCAAAAAGCAAGCTTTTTGCGGGGTCTAGAAGCAAGACGGTAATAAAGTACTGGCAAATGCCATGGCTGAGCGGGCCTATTTTGACTGGAATGCCACCGCGCCCCTGCGCGAGCAGGCACGCTTTGCCATGAACGGGGCCCTTGCCGTGACCGGGAATGCTTCTTCCGTGCACGCCGAAGGCCGCGCTGTCCGACGGTTGGTGGAGGAGGCACGCGCCCATGTTGCCAATCTGGTCGGGGCCAAAGCGAAGAACGTCATATTCACGAGCGGTGCCACCGAATCGAACATGATGGCACTGACGCCAGCACTTGAGCTTGGCGGCCGTAAGATGCTGCGGGACCGTCTGTTCGTGTCGGCGATCGAGCATCCTTCCGTCCGGAGCGGCGGCCGCTTTGCGACCGAGGACGTTGAGGAGTTGCCAGTCACCGATGACGGCGTCGTCGATCTCGTGGCACTCAAGCGCGCCCTCAAGAAGGCCGAGCGACCGCTGGCGTCGGTGATGCTCGCCAACAACGAAACCGGCGTGATTCAGCCCATCGCGAAGATCGCGGAAATCGTACACGCGGAGCAAGGCGTGCTGCATGTCGATGCCGTGCAGGGACTTGGACGCATTGACTGCGACATCGCGACGCTCAGCGCCGACCTCATCAGCATCTCTTCGCACAAGCTCGGTGGCCCGCAGGGCGCCGGCGCGCTCATCAGCAGTGGCGATATTCATATCGTTGACCCACTGATCAAAGGCGGCGGCCAAGAGCGCGGGCAACGTGCGGGAACTGAAAACGTTGCTGCCATCGCTGGCTTCGGTGCAGCCTCCGCGGCCGCAAAGAAGTTGAAAATCGACCGCATGGTACAATTACGTGATCGGCTGGAAGCGGGCATCACGACCACCGCGCCGACCGCGGTGATATTTGGTGGGTCCTCGCCGCGCCTTCCGAATACTACGTTATTCGCGGTCCCCGGCCTGAAGGCGGAAACAGCAATAATTACCTTCGATCTCAATGGGATAGCGGTTTCGTCCGGTTCGGCATGTTCGTCCGGCAAGGTGCAGGCTTCGCACGTGCTAGCAGCGATGGGTGTGGAACCCGCGCTAGCGCGAGGCGCGGTACGCGTTAGCCTAGGCTGGAGCACCACCAAGGAGGAGGTCGATAGGTTCCTGAAAACTTGGAATATGCTTGCGGGATCATTACTTAAGGAGAAACGCGGCATCGCCGCCTGAAAGTGGACGAAACGCGAGCCGCATCATCAACCATGGAAACCAGCGCACCGAGATAGCGTGAGCACCATAACCGACAAATCCAACCCGCGGTCCTTGCAACCGTGAGCGGAGGGAAGAATGCCGGCAGTACAAGAGACCGTCGAACAGGTCCGCCGTATCGACGTTGATCAATATAAATACGGGTTCGTCACCGATATCGAATCCGAGAAGGCCCCGAAGGGCCTGTCGGAAGATACGGTCCGTTTCATCTCGGCGAAGAAGAACGAGCCGGAGTGGATGCTGGCTTGGCGGCTGGATGCTTATAAGCGCTGGCTGACTATGCGCGAACCGACCTGGGCGCGCGTCGACTATCCCAAGATCGACTACCAGAACGCCTATTACTATTCGGCGCCGAAGAAGAAAGCGCTGGCATCGCTCGACGAGGTCGATCCGGAAATTCTCCGTACTTACGAGAAGCTCGGTATTCCGCTGCGCGAACAGGAGATCCTCGCCGGTGTCGTGCGCCCCGAGGGCGAGCGGCGGGTGGCGGTAGACGCTGTATTCGATTCTGTCTCGGTTGCCACCACCTTCAAGGAAGAGCTGAAGAAGGCTGGCGTGATCTTCATGCCGATGTCGGAGGCGATCCGCGAGCATCCCGAACTGGTAAAAAAATATCTCGGCTCCGTGGTGCCAACCTCGGACAATTTCTTCGCGACGCTCAATTCGGCGGTATTCTCCGATGGCTCGTTCGTCTACGTGCCTCCGGGCGTGCGCTGCCCGATGGAACTGTCGACCTATTTCCGCATCAACGAGGCGAACACCGGCCAGTTCGAGCGCACGCTGATCATCGCCGACAAGGGCGCCTATGTCAGCTATCTCGAAGGCTGCACTGCGCCGATGCGCGACGAGAACCAGCTACATGCCGCCGTGGTCGAGTTGGTCGCCCATGACGACGCCGAGATCAAGTATTCGACCGTGCAGAACTGGTATCCGGGCGACGCCGAGGGCAAAGGTGGCATCTTCAACTTCGTCACCAAGCGCGGCGACTGCCGTGGCGTGCGCTCGAAGATTTCCTGGACTCAGGTCGAGACCGGCTCGGCCATCACCTGGAAATATCCGAGCTGCATCCTGCGTGGCGACCACTCGCGTGGCGAGTTCTACTCGATCGCCATCTCCAACGGCCGCCAGCAGGTCGACAGTGGTACCAAGATGCTACATCTCGGTAAGAATACCACCAGCCGCATCATTTCCAAGGGCATCGCGGCGGGTAGATCCAATAACACCTATCGCGGCCTAGTCACCGCGCACCGCAAGGCCACAGGCGCGCGCAATTTCACCAATTGCGATTCGCTGCTGATCGGTCACGACTGCGGCGCACACACAGTGCCTTATATCGAGGCGAAGAATTCCTCGGCGACGTTTGAGCACGAGGCCACCACCTCGAAGATTTCGGAAGACATACTGTTCTACTGCCGTCAGCGCGGAATGTCGGCGGAGGAAGCGACCGCGCTGGTTGTGAACGGTTTTGTTAAGGATGTGCTGCAGCAATTGCCGATGGAGTTCGCCGTGGAGGCGCAGAAACTGATCTCGATTAGTTTGGAAGGAAGCGTGGGTTAATCGAATGGCCTTTCTTGAAGTCAAAAATCTGCATGTTGAGGTTGAGGAAAAGAAGATCCTCAATGGTCTGACGTTGTCTGTCGAAAAGGGTCAGGTCGCGGCGATCATGGGCCCGAACGGCTCCGGCAAGTCGACGCTCGCCTACGTGTTGGCAGGGAAGGACAACTATAAGGTCACCGAAGGCGACGTATTGCTCGACGGCAAAAGCATCCTTGAAATGGCGCCGGACGAGCGTGCAGCCAAAGGCGTGTTCCTCGCTTTCCAGTATCCGGTGGAAGTGCCGGGTGTTGCCACCATGACCTTCCTGCGCACCGCGCTTAACGCGCAGCGCAAGACCCGCGGCGAGACGGAGTTCTCGACGCCGGAATTTATGAAGCTGGTGCGTGACACAGCCAGTCATCTTGGCATCAGCCAGGAAATGTTGAGGCGCGCGGTCAATGTCGGCTTTTCCGGCGGTGAGAAGAAGCGCAACGAGATATTGCAGATGGCTGTCTTGCAGCCGCGGCTTGCGGTGCTCGACGAAACAGATTCCGGTCTCGATATCGATGCGCTCAAGATTGTCGCTGATGGCGTCAACCGGTTGCGCTCGCCCGAGCGCTCAATGGTGGTGATCACGCACTACCAACGCCTGCTCAATTACATCGTGCCCGATGTTGTGCATGTGCTGGCCAGGGGCCGCGTTGTTAAGTCGGGCGGCAAGGAACTTGCGCTCGAACTCGAATCCAAGGGTTACACGCAATTCGCAGGCGAGGCGGCCTGATGAACGCGGACGTGCGCGCAATCAAGACGCCGGCCGAGCAGGCGCTCAGCGCCGCTTTTGCGGCCGCGCGCGGCATGCTGCCGGGCAAAGGCGCGGTTGCAGCGCTGCGTGATGACGCTTTCCGCCATTTCGATACGCGCGGACTGCCGCACCGGCGTGTCGAGGAATGGAAATACACCGATCTGCGTGCGCTGATGCGCGATCTCTATCCGGTAGCCTTGCCGCCGGATGCGGCGGCGCGCGCGCGGGCGAAAAACGCCGGTAAGCTGCTCGCAGGCGTCGAATGCCGCCGCCTGGTTTTTGTCGATGGCGCTTTCGCACCCGACCTGTCCGATATGGCTTCGGAGCCCGGGCTCGCCATCGGCTCGATGGCCGATGCGTTAGGTAAAGGCGACCCTTTGGTGGCCGCCCATGTCGGCCAGACCTTCGCGACTGACGACGTGGCGGTGGCACTCAACACCGCCTTGATGGGCGATGGTGCTGTGATCCGAGTATCTGCCGGCGCCGCCCCAAAGCGGCCGATCAATCTCGTTTTCACGACCGGTAGCGACAAGCGGAGTTCTGTTTTTTTGCGCTCGCTAGTTGTGGTGGAGAAGGGCGCCAAGGCCATTATCATAGAGAACCACGAGAGCGGCGACGCCCAAGTCAATGCCGCGCTTGAGCTGGTTATCGGCGACGAGGCTCAGGTCGATTACCTCAAGATCACGCAGGCGCGGGCCCTACATGTGGCGAGCCTGCTGGCTGCGATCGGCGCGCGCACACACTTCAACAGCTTTGCCTTCACTAGCGATGCCCAGGTGGTGCGCAACCAGAGCTTCATCCGTTTTGCCGGAGAAGGCACCAAGGCCAGCATAGGCGGCGTCAGCCTGCTGCGCGGCAAGGATCATGTCGACACCACGCTGCTGATCGAGCACGCGGCCGGCCATTGTGAGAGCCGCGAACAGTTCAAGGCGGTACTCGATGACGAAAGCCACGGCGTGTTTCAGGGCAAGATCGTGGTCAAGCAGCACGCACAAAAGACCGACGCCAAGATGATGACACGAGCTTTGCTGCTTTCGGACGAGGCGGAAGCCGACAACAAGCCGGAACTGGAAATCTTTGCCGATGATGTGGTCTGCGGCCACGGCGCTACTGCCGGTGCACTGGATCCAGGTTTGAAATTCTATCTGATGTCGCGCGGCATTTCGGAGAAGGAATCCGAAGCGCTTCTGATCGAGGCTTTTATCGACGAAACCATCGAGCAGATCGCGCATGAGGGCATTCGCGACGCGCTAAAGTTTGCTGCACTGAAATGGCTCGGGACGCGAGGTTGACTATGCATCCGGCGGTCAGCAACGGCTCCTACGACGTCGCCAAAATCCGGGCGGATTTTCCGGCGCTGGCGCTCAAGGTCTATGGTAAGCCGCTGGTCTATCTGGATAACGCCGCCTCCGCGCAAAAGCCGAAGCAGGTGCTTGATCGGCTACAGAAAGCCTATACCGAGCAGTATGCAAACGTGCATCGGGGGCTACACTATCTCGCAAATGAGGCAACTGAGGCTTACGAGGGCGCACGCGAGACTGTGCGCGGATTTCTGAACGCTGCGCGCAAGGAAGAGATCATCTTCACGCGAAATGCCACCGAAGCAATCAATCTGGTTGCCTATACTTTCGGGCGTGAGCGCATCAAAGCGGGCGATGAGATTGTGCTCTCGATCATGGAGCACCATTCCAACATCGTGCCCTGGCATTTCTTGCGTGAGCGGCAAGGCGCGGTGATCAAATGGGCCCCGATCGATGAAGAGGGGAATTTTCTGCCTGACGAGTTTGAAAAATTACTAACGTCCCGCACCAAGATGGTGGCGATCACCCACATGTCCAATGCGCTCGGCACGGTCGTTCCGGTGAAAGATGTTGTGCGGATCGCGCATGCGCGCGACATTCCGGTGCTGATCGACGGCGCGCAGGCGGCTGTGCATATGGATGTGGATGTGCGCGACATCGATTGCGATTTCTATGTGTTCACCGGCCATAAAGTGTACGGACCGACGGGAATCGGCGCGCTCTACGGCAAGCATGAGCATCTCGCGGCGATGCCGCCGTTCAACGGTGGCGGTGAAATGATCCATGAGGTTTTTGAGGATCGGATCACTTATGGTGAGCCGCCCCATAAATTCGAAGCGGGCACGCCAGCAATCGTACAGGCAATCGGCCTAGGTGCGGCGATCGACTACGTCAACTCCGTCGGCAAGCCACGAATCCGCGCGCATGAGGGCGCGCTGGTCAGATACGCGCACGAACGACTGGGGCAAATCAACTCGCTACGGATTATCGGAAATGCGCCGGACAAGGGGCCAATCGTATCATTCGAGATGAAAGGCGCGCATCCGCACGACGTCGCCACCATTATTGATCGTTCAGGCGTGGCGGTGCGCGCCGGGACCCATTGCGTGATGCCGCTTCTGGCGCGCTACGGTCTGACCGCCACCTGCCGCGCCTCATTCGGCATGTACAACACCAAAGATGAGGTGGACATGCTTGCCGCCTCGCTCGTCAAGGCGCAGGAATTTTTCGTATGACCGATGACACCCCCGACAATTCGCCTGTAGCGGAAAAACCGTCTGAAAATGCCGCCGTGGTCGGCTCGCCGGCGCTGCCGCAGGACGAACTCAATAAGCTGACCGACGACATCGTCGCCGCGCTCAAGACCGTCTATGACCCTGAAATTCCGGCGGACATCTACGAGTTGGGGCTGATCTACAAAATCGATATCGGCGATGACCGCGGGGTGAAGGTTGACATGTCGCTGACCTCGCCTAATTGCCCAGCGGCGCAAGATCTGCCCGTCATGGTCGAGAACGCGGTCTCCAGTGTGCCGGGTGTGAAGGAAACCAAGGTGGCTGTGGTGTGGGATCCGCCTTGGGACCCGAGCCGGATGTCAGACGAGGCCCGGCTCGTATTGAATATGTGGTGAATTGCAGTGGGGGCGAAGAGACGCCAAATTAAGGTTTCGCAAGGATGACCATGGCTACAGCACGACCTCGACCTCAGGTTATGCGGCTCACCGATGCCGCTGCAACGCGCATCAAGGATGTGATGGCGCGGGCCGAAAAACCCGTCGCCGGCGTGCGCGTCGGCGTCAAAAATGGCGGTTGCGCTGGTATGGAATACACAATGGAATATGCCGACGCTGTAAACCCGACCGATGAAGTGGTCGAAGATAAGGGCGTCAAGATCCTGATCGATCCCAAGGCGGTGCTGTTTCTGCTCGGCACCGAGATGGACTACAAAACCGAAAAACTGTCGGCGCAGTTCATCTTCAACAATCCGAACCAGACCAGTGCTTGCGGTTGTGGCGAGTCGGTACAGCTGTCGCCCGCGAAAGGCGCAGAATAGCGCTATCAGGCAACCTCAGTAGGTGCGCTCTCAGCGGCGACTTCCGGATCAGCCGCGCACATCACGCGATTGCGTCCGCTTGGCGGACGGCACGCTCGAACAGCGACTGGGCGCTGTCATCAATACCCGCATGTGCAAGCCAATGCCTGCGGAGGCCACGTATGGCGCCCGTCGCGAACCGAATTCGAGCAGGTGACCCGTCCTGCAATCAAAGGTTGCAGTTAAGGCGAACGCACCGATCGTCAGGCTTTAACGGAGACCGGCCGCAACAGAAAGGCCGGCAGGTGGCCTCCCTCCGTTTTCTCCGCAGGTGGGGGAGGAGCAGGTGCCTTGTGAGCGAAAGCATCGCTCTTCGCTCGGGGCGCGGGTTTGCGATCACGGTGCCGGCTGCGTGGTTCGGCACGCGCATGTCGTTCGCTTTTCGGTGACGGCTCGCGCGTTTCGGTGGGCGCAGGCTCGCCCATCCAGGAAATAGTCTGACCAGTCAATCGTTCGATGGCGCCGACCGCCTTGCCATCGATTGGGGCGACAATGGTGATTGCCGTGCCGCTCAAGCCCGCGCGGCCTGTGCGACCGATGCGGTGGACGTAATCGTCGGGATGATGCGGCACGTCGAAATTGAAGATATGGCTAACCGCAGGAATATCGAGACCGCGCGCTGCCACGTCGGAAGCGACGAGCACCGTGACCTCGCCCTTGCGGAACGATTCAAGCGCAGCGGTCCGCGCCGGCTGGTCCATATCGCCATGCAGTGCCGCGGCGTTGAACTTGTGGCGCAGCAGCGAGCGGTGCAATTGCGCGACCTCGCGCTTGCGGTTGCAGAACACAATAGCGTTCTTGAATCCGTCGGCAGAGCTAAGCAGTCGGCGCAGCGTCTCTCGCTTTTCGGCTGGATCCCGGCCGGTGGCAACCAACAATTGGGTGATGGTCGTCGCGGCAGTCGCAGGCTTTGACACTTCTACGCGCACTGGATTGTGCAGGAAGGTATCGGCAATGCGCTGGATTTCGGGGGGCATCGTCGCGGTAAAGAAAAGTGTCTGCCGCGTGAATGGCACCAGCTTACCGATGCGCTCGATATCAGGGATAAAGCCCATGTCGAGCATGCGATCGGCTTCGTCGATAATTAGGAGCTCGCAGCCAGACAAAAGCAGGCGCCCGCGCTCGAAATGGTCGAGCAAGCGGCCAGGCGTGGCTATCAACACATCGACGCCACGTAACAGCTTGGCGTCCTGATCGTCGAACGAAACGCCGCCGATGATCAGCGCAACGTTGAGCTTGTGGTTCTTTCCATATTTGTCAAAATGTTCGGCCACCTGCGCAGCAAGCTCGCGGGTCGGTTCGAGAATGAGCGTGCGCGGCATGCGCGCGCGCGCGCGACCTTGCTCCAACATCGTAAGCATCGGCAGCACGAAGGCCGCGGTCTTGCCGGTCCCCGTTTGTGCAATACCGAGCACATCACGTCGCGCGAGTACGTGCGGAATGGCCTGGTCTTGAATGGGGGTGGGGGTTTTGTAGCCGGCCGCCTTGATGGCGGCGAGAACTTTGACGGATAAGCCGAGATGAGAAAAAGCCATATAACCTCAGAAGCCGCCCAGATCGCGCCGGACCAAAGAAAACCGATTGCTTTGCGCGGGGAACGGCCGAATCTTCATGTCTGACCGGTTGTCGGGAACATAGGGTGCAAGGGGTTAAAGTCAATGCTTCTAGGCTGCATAAGTCGTATTAATTCTTAATCTTTTCGCTGGAAACGCACGATGGAGTCTGTTTTACCGCTTGTACTGGTACCCGGATTACTGTGCAGCGCGCGGCTCTTTGCTCCGCAAATCGCGGCGCTGTGGCCGTTTGGGCCTGTTACCGTGGCCGATCACCGGCGCGACGCCAAGGTGGCTACAATTGCTGCGCGCATCCTCGCCGATGCTCCTCCGCGTTTCGCACTCGCTGGCCTATCGCTGGGCGGCTACATCGCGTTTGCCATGCTACGCCAGGCACCCGAGCGGATTGCCAAGCTCGCGCTGCTTGACACTTCAGCGCGGCCGGACACTGCGGAGCAGTCTGCGCGGCGCGAAAAATTCATTGCGATGGCGGAAGCGGGCAAGCTCACGGAAGTCGTTGATACCCTGACGCGGGTCTATCTGCATCGCGATCGGCACAATGACGACGAACTCAAGCGTGTCGTGCAAGACATGGCCGCCGATACCGGCGTAGAGGCCTTTGTGCGTCAGCAAAAGGCTATCATGTCGCGTGTGGATTCGCGGCCACTACTCGCGACAATTCGCTGCCCGACGCTGGTCCTGGTTGGCGATGGCGACGAACTCACGCCACCGGATTTCTCTAAGGAAATTTGCACCAGAATTTCTGGTGCACGGCTTGTCGTCGTGCCCGATTGTGGGCATTTGTCCACCATCGAGAAACCCGACGCAGTGAATGCGGCGCTTGCCGAATGGCTCAGCACTTGAGACATGCGACGAACTCATATGCCGCCTGCGCGTTCTAGGAATGTACGAGCATGCAGGATAGCCGCGACAACCCTGGCGTGATTGCGCCGCCGCCATTGCTGGCAGCCGCAGCGATCGTCCTTGGCCTCCTGCTCGACTGGCTACTGCCAGCCTACATGCTGACGTTGGCTCTATCGATCGTCAGTCGCGTCGTGATTGGCGTAGTGCTCATCGGTACAGGCCTCGCGCTTATCGTACCTGCCAATCTGGAGTTCCGATCGGCCGGCACGCATGCCGAGCCCTGGAAGCCGTCGGTTGCTCTGGTTACAGACGGCATCTTCGGGTGGTTGCGAAATCCGATGTATGTGGGCGGGACCTTTTTTCTTGCCGGGCTCGCTGTTCTCCTTGCGTCTGATTGGATGCTGGTAATGACCGTGGTGTTTGTGATGATTCTGCATTTTGGCGTGGTTAAGCGCGAGGAGCGATATCTCGAACAAAAGTTCGGAGACGCTTACCGGCAATATCGGGACAGAGTGCCACGTTACGGCTGGCCAGGCTGATATTAACCGGCGAAGCTTGCCGCGATTGTCCAACGCTTTCTGGTCTTCGTCCCTTTGCCTTCGCCAAATCGAAGCCTATCAGGGGACGGCGAATTTGTATGTCGGGAATCATCTTATGCGCACGCAGGTTGGAATTATTGGAGCAGGACCCGCTGGCCTTATGTTGGCGCGACTTCTGCACCTGCAAGGCATCGAGTCGATCATCATTGAAAATCGCAGTCGCGAATACATCGAAAACCGCATCCGCGCCGGGCTGATCGAGCATTGGGCCGCTGATTTGTTGACAAAGGTCGGCGTCGGCGCGCGCATGCAGCGCGAAGGCACGCTGCATTGGGGCATTAATATCGGCATCAACGGTGCACTGCACCGTATTGATTTCAAAGACTTGATCAACAAGCGGGTCACCATTTACGGCCAGCAGGAGGTGGTAAAGGATTTGGTGGAGCGGCGACTATCCGACGGCGGGCCGCTACTTTTCGAGATTGATGGCGTCACGGTCCACGATCTCAAATCGCAGAGGCCGAAGATCCGCTTCATGCAACGAGGCCGCCCGCAGGAGATCGACTGCGATTTCATCGCTGGCTGTGACGGGTTTCATGGCGTCTGCCGGCCGAGCTTTCCCGAGGGCGTGCTGAGCGTGTTCGAGCGCGAATATCCCTTCGGCTGGCTCGGCATTCTTTCGGAGTCGGCACCGCCCGATCACGAGCTGATCTACTCCTACACCGATCGCGGGTTCGCGCTTTACACAATGCGGTCGCCGAGGTTGGCGCGGCTTTATCTGCAGTGCGACCACGATGAGGAAATTGAAAACTGGTCGGACGCGCGCATTTGGGATGAGTTGCACAAACGGCTTGGCGGCGCGCGCAAGCTCGAGGAAGGCAAGATGCTGCAAAAAGGCATCACGCCAATGCGCAGCTTCGTGGTCGAGCCGATGCAATACGAGCGATTATTTCTTGCCGGCGACAGCGCGCACATCGTGCCTCCGACCGGCGCCAAGGGTATGAATCTGGCCTTTGCCGATGTGGTGATGTTGTCGCGCGCAATGACCGCGTTTTACAAGAGCAAACGCGACGAACTGCTGGAAAACTATTCGGCGAGGTGCCTGCGGCGTGTCTGGTATGCGCAGCGCTTCTCCTGGTGGATGACACAGATCATGCACCGTTTCCCGAATGAGTCGGCCTTTGATCGCCGCCGCCAGCTTTCTGATCTTGATTATCTCACCAGCTCGAAGGCCGCCGCCACTTCGCTAGCTGAGCAATATGTCGGGCTGCCGCTGGATTAGTTGTGCAGCACCGAGCGGAGCGGGCGGTGCAGAAATATGATTGCGATACCGGATGCCGCTGAAATAAGCGCGAGCATCAGAAAAAAATTGCCTTTGCTCATGCTCGACCAGAACGTGCCGAGATAACCGGCGAGAAATCCGCCGACGAAGCTGGTCGAGAGCCACACGCCCATCATCATCGACAGCAACGATGCTGGAGCAATCTTGGTCACCAGAGAGAGACCGGTTGGCGATAGATAAAGTTCACCGACTGTGATGACAACGAAAAAGGCGAAAAGCCACAGCCAACTCGCCTTTTCGTCACCGGCGCTCCAGGCGGCGGCTACCATGACTAGATAGGCGAGGGCATTGAGCAGGCAGCCGATGGCCAACTTCATGGTTGTCGATGGCTCATTCTTTCCTTGCCGGCGCCATAGCGCGACAATGAAAGGCGTGAAGGCGAAGATCATGAAGGGATTGAACGCCTGGAACCAGGTCACCGGGATTTCGGTTCCGATGAAATGGCGGTCGGTGAACTGATCGGCCCACAGCGTGATCGTGTTGCCCTGCTGTTCGAACGTCGCCCAGAACAGGCTGACTGGCGCGAATAACAGGAAGATCGCGACAATTGATTGCCACGCGGCGCGGTCTAGCGGCGTGTCGGCGGTTGCGCGCTTTGCAAAAGCGTCTTTCGGCAGGTGGGGCGTTGCCGCCAGAAAAATAATAAGGCTAAGGGTCATGCCGACGCCGGCGGCCGTAAATCCGTAGTGCCACCCAAGTTCCTCGCCAAGCGTTCCGCAGATGAGTGGTGCGAGAAATGCACCGAGATTGATGCCGACATAGAAAATTGAAAAGGCGCGGTCGCGGCGAGGATCGCCGGGCGCATAGAGCGAGCCGACCTGAGTCGAAATATTCGGCTTGAATGCGCCGTTGCCGAGAATGAGAAAACCGAGTGCAAGCAGAAACAGTTGTTCGAATGCCATCAGGAAGTGGCCGATGGCCATCAGCGTAGCGCCGATTATGACAGTACGGCGCTGACCGAGTACGCGGTCGGCCAACAATCCACCGAGTATCGGCGCTAAATAGACCAGTCCCGTGTAGAAGCCGTAGATCTGCGAAGCGAGGGGCTGCGGCGCCAGTGGTCCGAACGCGAATTCCAGTCCGGTCTTGAATGGCGCGAGGCCGAGCACCTCGCCGGCGCGTTGTGGCGCAAACAGGAACTTGAGCATGTAGAGCACGAGCAGCGCCCGCATTCCATAATAGGAGAAGCGCTCCCACATCTCGGTTGCGAACAAAAAGGCGAGGGCCCTTGGATGGCCCAGGATTTCCGCACTCGTGCTATGGTTGTATTCAGGAATTGCGCGTGTTGCGTTCATATCAAGGCCACGCGCTTTCGTTGATGGGCACCGGCACTCTGTCGATGGGCAGAAGGATAACACATCATGACAGAGACGTTTTCCAATTGGCCGTAGTCAGTATACGCTTTCACAAGCGTGACTGGAGGGCGGCGCGCAGGGGGATACGATGACAAAGATTCGTAGCGGCATAATATGCGCACTGGCAGTATTGTTTGCAGCTCTATCTGCCGGAAATGCACGCGCACAAGCTGGCTATCCGAGCAAGCCGATTCATTTCATCGTCGGCTTCGCCGCCGGTGGCGGCAATGATTTGTTCGCTCGCCTGGTCGTGCAAAAGTTTCAGGAGAATACCGGTGCGACTGCGGTGATCGAAAACCGGGTCGGCGCCGGGGGCCGCATCGCCGCCGAATTCGCCTCGCGTCAGCCGGCCGACGGTTACACGGTGCTGGTCGGGGCCACTGGGCAGATGTCGATCGCTACTGCCATCTTTCCCGATCTTAGCTATCACGCGAGCAATAGTTTCATTCCGCTGAATATGATTGCTTCATTCCCGCTGGTTCTGGTTGTGCCGGCGGACCATCCAGCGAAGAACGTGAAAGAACTCGTCGCCTGGGCAAAAGCCAATCCTGATAAGTCGAATTACGGCACGTCGTCGCCAGCTTTTACGATTGCAAGTGAATTATTGAAGCTCAAGAGCGGAATGCCGGCGATCGGAATTCCCTACAAGAGCACCAATGAGTCGAACTTGAGCGTCGTGTCCGGACAGTGCCTGTTCACCATCTCCGACGGCCCGCCGGTAATCCCGCTGGTCAAAGGTGGCAAGATCCGTGCACTGGCGGTCACAGGTTCCGAGCGTTCGCCCGAGCTGCCCGATGTACCAAGCATGGCGGAAGCGGGCTTTCCGGACGTTGATACCCAGTTGTGGAGCGGCTTCTTCGTGCCTGTCGGTACACCGGCTCCAGTCGTGGCAAAACTCACGGCGGAACTCGGCAAGGCGCTCGCCGATCCTGGCGTGCAGGAGGGCCTTCAGAAGATGGCGGTGAAACCGGGCGGGCCGACCGGCGATGCGTTCAAAAAGCGGATCGATTCCGATATCACGAACTTTGCCGACGTGGTGAAGGCCGCCAACCTGACCTTTAAGTAGTCATCAACGTTACTCCAACGAGCACGGTAATGGGCAGCAGGCTTTTGGCCTAAATCAATTGCCGCCGCGCTGACCGCTGCTATGGTATTAAAAAAGTTGGAGTAGCGGTACCATGCGGTTGTTGAAAGTTCTTGTGTTCGTTGTGTCATTCACAATATCAACCAAAGCGGACGTCGCATCGGTTGAAGAAATGTTTCAGCAGTTTGGGCTCTTCGGAACCTGGGCGACTGACTGCAACAAGCCTCCAACGCCCGGTAACCCGCACGTCAATATTACGATGCCAAGTGCGGGGCTGGTGCTCGAAGACCACAATCTCGGCCCCAACTTCGCGGTCAACCGCTATAGCGTATTGTCGGCTGAGCGGACGTCGCCGACCAGCTTGTCCGTCGATGTGATTTTCCAACCCGGTACCGAAGTTGAAGATCGCCAGAAGCTCATTTTCTCCGTGCGCAACAATACGCGACGCACAATTTTTAACCAGACCAGTGGTGGGGCAGTGCGGGTCAAGGATGGCATCGCGCTCGCACACGGCACAAAGACGCCGTTGTTACAGAGGTGCGAGGCGGGTGGAGTTATCCACTAGGCCACACTCCACGCCTGCCTGCGCATGACGCTGAGTGCTTCGCAAATGCATGCATCCTAACGGGATCTCGGTATCAAACGTCCAGCAAGTCGGCGTTCGCGAATTCTGCCTTCTCCTGGATGAACTCGAAGCGCGCCTCGGCTTTGGTGCCCATCAGGCGCTCGACCGCGCGCGCGGTCGGCTTCATCTCTTTGTCAGCCAGGACCACGCGCAGCAGCGTGCGCTTGCCGGGATCCATGGTGGTTTCTTTCAGTTGTGCGGCCATCATTTCGCCGAGGCCCTTGAAGCGACTAACCTCGACCTTAGCATTGGCGTGGAATTCTTTGTTGAGCAATGCTTCCTTGTGCTTGTCGTCGCGCGCGTACACGATCTTGCC
>JBARNC010000560.1:0-48576 GCA_049802775.1 Pseudolabrys sp. | reverse complement strand
TAGAGGGCGCTGTCGTGTATAACGCCGGCCAAACGCTGGAGTAGTGCGTAATGGCCGAACGTTGGACGCCCGATAGTTGGCGCAAAAAGCCTATTCAGCAGGTCCCGGATTATCCGGACCGGCAGGCCTTGGCTGATGTCGAAAAGCAGCTGGCGACCTTTCCACCGCTGGTGTTCGCTGGCGAAGCGCGCAATTTGAAAAAGCAATTGGCGCGTGTTGCCAAGGGCGAAGCTTTCCTGTTGCAAGGCGGCGACTGCGCGGAAAGCTTTGCCGAACACGGCGCAAACAACATCCGCGACTTCTTTCGCATGTTTCTGCAAATGGCGGTGGTGTTGACCTATGCTGCGGCTTCGCCGGTGGTGAAAGTCGGCCGCATTGCCGGCCAGTTTGCCAAGCCTCGTTCCTCTTTAAGCGAGAAGCGCGACGGCAAGGAACTGCAAAGCTATCGCGGTGACATCATCAATGACATCGCTTTCACCGAGGAGGCGCGACGCCCCGACCCGCGCCGGCAGATCGAGGCTTACCGGCAGTCAGCGGCAACGCTCAATTTGCTGCGCGCCTTCGCGCAGGGTGGCTATGCCAATCTTGGAAGCGTGCGGCAATGGATGCTCGGCTTTGTAAAGGATAGCCCGCAGTCGCGGCGCTATGTCGAATTGGCGAATCGCATCTCCGAAGCGCTTGGCTTCATGCAAGCGTGTGGCCTCGATTTGGAAAGTCACCCTGAGCTGCGCACGACTGAGTTCTACACGAGCCACGAGGCTTTGCTGCTCGGCTTCGAGGAGGCAATGACACGCGTCGATTCGACGACCGGCGACTGGTACGCTACTTCCGGTCATATGCTGTGGATCGGCGATCGCACGCGACAATACGATCATGCGCACATCGAATACGCGCGCGGCATCAAAAATCCGATTGGGCTCAAATGCGGGCCATCGCTAAGGACGGACGATCTCTTGCGTCTGATAGATATTCTCAATCCGGACAACGAGCCGGGCCGTTTGACGCTGATCGGTCGCTTTGGTTCCGAAAAAGTTGGGGAACATCTGTCGTCGCTGGTGCGCGCGGTGAAGCGCGACGGCAGGGTCGTACTCTGGTCGTGCGACCCGATGCACGGCAATACCATCACTTCGGCGACCGGCTACAAGACCCGGCCATTTGACCTGATCCTGAAAGAGGTGCGCGGCTTCTTCGAAGTGCATCAGGCCGAAGGCACTTATGCCGGCGGCGTACATCTGGAGATGACCGGGCAGAACGTAACGGAATGTACGGGTGGTGCCCGCGCCATCACTGAAGCCGATCTCAACGACCGTTATCATACGGTCTGCGATCCGCGGCTTAATGCCGAGCAGGCAATCGATCTTGCTTTCCTGCTGGCCGAGTTGCTCAAGAAAGAGCGCTCCGCGCCAGCCAAGCCAATCCCGGCGGCGGCTGGACTGTAAGAGTCGCGTTCCTGCCTTGCTGGAAGCGCCAAACCGTCGCATTCTTATCTTCAAGGAACGATGACATCTCGGGAATACCGGGAGAATCGCGGAGGAAAGAATGACAAGCAGAATAGGTTCGTGCGCGTGCGTATTTCGTACGATCTGTATGACAGTCGCCGTCGGTATTCTATTGGGCGGCAACGCGATGGCCGGCGTCATCGAAGTCTTTCACGCAGATTCTCTGACCGGCCCGATGAGCGAACTCAAGAAAGCGTTCGAAGCGAAGAACAAAGGCGTTGCCATCAATCTCACCCCGGGTGTGTCGAAGCAGCTGGAAGAACGCATCCTTAAGGGCGAGACCTGCGATGTTTTTGCGCCGTCGTCTCAGGCGGTCGCAGGCGATCTGCTGAGCAAAAAAGGCATGGCGTGGTACGTGGTTTTCTCTGCCAACGAAATGGTCGTCATCACCACGAAAAGCAATCCGCTCGGTATTCGGCAGATTTCCGATCTGGCCAAGCCCGGCATTAAATTTATTCGCATAACCGGCGAGAAAGACCTCGGGACCAACCGTACGATCGTGTTTCTAAAAAAGGCCGCTGCCGCCGAAGGCAAACCTGAGCTCGCGCAGAAAATCGTCGATTCGGCCATCAGCGATCCGGCCAAGCCGACCTCGGTGCCCGACACTGTACGCGCAGTAAAGGAAGGCAACGCGAATGCCGGTGTGGTCTATTATTCCGCCGCAGTCGCCGCGCGTAATGATATCGACATCATTCGGTTCCCTGCGAGCGTCAATGTGAGCGAGGAGATCCGTAATGCCGCCGGCATTCCAGCGACCGCGAAAAATCCCAAAGAAGCGACCGATTTCGTCCGCTTTATCCTGAGCTATGAAGGACAAACCATCTTGGCGCAAACTGGCCAGCCGCCGGTGGTACCCGCGATCCGGGCCGGCGACGTTCCGACGGACCTGAAGAATTGAAGCTGGTCCGCTGTTCGACCGGGCGCATGTCCGGGGAGCCTTGCAGACTTGCCCGGCTTGCAGGTTTGCCCATTGCCGAGCATGAGGCCGAGGCGGTAGAGCTTTGCCATGAGCGCTCGTCCTGCTGAAAAGCTGGCCATTGCCGTCGCACAGCTCAATTCGACCGTTGGCGACATTGTCGGCAATGTCGAGAAAGCAAAGCGCGCACGCGCGGCTGCGGCCACCCAAGGCGCCGATCTGGTCGCCTTTCCCGAGTTGTTTATCGCGGGCTATCCGCCCGAGGATCTGGTGCTCAAGCCGGCGTTCCAGGCTGCCTGCCGCTCAGCGGTCGAAGCCCTTGCACGCGAAACGGCTTCGGCGGGTCCAGCCTTACTGCTCGGCACACCATGGCTCGACAGCGGCAAGCTCTACAACGCGGTTGCGCTGCTTGACGGCGGTGCGATTACTGCGCTCCGCTACAAAGTTGATCTTCCCAATTATGGCGTGTTCGATGAAAAACGGGTGTTTGTGTCAGGGCCACTGCCGGGGCCAGTTAATTTTCGCGGCGTGCGTCTGGGATTTCCGATCTGCGAGGATATCTGGGGCTCTGAGGTCGTCGAATGTCTGGCAGAAACCGGCGCCGAGATGCTTGTCGTGCCGAACGGCTCGCCTTACTGGCGGGAGAAAGGCGATGTGCGCCTCAACATTGCGGTGGCGCGTGTAACCGAGCAGGGGCTTCCGACAGTCTATGTCAATCAGGTTGGTGGTCAGGACGAGTTGGTGTTCGACGGCGTGTCGTTTGGCCTGCATGCGGATTGCTCGCTGGCATTCCAGCTCGCTGCATTTCAAGAAACGATCGTTACCACGCAATGGGTTCGCACTAACGGGACCTGGCGCTGTGAGAATGGTCCGCTGGTCGATATCGTGGAGGCTGATCGTGCCGACTATAGCGCCTGCGTGCTAGGCCTGCGCGATTACGTCAACAAGAACGGGTTTCCCGGCGTCGTGTTGGGACTGTCAGGCGGTATCGATTCCGCACTATGCGCAGCGATGGCTGTCGATGCGCTCGGTGCAGAGCGCGTGCGCTGTATAATGCTGCCCTACAAGTTTACGTCGCAGGAGTCGCTCGATGATGCTGCCGCCTGCGCCAAGGTGCTCGGCGTGCGGTACGAGAGGTTGCCGATTGCGTCCGCAGTTGAGGGCTTCGAAGCGGCCCTGACACCGGTTTTTTCCGGCTTGCCGCGCGATGTCACCGAGGAAAATCTGCAAGCCCGTGCGCGCGGCGCCATTCTCATGGCGATCTCCAACAAGTTCAATCTCATGGTGGTGACGACCGGTAACAAGTCGGAAATGTCAGTTGGCTATGCGACGCTCTACGGCGACATGAATGGTGGTTTCAATCCGATCAAGGACCTTTACAAAACTGAGGTGTTTCGCCTAGCCCGCCTGCGTAACAGCTGGAAGCCGGAAGGTGCTAAAGGGCCAGATCGATTGGTAATTCCGGAGAATATCATCACGCGGCCGCCCACAGCGGAATTGCGTGAGAACCAAAAGGACGAGGATTCGTTGCCGCCCTATGCACTCCTTGATCCGATCCTGGAGCGACTGGTCGAGCGCGAGGAGCCGGTCGCCGCCATCGTCGACGCTGGCTTCGACCGAGATACCGTGATGCGGGTTGAGCGCATGATCAATATCGCCGAATACAAACGCCGCCAGGCGGCGCCAGGCGTCAAAGTCACGCTCAAGAATTTCGGCCGCGACCGCCGCTATCCAATCACCAATCGTTTCCGCGATCCCGGCACAGCGATGCCGGCATCCGATGGTTCGTTGATCACGGGCAAGCCCGCAAAGTCAGAGGCATTTGACTTTTGACAGCTAGCGTGTCGGCAGGAAGGTCGGACCGACCGTGCGTACAGTGCGTTTGGCGGGATCGGTCTGGCCGGGCGCTTCCGCAAGGGGGGGCGGAGCCGCAGGCGCTGTTGCGGTTGGTACGCGCTGATTGGGCCGGATCGGCTTGCCATCGGCGCCGACCCGCGGTTGCGACAGTTGCTTGGAATTCTGCTCCGTGACGACAACGTCGCCAGGCGCGACCGTATCGTCAGGACCGATGGCCTTGAGCGTTTGCGCCCAACTTTCACCTGGTCGGCGGCAGCTACAGGCAGGATCCATAGCCTTGCGATACTGAAAGGCGGTCGGAAGCTCTGTGTAGAGCCTGCCACTGAGCGAAACTGCCTGCGCCATTTCCTCGCCGGGATTGTGATAGGTGTAGAGCGAAACTTCGGACGCCGGGCACATGCGCTGACAGGTTTGTTCATCATCACGAAATCGATCCGGCGAGGTCGAGTACGAAATCGGGAAATAGAAACCGTCGCAGGTGCGTACACAGACGGTGCGGAAGGTGCCGCCCATTGGGCCAGAGGGGGCGGAGAACATACCGCCGCCGCCATTGTTGCCGAACAAGCGATCGAGGAAGGTGCCCTGCTGGCCGGCGAGAGCCGCGGAGCGGTATTGCGGGCCGCAACCGTTGTCGCCGAGCGCGATCAACAGCCCCTGCCGTTGGGCGGCGCGTTCTGTCGTGCCACCATTGAGCCGTTCCAGACCGTTCCGCATGCGCTCAAGTGCATTGCGCTGTTGATCGATCTGCCGGCTCAGCCCACCGCATTGCGGCGGCGGATTGCTGAATATCGAGAAGAATCCGGAGCTTTCGCATCCCATACGCCGTGACTGCGCCACGAGCCGGTCAACCTCGAATTGCTGGCGGTTGACCATATCTTCCGAGCGGCGAATTTGCTCGGCGCGTGCCGGATCCGCATTGCCCCGATCGAGCGTTGCGAGCTGGGCTTCAAGCCGCTCGCAAGCTGGATTCGAGGACTGCGCCTGCGCCGCGGCAAGGCCTGATAGCGCCGCGATGACCACGGCTGCCAACTCGTAGGAGAATCCCCTCATGCGCGGATACTCTAGTCTGTAAATCACGGCGGGGCGAGGCTTCTTGTCACTGTGTCCGTGCGACTTCAGAACGCAGGTTCCACAGTACGCCAGAAACGATGATGAGGGCGCCAAGAAGGACGAAAATGTCGAGTCGTTCACCATAAAATGCCCAGCCGACCGCGGCGATCAACGGGATACGCATGAAATCCAGTGGCACGACCAGTGTCGCATCCCCGGAACGGAACGCGTTGCTCAGACAATAGTGTGATGTGAGCCCAGCCGTGCCAACGCCGATTGCAGGCAGAATGTGACGCGTCTCAAAGTGCAAGAACACGGTCGGATCGCTACCCACCAGCGAGAGGGGAAACTGGATCACCGCCATCCAGAATACGATGCCAAAAGTAGTCTCCGTCATCGTTAGCTTTTTGGTGGTGATCATGGTGATGGCGTAGCCGAACGCGGCCAGTAGCACCAAAATTGCTGCGGGATTGAAGCTCGCGATACCCGGCCGCAAGATGACCAGCACGCCGATTAGGCCAAACACAACGACACCGAGACGGCTCGGAGTCATTCGCTCGTGCAAAAACCAGATCGCGAGCAGCGCTGTCCACGCCGGCATTGTGAATTCCAGAGCGAACACGGTGGCTAGCGGCAGCATCGTGAGGCTGAGTGCCCAGGAGAATTGTGATGCGTAGTGAACGGTGTTGCGGAAAAGGTTGAGGCCCATGCGCCGCGGCCGTGCATGCAAGCGCAAATCCGGCCGCACCGCCAACAGGACAAACAGCACCAGAAGTGCAACGCCGCTGCGAATTGCAAGGATCTCAAAAATGCTCAATCCGGCGCGCGATAGCTCGCGGATCGACACCGCCATGACCGAAAACGAAAGCAATGCACCGACCATCCAGAGGACGACGCGTGCAATCTTGCTGTCGATCACGTGCTGTCCATTGACGGTGGAGGAAAGTAGCGATGCGGGTTGGTGGTCTAGCAGACGACCACTTCGCCGTCATTCGGCATCCGGTTGCTTTTCCGGCCTTGCTTTGTCGAAAACCGGAAGCTTCAGGCAGGCCGCGTCTATCCCTATGATTTTTGGGAATTTGTCGATCGGGACCTTTAGGCGTCGCGCATTTGCGACTTGTGGCACCAGGCAAATGTCAGCGAGCGTGACGTGAGCCCCGCAGGCGTAGGGTCCAGGGGCGAGCAACCCCTCCAGCGCGGTAAAGCCTTCGATGATCCAGTGATGATACCACGCGTCAATCTCGGGTTGCTCATGTTTGAGCTGCCGCCTGAGGTACTGCAGGGCGATGAGATTGTTGAGTGGATGAATATCGCAGGCAATCATCTGCGCAATCGCCCGCGATTTGGCGCGCCCGATCGCGTCAGCCGGCAACAGCGGCGGCTCGGGATGGATGTCGTCGAGATATTCGATGATCGCCAGTGACTGGGTCAGCACCTCGCCATTCGACAGCTCGAGCGCAGGCACACGCGCCTGCGGGTTGATGGCGCGAAATTCCGGCGTGTGCTGGCGGCCGCCATCCTTTGTCAAATGGATCGGCACCGTCTCATATTGGAGGCCCTTGAGATTGAGCGCTATACGCACGCGGTAGGCGGCGGAAGAGCGGAAATAGGAATAGAGTTTCACGGATTGACTCCAGCTTGCACCGCCGCAATCTAGCCGGGACAGCGTCCGTTGGCGATATGGGGCGCCCGACACTTAGTTGCGTTTGCAACTAACATGGTATCGACCAAGGCATGGTAGAGTATGTGCCAAGAATGAGGGCTGCCATGGAGCAACCGCGTCTCGTCGTGCCGGCACTTGGTGGGCTCTACCGCTCGGTTGCGTGGATTACGGAGCCATTGATCCGTGTCATTGCCGGCGGATCGCTTGCGATTCATGGGTTTCCGATTCTGTTCGGAAACACCGCAGCTGCTGCAAAATTTCTTGAGAGTGTCGGATTCGCAAATCCCCTGTTCTGGGCTTATGTCGTAGGCATCGTGGAGTTCGTGTGCGGTGTTTGCCTCGCTGTTGGTTTTCTTACGCGACTGGTCGCGGCACCGATTATCGGCTTTCTGCTAATCGCAATCGTGACTTACCATTGGCAATTTGGTTTCGCTTGGGAAAACCGCGGCATCGAATATCCTCTGTTTTGGGCAATCGTGGTTATCCATTTCCTCATACGGGGCGGTGGGCCATGTTCGCTCGATGCGCTGATTGGACGTGAGGTGTGACGCGGTGACGGCATTCGCTTCCACCGAAGATCTCGGCGAAAAGAAAGTCTCGCTCGATCAGATCGGGATGGGACTCTACGCTTACACTGCAGAAGGAGACCCGAATACCGGCATCATTGTCGGTGACGATGGGGTTATGGTGATTGACGCGCAGGCGACGCCGGCAACGGCTGGCGACGTCATCGCACGTGTCGGCAAAGTCACAGACAAGCCGGTCAAATACGTCTTGCTGACCCACTATCATGCGGCCCGGGCACTCGGGGCATCCGCTTTCAGGGGCGCCGAGATTTTGGCATCAAATGCTACGCGCGACCTGATCGCAGAGCGCGGCAAACAGGACATGGATTCCGAGATCGGCCGCTTTCCGCGACTTTTTCGTGCGGCCGAAACCATTTCTGGACTGACATGGCCGACGATTACATTTCCCGATCAGATCTCGGTCTGGCTGGGTCGGCGCGAAGTCCGGATCATTCACATTGGGCGTGGGCACACTGCGGGCGACGTGATTGCAATCGTTCCCGACGCAGGCGTCGTCTTTTCTGGAGACCTCGTTGAATACAAGTCGGCCTGCTATTGCGGCGACGCTCACTTCATTGACTGGCTTGCGACGCTCGATCATCTCGCTGAATTGCAAGCCAATGCGCTGCTACCCGGACGCGGTGCAATGCTTACTTCGCCGGAAATGGTCAAGGAAGGTATTGAGCTTACCAGCGATTTCATTTCGACTCTCTACAACTCGGTGCAGGAGAGCGTAACGAAGGGCCGTTCGCTGAAAGAGGCTTTCGACTTTGTGCGCCTCACGATGGATCCAAAGTTCAAGGATTTCGCGATCTATGATCACTGTTTGCCGTTTAGTGTCTCGCGCGCCTATGACGAGGCACGCGGCATCGAATGGCCGGTCATCTGGACCGCCGAGCGTGATCGCGAAATGTGGGCGGCTTTGCAGGGCTAGGCGCGGCTCGTAGTCCCGGTCAGCGTGTGCAGACGATAGCGACGACGTCGCAGCCGTTATCGCGACATTCGGCAGACACGACGGGAATTGCGCCGGTGATATCGCCGCGATCTACCTTGCGATAGTTCGCAGCCTGCGCGAAAGCTTGCGTCTTGCAATAAGCATTGGCGGCCGCCGCACCGCACTTTTCCCCGGAGGCGAGACAGCGGTCGACGCCGTACCCGTCGGCATCGTTGGCGATGATGAACATGCGCCGCTCGGCTTGAGCAGTACTGACGGAAAGGCAAAGCCAGATGATGAGACCGACCGAAACTGTCTGCATTACGAAACGCCTGTGAATTACAGACGCCAGGCCATCCCCAGCGCCGAATCCAAGAATGTGAGTAAAATCGTTAAGCGGCGCTTAACTTGCGGTCTGCGCTTAGGTCATCAAATTTTTCCTGTATTTTGCACGGGTTGCGGCCAGACCTTGACGGCATGGACGCGACAAATCATTGTGCCGCTATGAACGGCCTTAACCAGATCTGCGGCATTTGCCCGGAGATTATTCGCTAGCGCATCACGCTGGCTGCGGCCGTCTTTTTCTCAAAGTTGAGATAGCAGGACGCCCGGCCAGCGGGGCCTACGGGTGTCATTTGCTATGGAACTCAAGCTCTACGATACACTGACGCGCGAGAAGCGGGTGTTCAGCCCGCTCGATCCGTCGCGCGTGCGCATGTACGTATGCGGGCCGACGGTCTATGACTTTGCCCATATCGGCAATGCGCGCCCGGTTATCGTATTCGACGTGCTTTTCCGGCTGTTGCGACACATCTACGGCAAACGCCACGTCATATATGTGCGCAACGTCACCGACGTTGACGACAAGATCAATGCGCGCGCGGCCGAATGTGGCGTTTCGATCCGCGACCTCACCGAGGAAACCTATAAGAACTTCAAAGCCGACGTGGCCACACTCGGCTGCCTGCCGCCGACCATCGAGCCGCGCGCGACTGAGCACATTGACGAGATGAAGGCGCTGATCGAACGGTTGGTGAAGTCCGGTAACGCCTATGTGGCTGAAGACAATGTGCTATTCCACGTGCCGTCGATGAAGGATTACGGCAAGCTATCCAACCGTTCGCTCGACGAGATGATCGCCGGCGCGCGCGTAGAAGTCGCACCCTACAAGAAGGATTCACAAGACTTCGTCTTGTGGAAGCCATCCAAGGCAGGGGAGCCTGCCTGGCCATCGCCCGTCGGCATCAAGACGCCGGGCCGGCCGGGCTGGCACATTGAGTGTTCGGCCATGTCATGGAAACATCTCGGCGAGACCTTCGACATCCACGGCGGCGGCATCGATCTGGTGTTTCCGCACCACGAGAACGAGATTGCGCAATCACGTTGTGCATTCCATACGCCGGTGATGGCGAACTACTGGATGCACAACGGCTTCCTGCAGGTTGAAGGCGAGAAGATGTCGAAGAGTCTCGGTAACTTCGTGACGATCCATGAATTGCTGAAGGACTGGCCAGGTGAGGTGGTGCGATACACAATGCTCCAGACGCATTACCGGCAGCCGATTAATTGGACAATAGCGGGGCTACGCGATGCGCAGAAAAGTCTTGATCAGTGGGTCGCGCTGACGGCCGATGCAGCACTGGACTACCTGTGTGCTGACGCACTCGATGCGTTAATGGATGATCTGAACACACCAAAGGTTTTCGCTGCCTTGCACGAGTTGCGTGGCGAAGCTGCGAAGGGCGCGAAGCCGGCGGCGGCTTGCCTGAAAGCTAGCGCGCAGTTGCTGGGATTGTTGCAAATGTCCACTGCGTCGTGGACATCATTCCGTCCAGCTTCGATCACAATCGATGAAGGCAAAATCACAAACCTGATAGAGGCGCGTAACGCGGCCCGAAAGGCAAAGAACTTCAAAGAATCCGACCGCATCCGCGACGAACTTGCCGCAATGGGTGTCGTACTGAAAGACTCGAAAGACGGCACCACCTGGGAGATCGCGCGATGATGGCCGTGGCCCACCCCAAGCTCGGTTTGCGGCCATATCTGTCGGTTGACGCGCCGCTGCTGCGCGAAATCTTCCGCGACAGCATCGAGGAATTGACCGCGGACGACTACACCGTGGCGCAGCAGGAAGCCTGGGCGTTCGTCGCCAATGACGTTGCTGACTTCGGCAGGAAGCTTTCCGAGCAACTGACGCTGGTGGCGACCCTGGAGGGATCTCCGGTCGGCTTCGTCGCGCTCGAAGGCAAAGAAAAGATCGGCATGCTCTACGTGCACCCGGCGGCGGCCGGGCAGGGCGTTGGCGCCATGCTGGTCGATGCACTGGAGAAGCTCGCTGGCTCGCGTGGCGCGCCGAAGCTCACAGTGGATGCCAGCGATAGCGCGCGCGGCTTCTTCGAGAAGCGCGGTTATGTCGCCCAGCAGCGCAACACGGTTTCAGTCGGTGACGAATGGCTCGCCAACACCACCCTGCACAAGCAGCTTGCCGCTATACGGGAGGCTTCATGACCAAACCCGACACGCCGTTTCCGCGCCACTGGCTCTACTACATCGTGCTCAAATACGGTGTTCTCGCCGTGGCCGTGCTGCTTGCGCTCTACGTCGTCTACCGGCTGACCTGAGCGAAGCCATGGCCCGCGAACGTCTCTATCTCTTCGACACCACGCTGCGCGATGGCGCGCAGACGAACGGCGTCGATTTCACGCTCGCTGACAAGCTGGCGATCGTTGGCATGCTGGACGAGCTAGGCATTGACTACGTCGAGGGCGGCTATCCGGGTGCAAATGCGACCGACACCGAACTGTTCGTCAAGGACCGCAAGCTTGATACGACCTTCACGGCGTTCGGCATGACTCGGCGACCGGGTCGCTCGACCTCCAATGATCCCGGTCTCGCGGCTCTGCTCGACGCGAAGGCGGATGCCATCTGTTTCGTCGCCAAGTCATGGGATTACCACGTCAAGGTCGCGCTGGAGACGACCAACGAAGAAAACCTTGCCTCGATCCGTGACAGCGTGCGTGCGGCCAAGGCCAAGGGCAGGGAAGTGCTGCTCGACTGCGAGCATTTCTTTGACGGTTACAAGGCTAATCCGAAATACGCGCTCGCCTGCGCCAAGGCCGCCTATGAGGGAGGTGCCCGCTGGGTCGTGTTGTGCGATACCAATGGCGGCACGCTGCCCGACGAGGTCGAAAAGATCGTCGGCGAGATCGTGAAGGCGATCCCTGGTGATCATGTCGGCATCCACGCGCACAATGACACTGAACAAGCGGTCGCCAATTCGCTTGCTGCGGTGCGCGCCGGTGCGCGGCAGATCCAAGGAACGCTCAACGGGCTCGGCGAGCGATGCGGCAATGCAAACCTCGTTTCCATCATCCCGACGCTCAAGCTCAAGCCGGAATTCGCCAGGCAATTTGAAATCGGTGTCAGCGACGCGGCACTCAAGAAACTCGTGCACGTTTCGCATGCGCTCGACGAGCGGCTTAACCGCGCACCTAATCGACACGCGCCCTATGTGGGTGAGAGCGCTTTCGCCACCAAGGCCGGCATCCACGCTTCGGCCATCATGAAGGATCCGGCAACCTATGAGCACGTCGCGCCGGAGAGCATCGGCAACCGGCGCAAGGTGTTGGTCTCGGAGCAGGCCGGCAAATCCAACGTACTGGCGGAGCTGGAACGCGTCGGCATCAAAATCGACAAGGATGATCCGCGTATCGGCCGTCTGTTGGAGATCGTGAAGGAACGCGAGGCGATCGGCTATGCCTATGAGGCCGCCGATGCCTCCTTCGAGCTGCTGGCACGGCGCACGCTGGGCAAGGTGCCGAATTACTTCGATGTCACGCAGTTCGACGTCAATGTCGAGCAGCGAAACAATGCGAAAGGCGAACGCGTCACCGTCACCATGGCGGTGGTCAAGGTGAAGGTTGGCGACGACAATATGATCTCGGCGGCGGAAGGCAACGGTCCAGTTAACGCGCTCGATCTCGCGCTGCGCAAGGATCTCGGTAAATATCAGAAATATATCGCCGGCCTTAAACTCACTGACTACCGTGTGCGTATTCTCAATACCGGTACTGAGGCGGTGACCCGCGTGCTTATTGAGAGCGAGGACGAGGCGGGCGAGCGCTGGACAACGGTTGGCGTGTCGCCCAATATCATCGATGCCTCATTCCAGGCTTTGATGGATTCCATCGTCTTTAAGCTCGTCAAGTCCGGGGCGCCGGCGTGATCGATCACGTCTCTGTCGTGGTAAGCGACATCGATGCGGCAACGCGTTTTTATGGGGCGTTACTCACCACGATCGGAGTCGTCAAACTGGAGACGCGGCCGACGACTGTCGGCTTCGGCAAGCAATATCCAGAATTCTGGATCAATCTTCGCCCCGAGACAATTCTGCCTTCAAGCGGCGCGCATATCTGTTTTCGCGCCCGGACGACCGATATGGTCGACGCCTTCCACGAGGCCGCTCTTGTAGCAGGCGGATCCAGTGACGGCACGGCCGGGCTAAGACCTCAGCATGGCGATGGTTATTACGCCGCCTTTATTCGTGATCCCGACGGCAATCTGATCGAGGCGGCAACCTTCATGCATACGAAGTAGTCTATTGCATTCGCGGCGCTCATTCCCACGAAAGTGGTGACCCAACCTACATCTGGTCGGCACCAGCGGCTGTCATTTTTTTTGCTTCTTCCGGCACTGCCGCAGCTGCCTTTTGCAGCATCGGCAGGATGTCAACGACTTTATTGGCGACCAGCAAATCGAAATTCAGATCGTCGCGGATAAATTCAAGATTTTTCATATGGTCGATGAGCGCGCAGAGCGGGTCCCAAAAGCCTTTGATATTAGCAAGGAGGATTGGCTTGCGGTGCCGGCCGAGTTGAACCCAAGTGATCTGCTCGACAACTTCTTCGAGCGTCCCGATGCCGCCCGGCATCGCGACGAAGGCATCTGCCATCTCGAACATCTTGCGCTTTCGGTCGTGCATGTCGTGCGTAACAATCAGGTTGTCGACGCCGCGCATCGCATGTTCGCGCTCGACCAGGAATTCGGGGATGATACCGGTCACTTCTCCGCCATTTTCAAGTACTGATTTGGCGATCGTGCCCAGCATGCCGACCGAGCCGCCGCCGAAGACCAAGCCGATGCTGTTCTTGGCAAGGGTGGCGCCGAAGGCGCGGGCGCTCTCGAGAAAGGCCGGATCAGTGCCCGGCCCAGAGCCACAATAAACGCAGATTTTTCGGATTTTGTTTGGGTTTTCGCTTCTGTTCATAACCCTGCATGTGCATTGCGCTTGCGGCATCGTCAAGGCAGCAGCTGAAACTCAATAAATAAGCGCCTGCGCCATACGAGGGCAGGGTGATTACAAGCGAGAATCCTCCTATATGAAGACCCTGAATGAGCGACCATCACCACCATCGGGCATTGGATAGCGAATCACACATCTCCGCCAACCGCGGGGCGCTGTTAACGACGATCATCCATCTGTGGCCTTATATCTGGCCATCCGACCGCCGCGATTTGAACCTGCGGGTGATCGGATCCCTGGTGCTACTGCTCGCCGCGAAGCTCGCAACCATTGCGGTTCCTTTCACTTTCAAATGGGCTACAGACGCCCTTGCCGGCCACGGCACTGCGCCGGTTGCAGCGTCAGATTGGCTTTTGTGGGCGCTAGCCGCGCCGATCGCGATGACGATCGCGTATGGCGGCATGCGCATACTGATGGCGGCACTCACGCAGCTGCGCGACGGTCTTTTCGCCAAAGTAGCTATGCACGCGGTGCGCCGGCTTGCCTACCGCACATTCGTACATATGCACGAATTGTCGCTGCGCTTCCATCTCGAGCGCAAGACCGGTGGTCTGACGCGTGTGCTCGAGCGCGGTCGCAATGGAATCGAAACCATTGTGCGCATGGTGATCCTGCAACTGTCCCCGACGATTATCGAGCTCGCGTTTATCGTCATGGTGCTGATGTGGCAATTCGATTGGCGCTATGTAGCGGTCATCATGGCCACTGTTGCGGTCTACATGACTTATACCTATCACGCCACTGAGTGGCGTATCGGTATTCGCCGTAAGATGAACGACAGCGATACAGATGCCAACGTGAAGGCCATCGACTCGTTGCTCAACTACGAAACGGTGAAATATTTTTCAGCCGAGGAACGCGAGGCTGCCCGCTATGATCGCGCCATGGCGCGCTACGAGGATGCGAGCGTGCGGGCCTATACCTCGCTCGCGGTGCTCAACGCTGGACAGGCGGTGATCTTCACCTTTGGGCTCGCCGCGGCCATGGTGATGTGCGCGTTCGAGATCCAGGCCGGCAGCAAAACGGTCGGAGATTTCGTGCTGATCAACGCCATGATGATCCAGCTTTACCAGCCGCTCAATTTCATGTGTATGGTCTATCGCTAGATCAAGCAGGCGGTTACCGACATCGAGATTATGTTCACGATCCTCGCGCGCGAACCGGAAATCAAGGACGTGACGGGCGCGCCGCCGCTGAAAGTGGGTACAGGTACTATCCACTTCGAGAATGTGAGCTTCGCCTATGAGCCTACCCGGCGCATCCTCAAGGGCATCAGCTTCGAGGTGCCGGCAGGCAAGACTGTCGCAGTGGTTGGCCCTTCCGGCGCAGGCAAGTCGACAATTTCGCGGCTGTTGTTCCGTTTCTACGATCTTTCCGGGGGCCGCATCCTGATCGATGGTCAGGACATTGCTGCCGTCACGCAGAAATCGCTACGCCAGGCGATCGGTATGGTGCCGCAGGACACCGTGCTGTTCAACGATACGATCCGCTACAACATCCGCTATGGCCGCTGGGAAGCGACCGATGCTGACGTCGAGGAGGCGGCGCGGCTGGCTCAGATTGATTCCCTCATTCGTATCGCCCCTAAGGGCTACGAGACCGAGGTTGGCGAGCGGGGACTGAAGTTGTCGGGCGGCGAGAAGCAGCGCGTCGCAATCGCGCGCACGATCCTCAAAGGGCCGCCGATTCTGGTGCTTGATGAGGCAACGTCCGCACTTGACAGCCATACTGAAAAAGAAATTCAGGATGCGCTCGAGCGCGTCTCGCGCAACCGCACCACGCTGGTGATCGCGCATCGGCTCTCAACCATCGTGGGTGCCGATGAGATCATTGTGCTGGACCAGGGCGAAATCGTCGAGCGCGGCACGCACTACGCGCTGCTCGCCAAGAATGGCCTCTATGCCAGCATGTGGAACCGTCAGCGGGAGGCCGAGGAAGCGCGCGAGAAACTTGCGCGCGCGGGCGAGGATCAGGGTGCACCTAACCGCAATCCTCCGCCTGTGGAAGATATGATTAGCGCGGCCGAAGCGGTACCGCTCGAAGCGCCCGCCGACGCCGCGGAGTAAAATAGCCGTATGTCGATTTACGATTCGATTCGGTCCCAAATCATTCCAATTACGCCGGAGGGCTATCCGTTTATCGGCGCCTTTGCGTTTGTCAGCCTGATTCTATTCTGGTTCTGGAGCCCCCTAGGATGGCTTGGTACGCTGGCCACGATCTGGTGCGCCTATTTCTTTCGCGATCCGCCGCGCGTGACGCCCGTACGCGATGGCCTGGTGGTAGCGCCGGCCGATGGTCGTGTGAGCCAGGTCACGAGCGCTGCCCCGCCGCCTGAGCTCGGCCTCGGCAACAAGGCGCTGCCACGCATCTCGATCTTCATGAGCGTGTTCGACTGCCACGTGAACCGCAGCCCGCTCGCTGGCAAGATCGAGAAAATCGTCTATCAGCCCGGCAAGTTCTTCAACGCCGACCTGGACAAGGCAAGCGCCGACAATGAGCGCAATTCGCTCGTTATCGCGACCACCGGTGCACGCATCGCCGTGGTGCAGATCGCCGGACTCATCGCCCGGCGCATCGTCTGTTTCGTACGCACGGGTCAGTCCATCGGTACCGGAGAACGCTTTGGAATGATCCGTTTCGGTTCTCGTCTCGATGTCTACCTGCCTGAGGGTACCCCGCCGCTTGTGGCGGTGGGCCAGACCTCAATTGCTGGCGAAACGGTGCTTGCCGATCTGCGCGCCAGCGAGGCGGGTCGGGCATTTCGCAGCGGGTAATTCGTTAACGAGACCGGGCCCAAACCGATTTGCCTACCGTGGCGCTCGGGGCATTACGGGCCTATATTATATTCATGGTTTTTCCGCCATTTGATCCCTCGCCACCGCCGTTCCGCCGCCGCTTCAAGGCGATTCCGGTTCGTACCCTGCTGCCAAATCTGATCACACTGCTCGCGCTTTGTGCAGGTCTGACTGCAATCCGCGTGGCGGTTGAAGACAAGCTTGAATTGGCGCTGGCCGCGATCGTGTTTGCCGCATTGCTCGATGGGATCGACGGGCGCATTGCCCGAATGCTCAAGGGCACCTCACGCTTTGGTGCTGAACTCGACAGCCTCGCCGATTTCGTCAATTTCGGTGTAGCGCCGGCATTGATCCTTTATTTCTGGGGCTTGCACGAACTTAAATCGGCCGGCTGGATTGCCGCATTGGTTTTTGCAATTTGCGCCGGCTTACGGCTGGCGCGCTTCAATGTGATGATCGACGATCCTAACAAGCCGGTATGGGCAGGAAATTTCTTTACAGGCATTCCGGCTCCGGCTGGAGCTATCACTGTGCTGTTGCCGATCTATGTGAGTTTTCTCGGAGTACCAGTCGGCCTCATTACGGTGTGGTTCGCCTTTTTCTACACCTTGTTGATCGCGCTTTTGATGGTGTCTCGCCTGCCGGTATTTTCCGGAAAACGCGTGGGAAAACGTGTACCGCCGGAAATGGTATTGCCAGTTTTCGTTATGGTCGTTTTGTTCTTTGCGCTGTTGGTCAGCTATCCTTGGCAAGTGCTCACTGTCGGGACGCTCGCTTACCTCGCGTGCTTGCCGCTCGGCTGGCTGTCCTACCGCGAATACCAGCGTAAAGACGCGGGGGCTGTTGCTGCGCCGGCTACGGCTCCTGCAAACGACGCATTATTCTCGTCTGGCCAACCCGCCCCTGAGTCAGACCGTGATCGGCCGGCGCGGCTGAACTAAGATCAGTTCGTCCCGAGCGGATAACCGGGCATCAGTTCATAGGGATGCTTCCAGCCCGGCAGCGCTTTTATGCGTTCGAGCCAGGCTCCGATCGCCGGATGATCTTTAGCGATATCGAATCCGAATTCTTCGGCCGGATAATAAAGATAGCCGGTCATCGAAATATCGGCGATGGTCGGCTTGTCGCTTACGAGGAACTGCCGCCCCGTCAACCGCTTGTTGACGATAGCAAGGTTGCCGTCGATGCGCCCCTTGAGAAACGCCAATACTGCGGGGTCGCCTGGGGGCTTTACGAAATTTTTCAGGAATCGAAATGGACCCAGGAAGCCATTGACTTTCTGGTTGTCAAAAATGATCCAGCGCAGTGCTTCCAATTCCTCGTCCTCGTTCTCGGGCTTGAACTTTCCGCTGCGTTTAGAAAGGTAGGTGAGTATCACGCCGGATTGAGTGAGCTTCCTGTTGCCGTGCACAAGCACTGGCACTTCGCCCATCTCGTTCACATCGGTTCGATATTCCGGCGTGCGCTGGACGCCCTTGCCGAAAAAATCGATCCAGACTGGCTCCCAGTCGGCGCCAATCAGGTTGAGCATCAAGGCGGCACGATAAGCGTTGCCAGATTGGGCGAAGCAATAAAGCTGATATTCCGACATGAGGGCTCCACGTTTGACTGTGATCTAGCGGGACAGCGTAACCGGCATGCCGGCGCTGGATTGACCTTCGAAGCGGGTGCCGACGACCTTAAGCTGTGCCAGCGGCTGTCTTTCTTGGCCGGCGATCGTAAGAACGCCACCTTCTATTGCCCAACGCCGGCTCATGTAGAAATTGCCCGGGCAGCCTCCATCCGGGGCGACCGAGCCGGCACGTGCCCCGGCTGCGCCGCCGAATTCCAGACCGCAGGGGGGCGCGTTTGGGGCGCTCAGAATCCAGCGGCCGGTCATGGAATCATCTACTGGTGTTTGCGCGGATGAGTCTAGAGAGAGCTGCTCGCCGGCGCAGCCCGTCAGCGTCAGGACGACAAGGACGCCGATTGCGGCCCTGACGACAACCATCCCCCCAGCCTGCCTTATTTCATGGTCGGAATTACAAACTCGGCGCCTTCCTTCGTGCCGGTCGGCCAGCGCGAGGTGATTGTCTTGGTCTTCGTATAAAAACGGATCGAATCCGGTCCGTGCTGATTGAGGTCGCCAAAGCCCGAGCGCTTCCAGCCACCGAAGGTGTGATAGGCTAGCGGAACCGGAATTGCGAAGTTCACGCCCACCATGCCAACCTGCACGCGGTTGACGAAATCGCGAGCGGCGTCACCGTCGCGCGTGAAGATGGCAACGCCGTTTCCGTACTCATGTTCGGAAGGAAGCCGCACCGCCTCTTCGTAATCTTTTGCGCGCACTACCGAAAGAACAGGGCCGAAAATTTCTTCCTTGTAAATACGCATATTCGGCCTCACATCGTCGAACAGGCAGCCACCCATGAAATTTCCGTTCTCGTAGCCCTGAAGTTTGAAACCGCGGCCGTCAACGACGAGCTTGGCGCCTTCCTTGACGCCGATGTCGACATAATCCCTCACTTTGTTGAGATGCGCCTTTGTCACCAGCGGCCCGTAGTCGGCCTGCGGGTCGGTTGACGGTCCAATCTTTAAGCTTTCGACGCGTGGGATGAGCTTCTCAACAAGAATGTCAGCGGTCTTTTTGCCGACTGGCACTGCCACTGATACCGCCATACAGCGTTCGCCCGCAGAGCCGTATCCCGCGCCGACCAGAGCATCCACCGCCTGGTCCATGTCGGCGTCGGGCATCACGATCATATGGTTCTTGGCGCCGCCGAAGCATTGAACGCGTTTCCCGTTGGCGCAGCCGGTCGAATAGATGTACTCCGCAATTGCCGATGAGCCGACGAAGCCGATCGCCATCACGCGCGGATCGGCGAGCAGTGTATCGACTGCTTCTTTGTCGCCGTTGACGACATTGAGTATGCCAGCGGGCAGTCCGGCGTCGATCATCAATTCGGCAAGACGCATGGGAACAGACGGATCTCGCTCGGACGGCTTAAGAATAAAGGCATTGCCGCAAGCAATTGCCGGTGCGAATTTCCACATCGGAATCATTGCCGGAAAATTAAATGGAGTAATGCCCGCGACGACGCCTAGTGGCTGCCGGACGGAATACAAATCAATTCCGGGTCCGGCGCCTTCAGTGAATTCGCCTTTCAGCAAATGCGGAATCCCGCAGGCAAATTCCACCACTTCGATACCGCGTTGGATGTCGCCGCGTGCGTCTGGAATCGTTTTTCCGTGTTCGGCGGAGAGCAGTTTGGCGAGCGCGTTGAATTCCTTCTGGACCAGCTCGAGAAATTTGAACATGACCCGGGCGCGACGTTGCGGATTGGTCGCCGCCCAGCCCGGTTGAGCCGCCTGCGCATTGGCGATTGCGTGCTCGACTTCGGAGTGCTTGGCGAGCGCGACCTTTGCCTGGACCTCGCCGGTATTGGGATCAAAAACATCGCCAAAGCGACCGGAGCTTCCCTTCACCGCCTTGCCGCCTATGAAATGGCCGATCTCACGCATGGGTCGCACTCCTCCGATTATTTTAAAGCCCGAGGCGAGGTGGCGGCAAAGGCCAACACCGATTCACTCTTCCTTGATGACCCTTATATGTCGCCAAACCGCCGCGTAACAATTACTTTGATGCGCGAAGAGCCTCCACGGCCGGTCTAACCCCTTAAATTGTACGGAAGTGCCGGCCTTAGAACTGATCCCAGCTAGTTCGGTTTGGGTGGTCCCGGTATTCTCGGTGCTCCTACGGTGATATAAGGCCCGGCTTCAAACCTTCGGCGATCCGCAGCATTATGTAATGAGTGATGGCGCGAACCAAACCACGGCGTCCGCGGGTGTAGGACATGACGCGGCTCCCGGGCTTTTGCCGTTGGCACTTGGCAGTGTCGGCGTCGTCTATGGGGACATTGGCACAAGTCCTCTCTACGCCTTTCGTGAGGCGGCAATCGCGGCAAGCAATAACCAAGTCGTTAGTCGCGGTGTCGTGCTCGGTGTCCTTTCACTCATCGTCTGGGCACTCATCGTAACGGTGACGCTCAAGTACGTTCTGATCTTGCTCCGTGCTGACAATAACGGCGAGGGCGGCACCCTTTCGCTTACTGCGCTGGCGACGCGGGCACTTGGCCGGCGCACCGCTTTCATTTTCATCGTCGGCGTAATCGGCGCCTCGATGTTTCTGGGCGACTCCGTGATCACCCCGGCAATCTCGGTGCTCTCGGCGGTGGAAGGGCTAAAATTAGCAAGCCCAGCGTTCAGCGATTTTGTTGCGCCGCTCACGGTGATCATTCTGGTCGCCTTGTTCGCGGCACAGAGTCGCGGCACCGCAAAAGTGGCGGCGATGTTCGGACCGGTTATGGTCGTTTGGTTCTTATCGATAGCGATCGCCGGTGCTCTGCACATTCGCGACGATCCGACCGTACTCACTGCCATCAACCCGTTTTACGGTGTTGATTTTCTTATCCATCACGGCGCGATCGGATTAGTGACCCTTGGCGCGGTATTCTTGGTGGTTACCGGCGGCGAGGCCCTTTATGCCGACCTCGGCCACTTCGGACGCAAGCCTATTCAGACTGCGTGGCTGGGCCTGGTACTGCCCGCGCTGCTGATCAACTATTTCGGCCAGGGCGCCAAGGTGCTGGCGGACCCAATGGCGATCGAGAACCCGTTCTATAGGCTGGTCCCAGAGACTTTCCTGCTGCCGATGATCGTGCTGGCGACAGCCGCAACAGTAATCGCAAGCCAAGCGGTTATTACGGGCGCTTATTCACTCGTGCATCAGGCGATCCAACTCGGCCTATTGCCGCGGCTGGCCATCTTGCACACCTCGGCCTCGCATGTTGGCCAGATCTATATTCCGCGTGTGACCGTCTCGCTGATGATCGGGGTGCTGCTCCTGGTCGGTCTGTTCCGTACTTCAAGCGCGCTCGCCTCCGCGTATGGCATTGCGGTTGCGACGACTATGGTTGTGGACGGGATACTTGCATTTGTCGTGATCTGGAGAGGATGGCGGTGGCCACTTTGGAAGACGCTGCTTTTAATTGCGCCGTTTGTGATTGTCGACGTAGTGTTCTTTTCAGCGAACTTTCTCAAATTGTTCGAGGGCGCCTGGGCACCGTTGCTATTTGGCGCCACCATGGTGCTCATGATTCTGACGTGGCGACGCGGGACCGGCATCCTGATCAGCAAGACGCGACGAACTGAAGTGCCGCTCGACACTCTGTTCCGCAGTTTGGAGAAGAAGCCTCCACATCCCGTGCCGGGCACAGCCGTGTTTCTTACCAGCGATCCGGAATTTGCGCCGACCGCACTGTTGCACAATCTCAAACACAACAAGGTGCTGCATGAGAATAATGTGATACTCACGATCATCACTGCTGATACGCCTCGTGTGCCGGAAGAGGAGCGGGTGCGGATCACGCCGATGTCGAAGCATTTTTCGCGGGTATCGCTGAAATTCGGTTACATGGAGCAACCCAACGTGCCGAAAGCGCTGGCGATCGCACGCAAGCACGGTTGGCATTTTGACATTATGTCGACTTCGTTTTTTCTATCGCGGCGTGCACTCAAGCCATCGGCGAAATCGGGCATGCCGTCATGGCAGGATCACCTGTTCATTGCGTTGGCGCGGTCAGCCAGCGATGCCACCGACTTCTTTCAGATACCAACCGGACGCGTGGTGGAGGTGGGGACACAGGTGACAGTCTGAAAAACACGATACCCCGATGCTTTTGTACACAACGCATTGATAAAACGAGTAAAAACCTCGGAGCCGGCGTGCGCTTTTCGCATGGCTCGCTAAAATGCGTTGCGGAAATGGCTGTGCCGACGGCAAGGTTCCGGCGCTATAAGCCGCGTCCCACAGATTTTTTTGCATTGCAACAAATCCAGGCAACCCCATGTCTCATAGCGCTGCCGCCGCCCACGGCGGTCCGATCGCGGCCAATGGCGGCAGCGAGGCGCCGGTCCGGGTCGGGTTCTGGGCGCTTACCCTCGGCAGCATCGGCGTCGTCTACGGTGATATCGGTACCAGCCCGCTCTACGCGCTGCGCGAGTCGGTGCTTGCGGCGGTAGGACCCGGCAATCCGGTGAGCGAGCCGGTGGTCCACGGCATTTTGTCCCTGATCATTTGGGCGCTGCTCCTCGTAGTAACTGCCAAGTATGTGCTGATCCTATTGCGCGCCGATAACAAAGGTGAAGGCGGCACACTCGCGTTGATGGCGCTTGCATCTCGTTCATTGGTGCGACGGGGCGGCATCGTAATCCTGCTTGGTATTATCAGCGGCGCATTGTTTTACGGTGACGCTATTATCACGCCCGCTCTGTCGGTTCTCTCGGCGATCGAAGGCTTGAAGGTCGTCACGCCAGCGTTCGACGCCTATGTGGTGCCACTCACGGTACTTGTTCTGGTCATTTTGTTCGCGGTGCAGTCGCGGGGCACCGCGAATGTCGCCGCATTCTTTGGTCCGATCACCCTGTTTTGGTTCGCCACGATTGCGGCCGCTGGCATTTGGCACGTCGTCCAGAACCCGATTGTGCTGTTCGCGTTCAATCCCTGGCATGGAATTAGCTTCCTGCTTCATCATGGTATTGTCGGGTTTTATACACTTGGCGCTGTGTTCCTAGTGGTGACAGGAGCGGAAGCGCTTTATGCGGATCTTGGCCATTTTGGTCGCGGCCCAATCCGCCTCGCCTGGCTGGTTGTCGTGCTGCCGGCGCTTGTTCTGAATTATTTGGGGCAGGGCGCATTGGTATTGGGTAATCCGAAAGCAGTCGAGAACCCGTTCTTTCTGCTGTATCCGGATTGGGCTCTGCTGCCGATGGTGCTGCTTGCAACTGCTGCTACGGTTATCGCGAGCCAGGCGGTGATTACGGGGGCCTATTCGCTCACACGACAGGCTATCCAGCTCGGACTTTTACCCCGGCTGGAAATCCGTCACACCTCGGAATCGTTGTTCGGACAGATCTACATGCCGAGAGTCAACACGCTGCTCCTGGCCGGCGTATTGTTGCTGGTGGGATTGTTCCGTTCGTCAAGTGCGCTTGCCTCGGCTTACGGGATCGCAGTGACCGGCACGATGGTCGTCACGGCTATGATGGCCATCGTGGTCGTTTGGCGTGTTTGGGGCTGGCCACTGATCGGGGCTTTGGCGCTGATGCTGCCATTCCTGTTCATCGATTTTACCTTTCTGTCCGCCAATTTGCTCAAAATCGTCGAGGGGGGATGGATGCCGCTCGCCCTTGGCGCCCTCGTGATGGCTGTGATGTATACGTGGCGACGCGGTAGCCGGTTTCTGTTTGAGAAAACCCGCCGCCTCGAAACGCCGCTCGAATCGCTTGTGAAAAGCTTGGAAAAGAAACCACCAGCGCGTGTGCCTGGTACGGCGGTGTTTCTTACCAGCGATCCAGTGAGTGCTCCAACGGCGCTGCTGCACAGCCTCAAACACTACAAGGTGCTGCACGAAAAGAACGTCATCCTTACAGTCGAAACCGCTGATGCGCCTCGCGTTGATCCTTCGGAGCGAGTGCGCATTGAAGCGGTAGGAAAAACGTTTTCGCGGATGGTGCTGCGCTTCGGTTTCATGGAGACGCCGAACGTACCCAAAGCGCTGGCGATCGCGCGCAAGCTCGGCTGGCAGTTTGACATCATGTCCACGTCGTTCTTCCTGTCGCGGCGCTCACTCAAGCCCGCCGCTCATTCCGGTATGCCGCGCTGGCAAGACCGCCTATTTATCGGTCTCACGCGGGTGGCTAATGACGCTACTGACTATTTCCAGATCCCCACGGGGCGCGTGGTCGAGGTCGGTACACAAGTGACGATCTAGACCTGCTGGCTCGAGTAAAAGGCTGGTGCGTCACCCAGAATTTCCGGCTAGAACTCGGTATTATTGGATGACGGAGTTCCGGCAATGGCCGATGAAATGCCACGCGCGGATGAGGTAACGAACCTCACGCCCGAACAGGTCGCCAATGGCTTGCGCGAGGGACGCATGTTGCTGGTTGATGTGCGTGAGCTCAACGAAACGTCGGTAGAAAGCTATCCCGATGCGTTGATCGTGCCGCTGTCGTGCTTTGATCCCGCTGCAATTCCAGATCCGCAGGGGAAGCAGGTCGTGTTCGCGTGCCGATCAGGACGCCGATCCGTCACCGCTTCGGTTGCTGCCCAGGATGCTGGATATCCGTATAGTGCCCATCTAGCCGGCGGCATTATCGCGTGGAAGGCGGCCGGATTCCCTACCAAAACCTAAACTATTCGAGCTGAGGCCTTCCATGCGCCCCACATTTGCGATTGCTGTCCTGGCTTTTAGCCTCGGCGTGAGCGGTATTGATCTAGCTCTCGCGCAGAATGCCCGCGTAGTGAATGTCTACAACTGGTCCGACTATATCGACGCTAAGGTCCTGGACGACTTTACCAAAGAGACCGGCATCAAGGTCCAATACGATACGTTCGATGCCAATGAGACGCTTGAGACCAAGTTGCTTGCCGGCAAATCAGGTTACGACGTCGTGGTGCCGACCGCCTATTTCTTGGAGCGGCAGATCAAGGCGGGTGTCTTCCAGAAACTCGACAAAAACAAGCTCAAGAATCTTGGTAACGTCTGGCCCGATATTGCCAGGCGTCTCGCCGTCTATGATCCCGACAACCAGTACGCCGTTAGCTACATGTGGGGTACGACCGGTATCGGCTACAACATGAAGGCCATGCGTGAGCACCTTGGTCCGCATGGCAAGATCGACAGCTGGGATATCGTCTTCAAGCCGGAGAATCTGGCAAAGTTTCGAGACTGCGGTGTGCATATGCTCGATTCAGCCGATGACATTATGCCCGCGGCACTGCACTTTCTTGGCCTGAATCCGAATTCGACCGATCCAAAGGAACTGGAAAAAGCTGCCGAACTTCTGATGAAAATTCGGCCTTCAGTTCGAAAATTTCATTCCTCCGAGTATCTTAATGCATTGGCAGGCGGAGAAATCTGCCTGGTGGTCGGCTGGTCCGGCGATATCAAGCAATCGCAGAAGCGAGCGGTTGAAGCCAAGAATGGTATCGAAATCGGTTATTCGATTCCGAAGGAAGGCGCGCAAATGTTCTTCGACAATCTTGCCATTCCGAGAGATGCAAGCCACGTCGCCGAGGCGCATGTCTTCATTGATTATCTGTTGCGGCCGGAGGTGGCGGCGAAAAACAGCAACCTGGTCGCGTATGCTAATGGCAATCTTGTGAGTCAGACGTTTATCGATAAGGCGGTGATCGACGACAAGAGCGTCTATCCGGACGCTGGTACGATGAGTAAGCTCTATACCGTCAGCGCTCGTGATCAGAAGTCGCAGCGCTTCGTGAATCGTCTATGGACGAAGATCAAGACCGGCCGTTGACGAGCTGCTGACGCTCTGATCGCCAGCGGCGGTGCATCCACAACCATTGCTCAGGATGCTCGCGAATCCAGCCTTCGATGACGGAGGTGATGATCTGCATCGTGCCGGCGATGTCGATTTTCCCGACAGCGTCGCGAGCCGGGTTGATTTCCTCACTTAGTTCGGCGCGAAACCGATGATCCGGCAAGCGCACCGTACGGGTGCCATGGATCGGACAATCGAAATGGCGCGCGAGCCGAGCCAGCAGCGGATTTGCCATCGTGCGCCGGCCGAAGAAAGCCACCGGAACGCCGCGCACGTAATACTGATCGACCAGCATGCCAACGTGAGCGCCGCGCTCCAGCGCTTCCGTGATCTTCATCGGCGCGTAGAGGTCGGTTGAGATCAGCTCGCCCATGCTGGCCATGCGGGTTTCCGTGAGCCAGCGGTCGATACCGGCAATGTTTGGCCGCCGGTAGAGGACCGCGCTGTCGAGCTTGTAAGTGGCGGCGCATATTGCCGGGAGCTCCCAATTGGCGAGATGCGCAGCGAAAATCAAGGCCGGCTTGCCGTCGTCCAACAGCCTGTGAAATCGCTCGATGTCTGGTTGCGCGAGCTCGATTCGGCTGTTTGTCGGGTACTCGCGATCGTACTCCCATAGCCGGTCGAGATGCACAAACTCTGCACCCATGCGGCCAAGATTGTCCCAGCAACCGCGCAAGATAGTGTCAATTTCGGCTTTGGATTTTCCCGGGAAAGCGGCGACGAGATTGGCGCGTCCAATTCGATTTTCCGGTAATAGGGGCCCGATTGTACGCATCGCCCAACCGGCGAAATCGGCCAGCTTGTCTGGGTCGGTCAGACGCATGCCCTTGAGTAAGCCGATCGCAAGTGCTCCAATCAGCGCGTCGCTTGCGCGCTTGAAACTGCGGCGCAGGCGCCGGATCATCCGCTTCATCGCTGTAGGCCTTTAGAAGTTCACGATCACCTTGCCGAACACCTGCCGGCTTTCCAGCCGGGCCAGGCCACGTTCGAAATCGGTAAGCCCCACCTCGGTGTCGATGATCGGTGACATGCCTGCTGCGATCTTTGACAGGCTATCGCGGATATTACGCATGGAGGCCCCGAATGAGCCGAATATCTTGTACTGCTGTTGGAACAATTGCATCAGATTGATCGTCACCGTTGGCCCGGCGGTCGCGCCGCAGGTCACCAGCCGACCGCCGCGTTTGAGGCAGAGCAGGGAGCCATTAAAGCCTTCGCCGCCGACATGTTCAAAGACGACGTCAACGCCTTTCTTTGCGGTGAGCCTGCGGGTGACGCCCTCGAAGCGCTCGGTCTTGTAGTTGATAACGTGATTGGCGCCGAGGGCTTTGGCCTTCTCTGCCTTTGCATCATCGCCGACCGTCGTAATGACAGTGCAGCCGAGTGCCTTCGCCATCTTAATCGCCACCGAGCCGATACCGGAACCGCCGGCATGCACCAGGATAGTCTCCCCGGGCTTGAGTTTGGCGTTGTCGAAAAGCATGTGCTCGACGGTGCCGAAAGCAATCGGTGCGCAGGCTGCGTCGCGCAGCGAAACGCCAGCCGGTACCGGAATAACCAATCGTGCAGGCAGGTTGATCAGGTCGCGCGCGAATCCGTCGATATGAAAACCCATAATGCCGCCGACGTTCTCGCACAAATTGTCGCGGCCTTCTTGGCAGGCAGAGCATCGCCCGCAAGTCATCGCGCCGTACATCACCACGTTGTCGCCGGGCGCGAAACCTGTGACGCTCTTGCCGGTCGCCGCGATTTCACCAGCGGCTTCCGCGCCGACCACAAGTGGCAGCTGCCGCTTGGCGAATGCCATACCGCGGTAGCCCCACAGGTCGAGATGATTGAGTGCCACCGCTTTGATGCGGATTTGAACCTCGCCTTCGCCGGGCGGCGGGGGTGGCGGTACATCGGCAAGGTCGAGCTTGCGGTCCCCGATCAGCCTCAACGCACGCATGGTGATTGGCTCGCGCGACCGTCAGGCCGGCTCGAGCCCCATGACCAGCGAAACATTCTGCCCACCAAAGCCGAATGAATTCGAAATGGCGTGGCGCAAGCTTGCATCGCGTGCCTTGTTGGGCACCACATCGAGCGGAATCGCCGGATCCGGAATGGCGTAGTTGATGGTAGGCGGAATGCGTTGATGCTGCAGCGTCAGCAGCGTGATCACCGCTTCAACAGCGCCGGCGGCGGAAAGCGTGTGGCCGATCATGGATTTGTTCGAGGAGATCGGCAGGCTTTTTATGCGATCGCCAAACACAGTCGCGCAGCCAAGATATTCCATTTTATCATTTTCAGGCGTGCTGGTGCCGTGCGCATTGATATAGTCGATGTCGTTCGGCGTGAGACCAGCATCGTTAATAGCGTTGGCTATACAACCAATGATCGGCTTGCCATCGGGGCTCGATCGGGTGCGGTGGAAAGCATCGGTCATCTCGCCGCAGCCTTCCACTACGCCGAGGATCTTGGCGCCACGCGCTTTGGCGACGTCATAATTTTCCAGCACGAGCGCGCCGGCGCCTTCCGCCATTACGAAGCCGTCGCGATTTTTTGAGAACGGTTTGGCTGCACTCTGTGGTGCCTCATTGCTGGTAGACAATGCGGAGAGTAACGAAAAACGGATCACCGCCTCGGGGTTGATCGAGCCGTCGGTGCCAATGCATAGCGCGGCATCGGTCTCGCCGCGGCGAATTGCCTCAACCCCAAGCTGAATCGCAGTTGCGCCTGAGGCGCAAGCAGTCGATAGCGAAATGGGGGAACCTTGTGTGCCAAACTTCTCTGCCAAATTGTCGGCAACCGAGCCGAGCAAGAAGCGGCGGTGATAGGCGGGGAATTCCGGGCTTACACGCCACAGGTCGGCATAGGTGACCTTGTCGTTGGCTCCTGACTTCGCACCAACTTCGAGCCGTTGCGGCCAATCCAACTCGATTGGCGGCACAGCCAAGAAGAGGGGGCCAGGGAATTGGCCGGACTTGCCGCGTTCGGATTGCGCGATGGCCTCTTCTGCGGCGAGTTCTGCGAATGATTCCGTCAATGCGGCGGCGCACGCCTGTGGTGGGAGGTAATCAATAGTGCCGGCGATGCGCGTCTTTAAACCATCGGTGGGAAAACGTGTGATCGTCTTGATACCGGATTCTCCAGTTGTGAGCTTCGCCCAATTGTCGGTTTTGCTGGCTCCGAGCGAGGTAACCACGCCGAGGCCGGTCACAACCACCAGCGGCCGGCCCATTTTATCTTTGCCTACTGCCATCTTTCGCTCTCCTCAGCCAATCCGTTCGACCAGCGCGAGGCCTTCGCCCCGCCAGTGCCCGACACCGGTCACCACGACTTGGGTCAAATCCCCGGTCATTGAACGCTCTAGACCCGTCGAGTCACAGGGCGGAAACAGACTACCATGACCAAGTGCGACCGTGGCCAGCGCGATATTTGTCGGGAATTGCGGCTCCAGCCCATGACCCAGATATGAACCGGTGGCACGCACGGCAAGGTCACTGTGGAGCTCCAGAAACTGCCGCTCCTCTGCGGTTGCCGGATTGGCGCCGGTGGCTCCTGACAGGATTGCAGCATGACCAATGTTTACTTTGTCCTTGAGCCGGTCCCAAAGCCGCGAAAGGGCCTGAGTGATCGTTCCAGGCTCTCGGTTTGCGCGGTCTGAGACTACGGTGCTGAGGCGACCGAGAGGTTTGGCGCCACGCTTCTCTGCATGATCGCGCCCTTCAATCACGAGGAAAGCGCCGAGGGAGGCCAGTGCAAAACCACCTTTACCATCCGCACGCTCCCACACCGGTGCAAATTTATTCTTGAGCGCGAAGCCCCCGAAGTCATAGAGCATCAGAAGATCAGGTCGCTCTCCGTTGTAGGAACCGCCGACCAATGCGATATCGCTTTGCCCGGCGCCGATGCGTGCCCGGGCGATGCGCACCGCGTCAATACCGGCGGATTCTTCGCCCATGAAAGTTCGCGAGGAGCCCGTCACGCCATGCACAATCGAGATGTTACCCGCCAGCAGATTGGAGAGCTGCGCGAGGAATAGGGTTGGGCGCAGATCGCTCATCAGGCGCTCATTCAGAAACGCCGCCGGATTCGCAGCGCGTGGAATACCGCTGAGAATGTTTGAATCCACGGTCAGATCACGCTCGCCGCCGCCAGCGGCAACAATCATGTCCATGCGTGACAGGAGATCGATGTTGCCCTTGACACCCGCAGAGTCGAGCGCAAGCCCCGCGGCATAGGTACCGATCCGCTGCCAATTCTCCATTTGGCGTTGATCGCCCTTTTTCGGGATTTGTGCATCGAAATTGATGGGTGCCAGTGGATGCACCACGAACGGCGCAAAACTGGTGGTGTCCGCGTGGGGTTGCGCCTCGGTCAGCTTCTGCCAATGCGCGTCGGGGCCTTCACCGAGACACGAAACGATTCCAATCCCGGTAATCCAGACTTCCCGAGCACTCTCAGCCATCGGCCGGCACCTCGGCCGGGAAGCCGACTCTAGCAGCGGTTTCGCGCATCCTTTGCTTCATTTCATTGTTGGGAAAATCGAGAACGCGAAGAGTCAATGTAGCATCGCAGATCGACTTGCCGTCGAGCGTTATACTTGCGTCCGTGATCGCATAGCCGGAGCCTTCATGGGTAAGGGTCGCCTTCACCGACAACGTCTGACCCGGTGTGACAAACATGCGGAACTTGGCGTCTTTAACGGCTGCAAGAAACGCCATACGCTCGAAACGATTTACGGCGACCACCAGCCAGCCCGACGTCTGTGCCATGGCCTCGATCAGCAGCACACCAGGCATCAGCGGGAAGCCCGGGAAATGACCCTCAAAAATTGTGCTTGTGGTAGGAACCGTCGCCTCAGTATTGATTTTGCGGTCGGCGAGCCTGAGGTCGACGATGCGGTCGATCAGCTGAAAGTACTCAAGACGCATGTGACCCGCGCTTAGGCCCCCTTGGCAGCGACGAGCTCGTCGATGCGGGCGCTTAGGTTCTTAAGCACGAAATATTGGTCGGTGGTGGCCTTGCCGTCGTTGACTTCTTGGGTCCATTGCTCAAGCGGAAGCTTGATCCCGAAGGCCTTATCGATAGCGAAAGCGATATCCAGAAAATCGAGGCTGTCGATACCTAGATCGTTGATAGCGTGGCTTTCCGGTTTGATGGAGTCGCGCGGAATATCGCAAGTTTCAGCGATAATATTGGCGATGGTGTCGAACGTCGAAGACATCGGTAACTCTCTGGTTGATTTGGAGCTCTGGCAAGCAGGTGGCCAACGCGCCCGAACTCGCGCAACAGCCCCCAATCCGCACTTCCTACCGGTAAGCGGTTGGATGCCCGTATAGCGAAGCATAGGGACAAGTTCAATGGTGACGGCCACTTAGCAGAAAATCTGGCCGCCAGCGTATTTCCAGACCCCGGGAGCCAATTTACCAGCGGTCCTTGGTGACCTCGAGCGGCACACAACCGCGCCGACCTGAGAGCATGCAGTCCTGGTTCTTGCGCAGCTCGGCCATGGTATTGGCTAGCCACAGCCCTGCACCAATCAGTGCAATCACAAAAATCAATGCCGCCACATTTACGATCATGCGGTGACGATAGTCGTCGGAGCCTGCGGTGCGCTCATACTTTGCCAAGTCCTCAACCGGAGCCGCTGGCGGCGGCCGAGTGCGGGCCTTGCCGCCCCGGAAACTGACAACACGCGCTTCGTGGTCGGATGATGAGGAGCTCCGATCAGGCATAAACAAGTTTAGCATGTCGGTTGCGAGCATTCGACCCTTGGTGGAAAAGAGGTTCCAGGCGAAATGTACCCGCATTTCCAAAATTTAACGAGTCAGGAGCATGCCGACCATGCCAAAAGGCCTCTTGTGCTGTTCAGCGAGTCGAAGCATTTTGGTAAGTATCTTCTTGCATCCGGCCACAGCGTTTGGCGCGCTAGGCATCAGTTCTGAGCGCAGGAACTCAATTTATGTCTCGCAATTTTTTTACCGCAGCCGTCATTCTTCTCGGCTGATTGACTGAGCCTATTCATGCTGAAGACATCACTGCCGGCAGTTTGAAGATTACTGCAGCTTGGGCCCGCGCAACGCCAAAAGGAGCTTCCGTCGGCGGCGGCTATTTGACGATTACCAATACTGGCGCCGCGCCCGATCGCTTGGTCGGTGGTTCATCCGACGTTTGTATGCACTTCGAGGTTCATGAGATGGGCATGGACCACGGCGTCATGAAGATGCGGCCGGTTACCAAGGGACTCGAAATTAAGCCAGGGCAGACAATCGAGCTAAAACCTGGCGGCTATCATCTAATGTTTGTCGGATTGAAAAGCCCTCTTGAACAGGGTCAGCGTGTCAAGGCGACACTGGACTTTGAGAAGGCGGGTAGAGTGCCCGTGGATTTTACGGTCGAAGGCATTGGTGTCCAGACTGGCGGCGCTTCATCGGGTGGCATGCAGATGCAGCGCGGCCGGTGACAGTTGCTGCGCCGATAGCTTCGCGAAACCAGACGATTGTCGCTCCATACGAATAGTTAAGGCGGTCCCGGGTATAGGGTCATCTTGTTCACACTCTGAGTGAGCATACGAATGCCCCATGATTTGAGCGACGAGCTCCACCGTCAAGCGAAAATAGACCTCAAGCGTTGTGACTTCGGCAAAGGGATGCCGGTGGCGCCACCGATCCCGAAGAAGCAAATTCTAGACACGTTGCGGCAAGAGCAGGTCGCGTTCGCCGTAGAAAGTCACAGACGAAAGCGCGGAACACGTCGCGTAGCGACTCCAAAATATTTACAAGAAGAAACAATTTGGTAGTTCCTGCGTTTCCCGATCCCGGGGAGGAGCCTGAAATGAGAATGGTCGTTCTATGGGCGGCCGTCGGGGTGGCGCTTATGGCCGCTGTCCCGGCGTCAGCGCAAGTTGTCGTCCGTGACCGTGATGACATCGTCATACGTGATCGGGACCATGATAGCGGATGGTGGCATCGGCACCATGGATGGTACCGGCACCATGCGGAGTGCCGCACGGTGCGTGTGCGCAAGCAGCTACCGAACGGCAACGTTATTGTCAAAACCCAGCGTAGCTGCTGAGTAGCCACATTTTCTGGGGCGAACACACGATAGGAGTCCCGGCGCACATCTGTGCCGGGACGGAAAATACGTTGAGATCTTATTTGGGTTCTGGAAAGGCCAGTTTTTCATTTTCCGCCGGCAACATCCGGAAGACGTTGAGTGTCATTGAAATCAGTGCGTAATAACCAAGTATGCCGACAAGTTCGACAGTGGCTGCATCGCCCAGTAGCGATTGTACCCGCTTGTAGGTTCGGTCCGTCACTCGTCGGGTCTTGTAAAGTTCTTGGATGAAATCGTAGATTGCGCGTTCGTCTTTCGGCGCCGATTTAGACATTCGGCCGAGACGCAAATCTTCGATGGTTTTCGGCTTAACGCCACCTTTCTCGGCCATGGGCGCGTGTGCAGACCATTCATATTGGGCGCGCCATAGTCTTGCCGTGCATAAGATAGCGAATTCCGATAGCCGAGGCGGCAATGCCGTCCCGTAGCGGCAATGAGCGCCAAGCTTTTGTGCGAGCTCGCCGAAAGTTGGCGCATGCATCCAAGCCGCAAAAGGGCCGCGGGGCTTAATCGATGTCCCACGAGGTCCGGCTCGCAGACTGGCCAGCAGCGCACGCTGCTCGTCGGTCATGCGCGGTTCGTCGATCAGGGCGAGGCGTGGCGGCGGCGGGCGCTGAGCGGGCATAAGCGAGTCCTTGAGGGTAGAAGGAACGGGGAGGAGACCGGCGGTAGGCCAAATATTATACTGCAAAACAGACAAGACCACTGGGAGGCCACACTGATGGCGCCATGAATGTGACGGTCAAATGGAGCACGCAATGATCAGACGTCGGTTAGAGAGTTTCAGTGCGGCGGTATTTATGGCCGTGCTATCGAGCCCGGCTTCGGCCGATGCGATCGACGGTAACTGGTGTCACAATGACGGCCGTCGTTTGAGCATCCGCGGGCCGGAAATCGTTACGCCCGGCGGCAAGGCGATGGAGGGCAATTACAGCCGCCATTGGTTCTCCTATGTCGTGCCGCCGCCCGAGCCCGGAACGGGTCAAACCATTTATATGACGTTGTTAAACGAGAACACGGTACATCTGCAGCTGGGCGAAGTCTTGACCATTCCAGAGATCTGGATCCGCTGCACGCCATCGATAAGCGCGAGTGGAATTTCACCACCGGCCTAAGTGACCCAGCTATTCAACTGCCGCAGTTACTTTCATCAGCCCGCGGTCTGTCATGTGTAGTGCGTTTGCGGCGGCCAGCGAGAAATCGAGCACGCAGCCTTTGTTGAATGGCCCGCGGTCATTAATGACGATTACAACGCTGCGATGTGATTTTCGATCGGTGACACGCAGGCGCGTTCCGAACGGAAGGCTGCGGTGCGCGGCGGTATATTTTTTCGGGTCGTAACGGTCACCGCAAGCAGTTCGGCCGGCGTATGCGGCGACGCCGGAAATTTGCTGAGGGCTCTGGGCAAAGACGCCGCTAGAAGCAAAGCAGCAGACTAGCCTTAGTCCTACCGCCACCCATTTGATGCAGGTCATCGTCTGCTCCGTCCGTGCGCAGTGAAACCAGCTCGGTGTGGCGAAGTTCTGTCGAAAAAATGGCTGTCCCACGTGCTCCGCGAACGATGTCGCCGGGGCACAAAACTCCACGAAAGATTCACAAACTATGAAGATATCCGGGCAGCGATTTATGTTCCAGTTCGCGCGCGGGCGTGTTCCCGTGTTCCATCGGCACCGCCGCAAGTGCGGGTAACGACGAAGAAGGGCTAAGCGCGCCTCTATTTCAGCTTTGGCAATGATTGTTTGACGCGGTGGATCATCGCCCACGGATCCTTCCGCTGGCGCGATAGCCGCTGCATCAAGTTTTGCACCGTGTATTGATTGGCTGATTTCAAGGTGCCCAGCTCGGACCAGTTGATCGGCACTGAAACCGGCGCGCCTTCGCGCGCACGCGTAGAGTAGGGCGCAACCACTGTCGCTTCGCGACTGTTGCGCAGGTAGTCGACGAAGATGCGTTTATCACGTTTTGCCTTGGTGGCAGTCGAGACGTAACGGCCTGGTTCATCCGCTTCCATGGCTTCTGCCACGGCTTTGGCGAAGCCCTTGGCTTCCTCCCATGGGGTCGGCTTGATAGGCAGCACAACGTGCAAACCGTTGCCGCCGGACGTCTTGAGGAAGGTCTTGAGCTTGATGCCTTTAAGCCGGTGCCGCACATCGCGAGCGGCCGCGACGACGTCCTTCCAGTTAGTGCCTGGGCCCGGGTCGAGATCGAAGACTAGCCGGTCGGCACGTTCACGATCGTTTATGGTCGTGCCACGTGTGTGGATTTCGAGCACGCCTCCCTGCACCAAGGCGATCACGCTATCGAGATCGTCGATGGAAATAATCTTGTCGCCTTTTTCAGGAACAAGATGGAGGTGCTCAGTCGAGATGCCAGCGCGCGCGTGCTTCTGAAAGAAGCATTGGCCCATAGCGCCTTCCGGGCAGCGCACGAGCGCGATTGGCCGCCCGACCAAGTGCGGCCGCATCCATTTCCAAATCTGCACATAAAAATCGGCAAGGTCGTGTTTGGTGATGCCGACATCGCCCCAATAGATCCGGTCGGGGTGCGTAAGGTGCACACCTGCCACACTGACATCAGTTTTCTTAACGGAGACGCTACGCTTCACGCCGGACGTCCGGCTGGCGGCCGCGATTGCTTTTTCGCGCACCACGTCCTTGGCTGTCTTATCCTCGCGCACGCCCTGGAACGACGCCTGTCTCACCCGGCTGCCATGGGTCCAACCGTGGAAGTCGACTTCCACCACCACTTTGGGCTCGACCCAGATCGGCTTACGGGCGCCCCGCTCCTCCGCCGGTACAGTTTCGAATGGCGTCGTGGTGGTCTTCAGGGCTGTAAGCTTGCGATAAAGAGTACGCGCGAGCTCGTGGGTGAACCCGGTGCCGGTGCGCCCTGCATAGTGCAACTTGCCGCGCTCATAGAAGCCGAGCACCAGCGCGCCAATCGCGTGCGCGTCCGCCGTCGAAGGTACGACGCCGGCTACAACGAACTCCTGGCGGTCGGAGCACTTGGTCTTGACCCATTCACGACCGCGGCCAGATCGATATGGTGCATCGGCGACTTTCGAGATGATGCCTTCCAGTCCCATCTTGCACGCGTGTCGAAGTAGTGTCGTTCCCGGCTCGGTCAGCGATTCACTTAGACGTAGTGGTCCACGCGCCGGCTGCTGCTTGACCAATTTGGCCAGTGCATCTTTGCGCGCGCCGAGCGGCAGTGATTTCAAGTCAGCGTCTTGGAGATACATAAGATCAAATACATAAAATACCATGCGATCATGGCGTGCTGCTTTGAGGTCCTGTTGCAGCAGCGAAAAGCTCGAAATGCCATCGTCGCCTTCTACCACAACCTCGCCGTCGATCAGCGCGCTCCTGACGGGCAGCTTGGCGACCGCGTCTGCGATAGTGGGAAACTTCTTGGTCCAGTCGAGTCCCTTGCGGGTGAGTAATTTCACCTTGCCGCCGTCAAGGCGCGCCTGGATGCGGTAGCCATCGAACTTGATCTCGTGCACCCAATTGCCGCTGTCGGGGGCTTTGTCGCTGAGGGTGGCAAGGCACGGCGCAACGAAAGCGGGAAGGGCGGCATGACGAGCGCCCTGGGGCGGATCATCCTTAGACGCCGCCAACCTCTCGGTGCGGAGCATGGCTTTCATTCTATTGCTGCGCCACTCTTTCTTCGGGCCGCTGGCGATCTCATCCATGGTGCGACCGGTAACAACTGAAAGAGGTTTCTCGTCCAGAATATCCATATCGCGCGCAGACCGCTCCGATTCGTCGTGCTGCTTGATCAGCAGCCAATTGTCACGTTTCTCGCCCGCTCGCCGGTGCATGCGCACCAGGTGCCAGCCGCCGCCGAGTTTTTCGCCGTCGAGCGTGAACGACAGGTGGCCCTTGGCAAGTCCCTTGCGCGGATCGCTTTCTGGCTGCCAGCGCCCGCGATCCCAGATCATCACTGTGCCGCCGCCATACTCGCCTTCCGGGATCGTGCCCTCGAATTTGTTATAGGCGATCGGGTGGTCCTCGACCTGCACCGCCAGCCGCTTTTCGCCGGGCACCAGGCTGGGGCCGCGCGTGATCGCCCAGCTTTTCATTACGCCATCGAGCTCGAGCCGAAGATCGTAGTGTAGTCGCCGTGCCGCATGCTTCTGGATGACGAAGGCGTTACTGCGGGTGCGCGCCACCGAGCCCTTCGGCTCGGCCGTGACGCCAAAGCGGCGCTTGGCGCGATATGTTTTTAGCCAGCGCATAACTCAAACAGTCCCACTTTTTGGGACTCTGCGCTAGCTTGCCCCATAGATCTGCGGTGTCACTCCCCGCCACGCGCAAGCACAGCTCGCGTGGTGTCGTCGGGGCCGAAATCCTCCGCGCTGTTAACGTGCAGCAACTCGGCTAAACGTGTACGCGCTCGATTGACACGCGACTTGATGGTGCCAACTGCGCACCCGCAGATGCCGGCCGTCTCCTCGTAGGAAAAGCCGGAAGCGCCCACCAGGATCAGGGCCTCGCGTTGATCCGAAGGCAACTGGGCTAGCGCTTCCCGGAATTCGCGAAATTCAACGTGGCCATATTGATCGGGCTGCGATTTCAACGACTCGGCATGATGGCCGTCGCTATCCTCGACTTCGCGCCGACGCTTGCGATATTCGGAACGGAAATGATTGCGCAGGATGGTGAACAGCCAAGCGGACATGTTGGTGCCGGGCTGGAAGGAGTCGATGTTGGCAAGTGCGCGCAACAACGTTTCCTGCACCAGATCGTCCGCGCGATCGACGTTGCCGCACAACGAAATAGCGAATGCGCGGAGGCTTGGCACCGCACCGAGAACGGCTTTGCGGACCGAGTCGTCCATCGGCATTACTGGGCGTCCTTTTTTCCGCTACCATCAAGGCGATTGATAAGCTCGTTAAACCGGTCGGGGACACCTTGGTTCACAACCTCGTCGTACATGGCGCGCAACTGCTGGCCCAGACGGGCTTGCACGTCTCGACCTAGTTTGGCCGGTTTCGCATGGAGCTTCTTCCTCCGGATCGCCGCGGTTTCCATCAGATTTTGCTGTCCCACGGGCTTTCGTTCGTTCATGTTCAACCCCAACTTCCGAGGCCCGGGGTGGGCGCCGGTTACCCCCTTGGTTCTGTGCAAACACGCGACGTTGCAGATAGTTCCTCCAAGAACGGAACTTTTTTGCGGCACTTGCGTTGGCGCGCTACAGTCTGATCGGAGATCGGGGGACTACAATCGGCGCGATGCGGGTTAATTCGGGAGGGATTCTTGTCGACATCACAAGCAGTTGCTCAACATTTGCCTTATCTTCGGCGTTACGCGCGGGCTCTTTCGGGCAGCCAGGCCTCTGGCGACGCTTATGTCGCAGCCACCCTCGAGGCATTGGTCCAGGATCCAAAGGTCCTAGATGCTGGTCTTTCCACCCGAATAGCGCTCTATCGGTTATTCACAAAGATCTGGAATTCAGTTGCGCTCAACGGCAAGTCATCCGGGGGAAGCCCAAGCCAGCCGGTTGAGCGTCATTTGGCCCAGATCCCTCCGAAACCGCGCCAGGCCTTCCTGCTTGTCGCGCTCGAAGGCTTGTCCGAAGATGATGCCGCCAAGGTTCTCGATATCGACGCTCCGACGTTACGTGATCTTGTCGAGGAATCTGGCCGCGAGCTCGCAGCTGAGATCGCCACTGATGTCCTGATTATAGAGGATGAAACCTTCATCGCGCTCGATCTTGAAGGATTGGTGGAAAACCTTGGCCACCGCGTGCTTGGCGTTGCGCGCACGCATGCCGAGGCAGTAGCGCTTGCCAAGGCTAAGCGGCCCGGGATCATTCTTGCCGACATACAGCTTGCGGATGGCAGTTCCGGTCTGGATGCAGTGAATGAAATGCTGCGATCTTTTGAAGTGCCGGTCATTTTCATCACCGCCTATCCTGAACGCTTTTTGACTGGCGAACGACCAGAGCCGGCCTTCCTGATTGCCAAGCCTTTCCAACCCTCCACTGTGTCAGCAGTGCTAAGCCAGGCCTTATTCTTCGAGCGCAACGCTAGGAGGCGCGAGCGGCGCGCTAGTTAAGTGGCTTTTACAAGCACACAAGCTGCACTCGCTGGCCAGTGCTGGCGGTGTTCCGCTGGTCCATGCCCGCCGAGTGACAGCCATTCGCCCCAGTAGGTGCAACAGTTTGCGTATCACAGCGTTAAATTCTTTAGCAGCCGTCAGCTTCCCATCGCTGCGTCAGCCAAAAAGACCCAATGTGGCCTCCTTCGTTGACAGATCGTCCGATGAACGTCGTCATAGGAAGTCCAGTGCGTGCGTTTCTGCTCGCGTCGCGCGCTAGGAGGTAACGCAACGTCTACCACTAAGGTGCGCGTAATGTCCGAGGCGCAAGAAACCGAACTGACTAGGCTTGAGCGAGAATGCCGACAGCTACAAGAGCAGGTTAGTGCGCAGGCCTGGGAACTGAACCTTTTGCGGGCGCGCTTTGCGCGCTATGAAACCGCGCTGCGCGGCTCGCAAGTGACCGTGTACACCCAAGACAGCGACCTACGTTACACCTCGGTCAGCAATCCAGTGTTTGGGCGTGCCGTAGAAGACATTCTTGGTCGCACCGATGCGGAGATTCTGAATTTGGATGGCGGCGCTGCCATGATTGCCGTTAAACGCGAGGTGCTTGCGAGCGGTGAGGTAAAACGTGCAGAAATGCCGCTCGAAGACCCGTCCGGGGTACGTTGGCACGATTTGCATATGGAACCGCTGCGCAACGAAGTTGGTGATGTGGTTGGCTTGACTTGCGCGTCGGTCGATGTGACCGAGCGCAAGGAGGGTGAAGCTCATCTGCGCTTGTTGCTACGCGAGCTGACACACCGCTCAAAAAACTTGCTGGCAGTAATTCAGGCAATGGCGCGGCAGACGGCACGTCATACCGGTTCCGTCGAGAGCTTTCTCACTCAGTTTGGCGCGCGATTGCAGGCACTTGCTGCGTCGCACGATCTACTTGTGCGCGAGAGTTGGTATGGGGCTTCGCTCGGTGAGCTGATCCGCTCGCAACTCAAATATCTTGACGCATCGACCGCGCAGGTGTCGATCGAAGGACCTGCTATCGCTCTCAAGCCCGAAGCGGCGCAAAATCTGGGCCTCGCGCTCCATGAGCTTGCAGTCAATGCAGCTAAATTTGGGGCCCTGTCAGTGCCGAGCGGGCGTGTGTCCATCACTTGGAGTCGAGGTGGGAGCATGGACGACAATTTCGTCGAATTAGATTGGCGGGAACAGCTCGGTCCCAAGGTGAAGATTAGGCGCAGGAAAGGGTTCGGCAGCATGGTTATCGAACGCAACCTGGTGCGCGCGCTCGACGCTGACGTGAAGTTGCAATTCGATCCGAACGGGCTGCATTGCCACATCGTCATTCCCGCAAGCCAGCTCCTCGCCGCGCGCTGAGTGCAGCCGGAACATAAGTCATCGTCCGCCGTTTTTAATCACGCTCACTAAACGCGCGGCGATTCCGCGCACCTGGGGCACGATGGAGAGCGGTGATGCGCAAATTCGTTTCATGCATCTTTGCGGGCAGCGCGGTGGTGCTGGCAATGGACGTGATTGTTCCGCCGGCAGACCTTGGATTGGCTCTCATGGCACGGCCCGCAGTTGCCGGAAACACAACGCCTCAGATTGTCGACCGAACTCACAAGGGTAACCGATTGCAGGCGCCGATGACGAATGATAGGCGATGGACGCCGCCCCGCGCGCCACCAGGGTTGATTGGGTGCGAACCCGTTTTCAGCGCGCTATCCAGCGGCGCACGCGCGAATTTCCCTGGCCGTTGCGTTGCTCAACAAACAATGACTGACGCGGCCGCGGGGTAAGGGTAGGACAATGGAACTTGTTGTTCCGCCGTACGTTGACACGCCGTCATTCATTGGAAATGGAGTTTCACATGTATCGGCTATTGAGCGTTCTCGCTCCCCTGGCGGTCATCGCGGCGGTGGCGTCACCCGTACCGACGATGGCACAGGCCGAAAGAGTAAAGGCCGGAACGCTGACTTGCGATATTTCCGGCGGTATTGGCTTGATCATTACATCGCACAAGGACGTCACCTGCATGTTCACGCCATCCCAGCCGGGACCGCGTGAAGTCTACGTCGGCGGGATCAGCAAATTCGGTCTCGACATTGGCGCCACCGCTGGAGGTGAGATGGTATGGGCGGTTTATGCGCCGACCACCCGTCGCTTTGGTGCGCTGGCGGGAAATTACAGCGGCGCGACCGCCGAGGCGACGGTCGGGGCCGGCCTCGGCGCCAATGTTCTTGTCGGAGGTTCGAATCGAACCGTGGCGTTGCAGCCGGTCTCAGTGCAGGGCCAGGCGGGCCTCAATGTAGCGGCCGGTGTGGCCGAGCTTACCTTGCGCGCGGCGCGCTAACGCGCTCCTCTATTCTCCCAAGAATCATGGCCGCCCTGAGCAATAGTGCGGCCATTTTATTGATGTACACAATGTTAGCCTAAGGTGAACGCGTCGTGGTAAGCGCCTTGCACTTGGCCTCCCGGCACGGGGCCGCCGCCAGGTACGTGCACCATGTTGCCGATCGCGGCACAGGTCGCGCCGTGCAAACCGTGGCGCGGGATTGCCATCGGTGTGAGCTGCTCCCACGTATCGGTCTTCGGATCGTAGGCCTCGTTCGTGCCGAATACTTTGCCAGTAGCCTCGCCGCCGAATACGATGATCTTGCCGTTGATATAGACGCATGACGGACCACTGCGCGGCGTCGGCAACGGCGCCCGGAACGTCCACGCATCGCTCTTGGGGTCGTAGACAGCATTGAGCCCGGTATTGAAATCATAGGAATCCATGCGGCCGGCGATAGCGTGAATTTTTCGATCGACGACCGCGACGCCCATGTGGTCACGCTGCCCGACAAAGGGCTGCGTGCCGGTCGAGCCGCGCATGCCGGCGAGGATCGTATATTTGTTTGTCGAAGGATCGTAAATCTCGTGCCATTCCACCGAGCGAACATCGCGTCCGCCGAGCAGGTGGATCGTGCCATCGAGCACGATCGCCGACATTGCACCGCGCGGCCGGGAGAGGCCTGCGATCGGTGCCCACTGGTCGGTCGCGGGGTCGTAGACGAAGCACTTGGAATGCGGGCAGCGGTTCTGTTCGATGAAGCCACCGAACGTATAAATTTTCGAGCCAATTGAGACGCCGGCCACGTGGTTGCATGGCAGCGGGAAGGGCGCCTTCAGCGACCAGGTACCAGCCTTCGGATCGAATACTTGGTGGAAATTCTGGTCGACGCGATGTTTTGCGTAGCCGGCTATAGAGTGGATCTTCCCCTGGCATTCGATAACAGCGTGCTCTCCGGTCGGGATCGGCATTCGCGGCTGTTGGATCCATTTGCCGGGATTGGCAGCCTTGGGCGCGACGCTGGTCATGTAGCGCTGTTTTTCGACGGTCTTGGGGATGTCGGTGATCGATTTGTCGTTCAAACCGAGAAAGAGCGGAAGGTCCTGTTCTGCTGCCATGGTTGACCTCAACTGACATAGTTCGGGACAGCGTCCCGCAATATTTTGCGCGTGAGCTCTACGCCCTCTCGCGCGACATCGTAGGGCGAGCGGGCCCATTGTTCAGGATTGGGCGCTTCGTAACTGAGGTAACCGGTATAGCCCTTTTCCGCCAATAGCCCGAGCATTTCGCGCCATTTCACCACGCCTTTGCCGGGCGGCAGGCGGTCAGTCGGCCGCCGCACCCCGGTAACAGGGTTTGGTGATAGGTCGCTGTATTGGAAGCAATAGATTTTGTCGGCCGGCACACCTTCAAAACCGCGACCGCCAGCGCCGCTGCGTGTAAAATGATATGCGTCGATCAGGTAACCGCAATTCGGCTTGTCGGCGCTTCCGATTAGCTCGGTCAGGGCGCCTAAGTTATTGAGCACGTCGTGTTGTGAATTGAATTCGATCGCAAGTTTCAATTTATATTCAGCAGCGATGTCCCCGGCATCCCTAAGATACTTGATGGCGTCCTTGATTGGGCCGTTCACCTGACCCGGCGCGCTCATCAACATGTCGCAGCCAAGCATCACTGCATTCTCGCAAGATTCGCGGAGCACCTGGAATAGCCGCCTGCTCTCATCGCCTGTAGCGAACAGCCAGCCATATTCGACTCCGAGCACCCCACAAGGGATGCCACTTTTTTTAATGAGGCTGAGCACCTGTGCTGTGCTCATGCCAGCGTCGAAGCATCGCTTAAAATCGGTTCGGCGCAGCTCGACTGCGTCGTAGCCCGCCTGCTTGGCAGCATCGAGAGCAGTAGCAAGCGGCGTCGTGTCGATCGTCCACATATGCAGGGCAAGACGCCCAAACTTTTGAGACATTCGGTGAGCGCTCCGTTTTTCGTTATTTGCCTTCGTATTGCAGGATGTAAAGGCCGGCGTTGGTATCGGTGAGATACATAATTCCGTTGCTAACGACGAACACGTCGCAGGACTGGATCACCTTGGCGGGGTTCGGCCGTTGGTCGACGATTCTTTCGGGCGCCGGCGGCACGAAATAACCGATTTCCTTCGGTTGAAACGGATTGCGGATATCGTAGATCCGTAATCCGGCATTGTGATAGGTAGCAAAGATCAGATCCTCAGTTTGCATCGAGCCTGGCCGGTTCTCATGCAAATTGTGCGGCCCAAATTTTGCGCCTTTGGCGCAGAAATCTTCTTCCGCAGGCGTCGGTAGTGTCGCAATTGAAATTGGATTTGATGGTTCGCGCACATCGATTAGCCAGGTATAGGCCAGGCCGTTAGCGCAATTCGCCGAGGTTGCCTCGTCGGCCAACACAAGAAGCTTGCGCTTGATCAGCGGCAGCGGCGTATGCGCGCCTCCGGCGAAAGGCGGTGCGTAGTTGCGGTGGCAGATAAGTTTCGGATTTGGCGGGTCGCTCAAATCATGAATGGTGAAGCCACCATCGCGCCATGCCGCATAACCAAGATTTCCAGCGCTGATGAGATGATGTAGCGCCGTGCGCTTGCCAAACGACGCCGGCGGTGTCTCACCGCCCGCGCGGTTCATGCCGGGAAGCCACCAGCGTCCGGCCAGCCTTGGTTGAGCCGGGTCCGAGACATCGATCACCGCCAATGCGTGGTCGATGAAACCTTCGAAGTGCACAGACACATAGGCATAGCGTCCGCCAACCCACCAGATCCGATGGGCCCCGAAGCCGGGCATCGGCAAGAACGCGATTTCGCGCGGGTTTGCTGACTTCGACACATCGAAAATGCGCAGGCCCGCCGCAAACGGCTGTTCGGTCTGCACCGAATCGATCAGTGACTTTGCGTAGTAATCTTGCTGGGTCGCATACTGCTGCATGGCCCAGATATTGGGGCCGTTGACGGCAAGCAGGATGTCGCCGTGGATTTGCAAATGGTGCGACCGCGTGTTTTTCGGAGCGGCCATGAAAGCCACAGTTTTTGGATGGAGCGGATCGCGTACATCCACGACCGAATATCCGTCGCTGAACATATGCCCGATGAAGGCACAGCCCTTATGAACGATGATCTGCACGCCGTCCGGGCGGCTGCCCTGATCGCAGCGCGAAACGAAACGGATGTTTTTGGCGGTGGCGCCAGGAAGGACAGAGGTCATGGGGATGAGAATATCAAATCGCCGGCGTAAATTGGCGAGGCCTGGTCTGGCATCGCGCTGAACCGGGCCTCACCGTTTTATTTCGAACGCGTATCAGCCCGTTGGCGGGGCGATTTCGTCGAGCCCTTTCTGCCGAGCCTCCGGTCCAAGTTGGGTGACCGAAGCGGCAGCGATCAACAGAAGGGTAGCGAGGCAAACAAATACCGTTGTCAGGCCCCAGCCGTTCTGTACCCACAAGATCGTCGGCAGGATGAAAGCAGTCGCAAGCCGGCCGACACCCGCTGCCCATCCGAAACCGGATGCCCGCGCGTTGGTCGGGAACACTTCCGACGTGAAAATCTGCATCGAGTTACCGGCCACCTGGACGAAGAAGATCATAATGAAACCGGCAACCATGAGCTGGGTAGGGGTGCCGGCATTGGCGAACACGATCGCCATCAGGCCCGCGCATATGAACGCACACACCGACGTGATCTTGCGGCCGTATTTATCGAGCGCGTACATCATGAACAAGCTTGCGCACGGCACGGCGAAGTTCATGGCGAGGGTGTATTGGAGCGACTTGGTGATCGAGAAGCCCTTAGCGTTCATCATGTTCGGCAGCCAGGCGCCGAGCCCGATGGCAACACCGAAGAACGCTGTGAAACAGATCATGCCGGCGATGACGCGCGTCGGGAACATGCGAAACACAACGCCGAATGGGTCGCTCTTGGTGTTGCTCGCCAGATCGGTTGTGAGCTTCTCCTTCGGTCCGGCGATGCCAAGGCGAGCGAGCACGCCTAGGGCTTCATCACCGCGGCCATGGGTCGCGAGATAGCGCGGCGACTCTGGCAGCGTGAAACGAAAGACCCAAACTATCAGCGCGCCGATCCCAATGAGCAGCCAGACGCCTCGCCACACCTGGTCGGGCGTACCCATCAGGCTGCCGAAGAGAAGCACGAGCGCTGTTCCGATCGGCCACACGCAGGCCCCGCCGATGAAATGAACGATCGCCAGGATGCGGCCGCGGATGCGCTTAGGCGAATATTCGCCGGCATAGGCGAAGGCGAGCGGCTGCTCGGCACCGAGTCCAATTCCGGCGATAAAGCGACAGACGATCAGCAACGTGACGTTCGGGGCCAGCGCGCCAAGGATAGTGAAGGCGCCAAACAGCAGCAGGTTGAACTGATAGATGAATCTGCGGCCGAACCGGTCGCTGAATTCACCCTGGCCGGCGGTGCCAATGAACATTCCGAAAATGGTGGCGCTGCCTACAGCCGCGGCTTCGGCTCCCGTCGCGAACTTGGATTGAAGAAGGAATGGAACGACTGAGCCGAACACGGTAAAATCGATGACGTCGAAGAAATATCCCGCAGCAATAAGCCCGATCACTCTCCGATGAAGAGGTGAAATCTTGGCTTCGTCGAGCGCGTTGCCGACGTATGCTTCAATTGTCTTAGCCACGGCATTCTCTCCCCTGTGCCAGTTTCTATGGCGTTGGCTGTCGAGCAGCTTTGGCGGGAAAGATGATCCCAAAATGGATTGTTGACCAGCCCATTTCCGGTGGGCCGGCGCAATATCGTGCGACCGAAGAGGGCTAATTTCGATTGGTGAAATAGGGAGTAACTGGCTGGGGGACTAGGATTCGAACCTAGATAGCCAGAGTCAGAGTCTGGAGTCCTACCGTTGGACGATCCCCCAACAGGACCGGCTCGATCTTAGCCTAACGGCCCGCTTCCGGTTTGCCGAAGGCCCCTGACATGGGGCAATTCGGCTAATTTGACAAGTCTACAAGTCAAACTGCGCCGGTCACTCAGCGTGCCCGCGGCCGTGTTGCAACCGTCACAATGGCAACGAGGCTCAAGACCGCTACCGCCAAGAAAACCAAGCGAGGACTTCCATGGTCCATGATTGCCCCAAATATTAGTGGCGAAACAATACCTCCGATATTGAAGCCCGTCGTGACGAAACCGAAAACTGTGCCAAACGAACCAGGTGGGGTGACCTCGCGCACGATCATGTCGCGGGACGGCATGATTATGCCCGAGAAAAAGCCGGTTACAGACATGGCTGCGACCAGCGCCAGCGTGCCGAGGTTGATCTCGGCGATCAATGTAGTGAACAGCGCCATCGCGACAAGACCGATGGTCGTTACCATGCTGTGGCGGGTGGTGTGGCCGACGAGCAGGCCACCCATCAACACGCCGATGGCTGACAGCAGCAGATTGGCGGACAAAGCCGCATTTGCGGTGGTGACTGGAGTTCCATAGAGCGCGCCGAGCGCGACCACAGAGTAATTGTAAAGTCCGCCGCTTATCATGGCGAGTAGCGTGAAGAAGACTAGATTGAGCAGGATCGGCGCCGACAATAGTAACCGCCAACCGGCGCTATTGTCCGAACCGGAACGCGTGGCGGCAGGGTGTACTCGTACGGCGGATTGGTCACGGATCGCGAGCAGCACTGCCGCGACAGCAATGCCTAGCACTCCGGCGCCGATGAAAGCGCCCCGCCAGCCCCATTGGCTCTGCATAATGAGCAGGCTTGCGGGCGCGACGGCCGAACCGAGCATGCCGGCGAAGGTATGCATTGAGAATGCCTGCCCTATCCGATCGGACGGCACGTGCTGGGACAGCAACGCGTAGTCGGCCGGGTGATAGACCGTGTTGCCAACGCCGGCGAGGGCGAACATTGCGACCATTCCCCAGAATGAATCGATAAGGCCCGCAATGATAAAGGCCCCGGCGCCGGTCAGGAGGCCTGCGACGAGGAGCGCGCGTGCACCCAGCCTATCGACCAGGAATCCCGCCGGTGTTTGGAGGGCCGCTGACACAATATTAAATACGGCGAATGCCAGCCCGATCTCGGTGTAGCTCACGGCATATTCGGCGCGCACAAACGGCAAAAGTGGTGCCAGCAGAATGATGTAGTAGTGCGATACGAAGTGCGCCGCACTGACCGCGCCGACCACGCGAACGTAAGACGGCCGGCTGGCTCCAAAGATGTCAGCCGTTTGGCTCATGTGAACTCCGTAAGGCGGCGGACTATGCCTCGGGCGGCGTTGCTAATCCAATGCACAAGCCCGCCTATATCTGTCCTCAAGCGGACTGTTTGCGTTTGGCGTCTTGGATCGCCTGCCAGATACGCGCGGGCGTCATCGGCATTTCCAGGTGCTGGATGCCGTAGTCCGACAGCGCGTCGATGACTGCATTCGCAACGGACGGTAAGCCACCGGACGTGCCCGCCTCGCCGCAGCCCTTGGCACCCAAGGGGTTACTTTTGGTTGGTACCGGGTGGCTCACAACATTGATCATCGGCGCGTCATGCGCGCGCGGCATGGCATAGTCCATGAACGAGCCGGTCACGAGTTGACCATCGGAATCGTAGATCGCCTGCTCCAGCAATGCCTGTCCGAGACCCTGAACGACGCCGCCCTGAATCTGGCCCTCGACCAGAAGCGGGTTAACGATCGTGCCAAGATCGTTGACTGCGGAATAACATACAACGTGCGTAGCACCAGTTTCAGGATCGATCTCGACCTCGGCAAGATGACAACCGTTCGGAAAAGCAGAGGGGACGGGGTCCTTCACGACATGGTCGACGTCGAGCGAACTCGGCGCTCCATCCGGCAGCTTGAGCCCACCACGCAATCGCGCGGCCAGGTCGAGCAAACCGATCGAACGGTCGGTACCGGCGATGATGAATTGCCCTGCCTTGAACTCGATATCGCTCACTGACGCTTCCAGGACATGCGAAGCGATCTGCTTGCCACGCTCGACAACAACTGCCGCTGACTCCGCTAGCGCCGCGCCAGCAAACATCACCGAACGTGAGCCACCACTCCCGCCACCAAATGCCATGCGGTCGCTATCGCCTTCGACCATTCGGATGCGGTCGAACGGAACGCCGAGTAGATCGGTCAATATC
>JBARNC010000559.1:0-1625 GCA_049802775.1 Pseudolabrys sp. | reverse complement strand
GTCTGAAAGTGCTTGACCCCAACCGGCCGATTAGAGAAGCGGACATCAGCTGTTCGCTCACACCTAACCCCTCCGGTGTGCTAGTTTGAGCCAGTGCGATGCCTTGTGAGCGTCGGGGGAGGCGATGAGACGGCGCGACTTCATCTCTCTTGTCGGCGGTGCAGTTATATCTTCGCCACATGTCGTTTGGGCACAACCATCGACAAAGGCGGTAATTGGTTATCTCAGTGCGCGGTCGCGAGATGACACGGCACATCTAATCACGGCGTTCAAACGCGGCCTTGCAGAAAACGGATTCCCCGAAGTTCAGAATGTGACTATCGAATATCGTTTCGCAAATGGTCAGTACGACACGTTGCCTGCAATGGCGAAAGAATTGGTCGATCGGCAGGTTGCCGTAATCGCAACGACCGGCGGTTAACCGGCAGCCCTTGCCGCGAAGGCGGCAACGTCAACGATCCCAATCGTCTTCGCTGTAGGTAGCGATCCGGTCAACCTGGGTCTCGCTGCAAGCTTTAGCAACCCAGGAGGCAATACAACTGGTATCACAACGTCAACCAATCAGTTGGAGGCAAAACGTCTCGGCTTGTTGCGCGAACTCCTGCCCGACGTCGATAAGGTCGGTTTTCTACTAAACCCGAATTTCCCCCAAGCTATGAACCAGCTTTCTGACGTGCAAGAAGCAGCACGCGCCCTCAATGTACAGATTGCTGTTCTGCGGGCCAACACTGATCAAGAGATCGATGCAGCATTTGCTGCCATCGTTCAAGAACGCATTCGTGCTCTTTCGATAGCCGCAAATCCATTTTTTGACACGCGCCGCGATAAACTCGTTGGGCTCGCGGAACGCTATGCGGTGCCCTGCATGTATCAATTCCGTGAGTTTGCTGAGGCCGGCGGCCTAATGAGCTACGGATTAGATTTCTCAGAAGTGTATCGCACGGTAGGCGAATACACCGGCCAAGTTCTTAAAGGTGCCAAACCCACGGATCTTCCGATAATTCAGGCAACGAAATTCGAGTTTGTAATCAACCTCAAGACGGCAAAAAGCCTTGGCATAAAGGTCACAGCCAATTTCCTTTCCCTTGCTGACCAGGTGATTGAGTAACCAAAGCCGCTAAGTAGGATGTCCGTTATTGGCACAAAGCGGACATCAGCTAGTGCACTGCACATGTCCGCTTTTGGGGGTAAAGCGGACATTGCTCCCGCATCGCAAAATTTCCCCTTATGACCCAAAGCGGACATCGCAAAATTGACGCGGCTGATGTTTTTCTGAATTATCAACCCACAGCAATGCTAAGGGACCGAGTGTCATGAAAATCGATGGACGCTGTCATTGCGGTTACGTAGCGTTCGAGGCGGAAGCTGATCCCGAAACGACGACCATTTGTAATTGTACAGATTGCCAAACAATGAGCGGTGCGCCACTGAGAGCGATCATTATCACTCGGCCCGGCACTTTCGTGCTGCTGTCAGGCAAACCGACGGAATATCAAAAGACCGCCGATAGCGGGAGGGTCCGTATACAAGCATTTTGTCCTCGTTGTGGGACCGCGATTTATGCAACATCGATTGGCGATGAACCGAAGGCTTACAACATCCGGCTGGGTGCGCTGCGCCAATGC
>JBARNC010000558.1:0-11835 GCA_049802775.1 Pseudolabrys sp. | reverse complement strand
ACGTATTGCGCCCGGTTTACGAGGGAACGCAGGGCCGAGATGGTTTTATTAGCCTGGAATGCTCGCCCTATCTGGCCAATGATACCGAAGCGACAGTCCGAGAGGCGTTGCGGTTATGGGCGGCGGTGCAGCGTCCCAACCTGATGGTGAAAGTGCCGGCGACGCCGGCCGGGATCCCTGCGATCCGCCAACTGACCGGTCGTGGGCTGAACATTAACATCACACTGCTGTTTTCCGTGACCGTCTACGAGCAGGTGGTCGAAGCCTATATTTTCGGGCTCGAGGATCTGAAGCGGACCGGCGGCGACATCTCGAAAATTGGCAGCGTCGCCAGCATCTTCGTTAGCCGTATTGATGTTGCGATCGACAAGCGGCTGGACAAGCTCGGTGACAAACGGGTGGCTGATCGGCTGCGCGGCAAGGCGGCAATCGCCAACGCTAAACTCGCCTACGTTCGCTATAAGGCGCTCTTCTCTGGACCGCGCTGGAACCGTCTGGCCGCCGCGGGGGCGAAGACTCAACGTCTGCTCTGGGCTTCCACCAGCACCAAAAGCCCTACCTACAAGGATACGATGTATGTTGAGGCTCTGATAGGCCGCGACACCGTGGACACCATCCCGCCGACGACGATGGATGCATTCCGCGACCACGGTGAGGCGATACCCGACGTCATCGAGCAGGACATAGCGGATGCGCGTGCGATGCTCGCCGAACTGGAGCGGCGTGGCATTTCGCTTAAGGAAGTCACGGAAGAACTGGTCACGGAGGGCGTGCAGCAATTCGCGGATTCATTCGACAAGCTGTTCGGCGCCATCGCGCGGCAGCGACGCGCTCTTCTGGAGGCCGATCGCTCCAGCATGGAGATCCGGCCGGGCTCCCCGGAGATGAAGACCGCCTTCGACGCGGAGACGGAGGCTTGGCGCGCGGGCGGGCGCATTCGGAAGCTTTGGGCCGGCGATAAGTCGCTTTGGGCTGGGACAGACGAGGACAAATGGCTCGGCTGGCTGCAAGTTGTAGAGCAGGAGCTCACCGATGTTGATCGACTGATCGCCTTTGCAAAGGAGGTGAAGCAGCGCGGGTTTACCGATCTCGTGCTGCTCGGGATGGGAGGATCGAGCCTCGGGCCCGAAGTGTTTGGCAAAACGTTTGGGCGACAGGTCGGCTGGCCGCGCTTCCACATGCTGGACGGCACCGATCCGGCACAGATCAAAGCGATCGAACAGGCGGTCGATCTCGGCAAGACGTTGTTCCTCGTCTCTTCCAAATCCGGCAGCACGCTGGAGCCCAACATTTTCATGGACTATTTCCTCAACCGGGTCGGCGCGCTGCGCGGCAAGGATAAGGTGGGCGAACATTTTGTCGCGGTAACCGATCCCGGCTCGTCGCTGGATCGACGCGCCAAACAGCTCGGTTTTGCCCATATTTTTTACGGCGTGCCCTCGATCGGGGGGCGCTACTCTGTGCTGTCGAAGTTCGGCCTGGTGCCGGCAGCGGCGATGGGCCTCGACATTAAACGTCTTCTTCAAATGACGCAGCCGATGCAACGAGCTTGCAGCGCGGATGTGCCGCCGGCAGAGAATCCGGGCGTGCGACTCGGCATCGCATTGGGTGTGGCGGCCACTCGTTTTGGCCGCGACAAGGTGACGATCGTTACGTCGCTGGGAATCTCGGATCTCGGCGCCTGGCTGGAGCAGCTTCTGGCGGAGAGCACGGGCAAGCGCGGGCGCGGACTGATCCCACTGGCAGATGAGCCGCTCGCCACACCCGAACGCTATGGCGAAGACCGGTTCTTTGCCTATCTGGAACTGGAAGGGCAACACGATCCGTCACAGCGCCAGGCAATCGCAGCGCTGGAGCAGGCAGGCCATCCGGTCGCGCGGATCAGCGTGAAGGATATCTGGCACGTCGGCCAGGAATTCTTCCGCTGGGAAATAGCCACTGCGGTCGCCGGCGCAATCATCGGCATTGACCCGTTCGATCAACCGGATGTCGAGGCGAGCAAAGACAAGACGCGCGCGCTGACCGATGATTATGAGAAGTCGCATCGCTTGCCGGAAGAGACGCCGGTATTCCGCGAGAACGGGCTGGCTCTCTATGCCGACCCCCGCAATGCCGCCGAGCTCGGCCGGCAGAACACGTTGACCGGCTATTTAAAGAGCCATTTCGGCCGCGCGCATGCAGGCGCAAAGTCGGGCGACTACGTCGCGCTGCTGGCCTATATCGAGCGCAACGAGGCGCACACGAAGGTTCTGTCCGCGATGCGCGCGCGCATTCGCGACAAGACGCGAGCCGCTACGTGTCTCGGGTTTGGACCCCGTTTCCAGCATTCGACCGGGCAGGCCTACAAAGGCGGGCCGAATTCCGGCGTGTTTTTGCAGGTGACCTGCGACGATCCCGCCGACATGAATGTGCCCGGCCATTCCTATAGTTTCGGCGTCGTGAAGGCAGCGCAGGCCAGCGGCGACCTCGAGGTGCTGGTGGAGCGCGGCCGTCGTGCGTTGCGTGTCCACCTCAAGGATGTCGATACGGGTTTGGCGGAGCTTGCCCGCGCAATGGATTTAGCTCTCGAATAGGGCGCTTTTATCGGTAGGGAGTGAAGCAAATGCAGATCGGCGTCGTCGGCCTGGGCCGAATGGGCGGCAACATGTCCCGCCGCCTGATGAAGGCGGGACATCACTGCGTCGTATTCGACGCCAATGCCAAGCCGCGCGAAGCGCTGGCGAAGGAGGGCGCCACGGCGGTGCAGTCACTGGAAGATATGGTCAAGTCGCTTAGGGAAAAACCGCGCGCGGTATGGGTGATGTTGCCTGCGGGTCGGATCACCGAAGAGACGGTCGAGCACCTCGGGGGCCTGTTGGAGCCGGACGACATCATCATCGATGGCGGAAATTCATTCTACAAAGATGACATTCGTCGCGCCAGAAAGTTGGCGGACAAGCGCATTCGCTACGTCGACTGCGGCACGTCCGGCGGCGTGTGGGGCATAGACCGCGGCTATTGCATGATGATCGGCGGGCCGAAGCAGGCCGTGGATCACCTCGATCCTATTTTCGCGGCACTGGCTTCCGGGCTGGGTGATATCCCAAGGACACCCGGCCGTGTCAAAGGCGATACCCGCGCTGAGCGTGGTTACATTCACGCCGGACCGTCCGGCGCCGGCCATTTCGTCAAGATGGTGCATAACGGCATCGAGTATGGATTGATGCAGGCCTACGCCGAGGGCTTCGATATCCTGCGCAACAAGGATTCGAAGGATCTGCCCGAAGATGAGCGTTTCACACTGGACTTGCCGGATATCGCGGAGGTCTGGAGGCGCGGTAGCGTTATCTCATCTTGGCTGCTCGATCTCGGGGCCGCTGCGCTGGCGAAGGACCCGCAGCTGAAGGATTTCTCTGGTTTTGTCCAGGATTCCGGCGAGGGCCGCTGGACCGTCGAGGCCGCGATCGAAGAAGCGGTCCCGGCCGACGTGCTCTCTTCGGCGCTGTACGCCCGATTCCGCTCGCGGCAGGAGCACACCTTCGGCGAAAAGATGCTCTCGGCCATGCGCTTTGGTTTCGGCGGACATATCGAGGGTCAAGAATCTATCGACCCCGAACCAAAGCCGAAGAATTCGCAAGGCCACTCAACCGCGCCGAATGCCGCGGAGTAACACCATGCTCGACAAGCAGTCTAGGGCCTCTCCGACCGCGCAGCTGGTCGAATCACCGCCGCGGCGCCCGGCCAAACCGGCCGATCCTTGCGCTATCGTCATCTTCGGTGCCGGCGGCGATCTGACAAAACGCCTGGTTACGCCGGCTCTCTACAACCTTTCACGCACCAACGTACTGCCAGAGAAATTCGCTTTTATTGGCGTGGACCATGGCGAGGGGACGGCCGAGAGCTTGCGCAACCATCTTCACGACATGCTGGAAAGCTTCGTCGGAAATGCTGCCGCCGAGTTTGACGTCGACGAGATCGACGAGGCGGCATGGAAGCCGCTAGCGGAAAAAATATCTTACGTGCAAGGCGACTTTACCAAGCCCGAACTGTACGAGAAAATTCGCGTCGCGTTGGCCGAAGCAGAAAAGACCAACGGCACGCAGGGCAACGTCATTTTTTACCTCGCCGTCGCCGATCGATTTTTTAGCAGCGTGGTAGAGCAGCTCGGCAAAGCGAAGCTCACGGACCAGAACGAGGACGAGGATGACAAGCCTCGGTTCTGGCGCCGCGTGGTGATCGAGAAGCCTTTCGGGCATAGCCTCGAATCGGCGCGCGAGTTGAATGCCAGCATCCTGCGTACGCTGCACGAGGACCAGATATTCCGCATCGATCACTTTTTGGGAAAAGACACGGTTCAAAGCATCATGGCGTTCCGCTTCGCCAATGGGCTTTTCGAACCAATCTGGAATCGCGACCGAATCGACCACGTGCAGATCACCGTGGCGGAGACGGTTGGCGTGGAACGCCGCGGCAGGTTTTACGAGGCGACCGGTGCGTTGCGCGACATGGTTCCGAATCACGTGTTCACATTACTCTCGATGGTGGCGATGGAGCCGCCGACCGGTTTCGATCCCGCCGCGATCCGTTCAAAAAAAGCCGAAGTGCTGGCCGCGATGCCCGCCATTGATCCGGCGCAGGCGATACGCGGCCAGTACGGCGCTGGCACGGTGCTGGACAAGACGGTGAAAGCCTATCGGCAAGAGCCCAATGTGGCGCCGGATTCAAATGTTGAGACCTACATCGCGATGCGGCTTGAGATCGACAACTGGCGCTGGGCTGGCGTGCCTTTCTATGTCCGTACCGGCAAACACATGTCGCTACGAAATACCGAGATCGCGATCCGTTTCAAGCAGGCGCCATATGCGGCGTTCCAGGGCACTCCTGTCGACACTCTGCGGCCCAATTGGCTGGTGCTACGCATTGCGCCGGATGAGGGGATATCCCTTCAGTTCGAGGTCAAGCGTCCCGGGCCAGTGGTGGATCTCGCCGCCGTCAAGATGGACTTCCACTATGATGATTGGTTTCCGAAGGAACCTAATGTTGGATACGAGACGCTTCTCTATGATGTCATGATCGGCGACCCGACTTTATTCATGCGCGCCGATATGGTGGAGCAGACTTGGCGCATCGTGCAGCCGGTGCTCGACGCTTGGGCCAAGAAGGGTGCGACAGATCTGCCGATCTATCCAGCGGGAAGCTCGGGACCGAGCGAAGCGGACGCACTTTTGGCACGTGACGGCCGACACTGGCGCCCCGTCAACGTTGCCGGCGCCGTGAAATCGCAATGACACCGTCCACTGGAATTTCTTGCCCGAAAATCTCGACACTTGTCTCGGATGTCGACGGTACCTTAGTCACCGACGACAAGATTTTGACCGTGCGTGCCCAGGCGGCGGTCGCAAAGCTCCACGCATGCGGTATCAATTTTGCGATCATCAGCAGCCGACCACCTCGCGGCTTGGGCATGCTGCTCCGGCCTTTGGGAATCACGACGCCGGTGTGTGGCTTTAATGGCGGAGTGATAGCGACGCGCGATCTAACGGTCATTACCGAGCATCTGCTGTCGCCTGAGGTCGCTCGGTGCGCCGTCAGTCTGCTCGACATGCACGATGTGCAGGTCTGGGTTTTCAGTGGGCAGGATTGGTTGGTGCGCGATTGCGACGAGCCATATGTCCGGTTCGAGGAGCGCACTGCTAGGTTCCAGCCGACATTGGTGGACAATTTCGGACAAAGCCTCGATGCCGCTAATAAGATCGTTGGCGTCAGCGCGGATTTCGAGCGTCTTGCACAATGTGAGCGCGAAGTGCGCGCCCCGCTTACCGATCAGGCGACGGTGGCGCGCTCGCAGTCTTACTATCTCGATATCACCCACCCGCTCGCCAACAAGGGCGTCGCGTTGTCGGAGATTGCGAGGCTGTTGGTGGTTCCGTTGGCGGAGATCGCCGTCATTGGCGACGGCGGCAATGACGTCGCGATGTTCGAGCGTAGTGGTCTTAGCATTGCCATGGGCAATGCCCGTCCGGAAGTGCGGCAGGCCGCGGATTTCGTGACCGACAGTAATCGCGACGATGGCTTCGCCAACGCGGTCGACCGGTTCATCCTCGGCGGCGATCGTTCGAACGCGCAGGTTGTGATCGCTCGCGCAGCAGGCCGCGCATGATAAAGCCCGATCTCCTCGCATCAAAAATTTCGCTTGTGCTTGCCGATGTCGATGGCACGCTTCTCACCAAGGACAAAGTTCTGACGTCGCGTGCGGCGGATGCCGTGAAGGCGCTCGCAGCAGCCGGCATCGCCTTTGCGATTACCAGCGGTAGGCCGCCCCGTGGCATGGCGATGCTGATCGAGCCGCTCTGCTTGCGGACGCCGATCGCAGGCTTTAACGGCGGCGTATTTGTTCATCCCGACCTCTCGGAGATCGAGAGCCGAACGCTCGATCCGGCGACAGCCAAGAAAACCGTAGAGCTCATCCTTAATCAGGGGCTGGACGCTTGGGTCTACACGGCCGACGAATGGTTGATCCGTAAGCTGGACGCGCCGCATGTGGCCCGCGAGGCATGGACGGTGAAATTCGACGCCAAAGTCGTGGCAGCGTTTACCGACGCTCACCTCGCGCACGCGGTAAAGATCGTTGGCATCTCCGACGATCTCGACTTGGTCGCCGCCTGCGAAAAGCTGGCGCAGAAAACTCTGGGTGAAAAGGCGAGTGCTGCGCGCTCGCAGCCCTACTACCTCGACGTGACCCACCCGCAGGCTAATAAAGGGGCAGTCGTGGCCACCCTGTCCAGGCTTCTGAACATTCCGTCCGAGCAGATCGTCACGTTTGGGGACATGCCGAATGATGTACTTATGTTTTGCAAAAGCGGCTTTTCCATCGCCATGGGTAATTCGAGCGACGAGGTAAAAGCACAGGCGAGCGCAGTGACCGACAGTAACGAAGAGGAAGGCTTCGCCAATGCGGTGCAAAAGTTTGTTCTTTGTCCGGCCGCCGCATGACTCAATCGCAAGGAGCGCATGATGAGACCTGATCGCCGGCCACAGTGCATGTGGTCGCCAGCTCTCTCGACCACCATAGTCAAGCCGGTGATCGCGGTTGTCATGGGCGTCTCCGGATCGGGCAAAACCACGGTCTCGGTCCTGCTCTCCGCCGCACTCGGCTGCCAATTCCAGGAGGGCGATGATCTGCATCCGGCCGCGAATGTGGAGAAAATGCACAGTGGAACGCCGCTGACGGATGCCGACCGGTTGCCCTGGCTGCGCAAGATCGGCGAGGAAATCGACCGCTGGCGAGCGCGCGGCGAATCCGGCGTGCTCACCTGCTCGGCGCTGAAGCGGGCTTACCGCGACATCATCATCGGTGACCGCTCAGATGTGACGCTGGTCTACCTCAAAGGATCGCAAGACCTTATCCACAGGCGCATGGCTGCGCGGCATGAGCACTTCATGCCAGTGGCCCTACTCGACAGTCAGTTTGCGACGCTGCAGGAGCCGACGCCAGACGAGCATCCGCTCACCGTCGACGTCGGCGGCAGGCCAGCCGAGATCGTCGCGGAGATCGTGCGTCAGTTGGAGGAGCGGCAAGGCAGGGCTTGCGGTCATAAATCAACCTCGGGAGCGGCGGCAGCTTCGGACGCATTGAAAGGCGAGCGACAATGACGGCCCGGGCGCGGGAAAATTTGCAAAGGCCGATTGTCGTAGCGCCGTCGATCTTGTCGGCGGATTTCGGGCATCTCGCCGACGAGGTTCACGCCGTCGATGCAGCCGGCGCCGACTGGATCCATATCGACGTCATGGATGGTCGCTTTGTGCCGAATATCACGTTCGGGCCGGTGATTGTTGAAGCGGTGCGACGCCACACACAGAAGCCGCTCAATGTGCACCTGATGATCGTCGAGCCGGAGCGCTATCTTACCGCATTTGCCGAGGCCGGCGCCGATCATCTGCTCGTGCCGGCGGAGTCGTCGGCGACAATCCATCTCCAAGGTGTGCTGTCGCAAATCCGCGACCTCGGCAAGAAGGCCGGCGTGGTGCTGAACCCGGCGAGCCCGATTGAATTGATCGAATACGTACTGCATCTCTGCGATGTAGTTCTTATCATGACCGTAAATCCCGGCTTCAGCGGCCAGAAATTTCTGCCGGAGATGTTGCCCAAGATCCGCAGTGTGCGACAGCTCTGCGAAGCGCGCGGCCTCGACCCCTTTATTGAGGTTGATGGCGGCGAAAATGGCGAAACCGCCGGGCATGCGATCGAAGCGGGCGCGAACGCCATTGTCGCAGGGTCTGCAATCTTTGGATCGCAGGATTATGTGGCCGCGATTGCTGCCATCCGCGACGCCGCTCGCCCGGTGGCCGGAAGGACGCTCGCATGACCATCGCGTCCGAGGCGAAAGCGGAAATCCTCGCCGATCCGGAAGCCCTGTCGCACCGGGCTGCAGCATGGCTGCTCAAGTTAGCGACAGCTAAGGGCGGGATTTTTGCCGTCTGCCTGTCAGGCGGTACGACGCCTCAAAGGCTCTATGAACGCCTCGCTGAACCGCCCTATCGCGATACATTCCCGTGGTCGAGAACGCACTGGTTCTGGGGTGACGAGAGATTCGTGCCGCACAATGACGCGCTCAGCAACTACCGCATGGTGCGAGAAGCGCTGCTATCGCGTGCGCCGATCCCCGCCATCAACATCCATCCTATTCCGACCGAAGGGCTTAGCCCTGAAATGGCGGCGTCCGCTTACGAAGGCGAGCTCAAAACCTTTTACGGCGCCGCGCGCCTCGACCCAGGTCGGCCGCTGTTCGATGTGAATCTTCTCGGGCTGGGGGTAGATGGACATACAGCCTCATTGTTCCCGGGCAACCCGGTGCTAGCGGAACGAGACAAGTGGGTTTGCGCAGTCGTTGGCGCCAAGCCGGAAGCGCGTATCACACTGACTTATCCGGTGCTCGAGAGCAGCCGGCATGCGGTTTTCCTTGTCGCAGGAGACGAGAAACGGGCGATATTTAAACGGCTTCGCCGTAACGACGATAGCATACCGGCAGCGCGTCTTCATCCGACCGGCACGTTGTGGGTGTTTGCCGATGCGAACGCGAACGGTTGAAAACGAGGCCCACTTAAATTGCTAAGGCCGCAACATTGAATCGCTCATGTTGCTCGCTTTCGCCGCTTCGGCCGGATAGATTAGCGCTCCGTCTGGATGTGGCCTGGCAACCTTCGTCAAACTCGCCGGCACGATCTTGCCGGGCCCAAGTATGTGAAAGACCTGCTCGCCGGCAATAAGCAGGTAGTCGGCAATAATCCGGCGATGACACCGCCACCAAACCGCCTCTGCACACATCACGGCACAGCGCCGGACACTGCCGAGCTCACGCAACCTGGCCAGGCCAGACTGGAAGCCGGCGCTCATCGCGTAATCCGCGTAGTTGTGAAAGCTCTGATTTTCCCAGAAGCCATTGACGCTGGGCGCAATATCATGCGCGCGTGGCCGAAGGCCGCCGAGCTCGGTCATATGCTCGTAGACGATTTGAAATTCCAACAATGATTTGGGCAGCGTTTCTAAATTATATTGCGGATTTGTCCGCGAACGCGGGACGTAGCGCACATCAACGACGAGGCCAATTTCCGAAGCGCCGAGCAATTCGATGAATTCGCTGATGGAGCGTGTGGAATGGCCGACGGTGAAGAACGGAAGAGCCATTTCTGCCACTGTACTATCAAATTCGCGTCCGGCATTAGTCGAGGTGTCTCAACACCGCGGCCTTGTGCAAGGCAACGTGATCGGTCTTATCGCTCTTGATTTCATACTGCGGCTCGTCTGGGCCGGCGTGGTGAACGTGACCTTTGTAGTTGACGTCGCGTCGATGTACTTTCACGATTTTTTCACGCACGCGTCCAGCTTCTGAATTCCAACTCACGTGATCGCCGACCTTGAACGTCTTGGCCATGCCGCGCTGTCCGCTCGCAGACGCATTTCTTGTTAATCGGCCACGCCGATGTGGCCGCGGAACACTAAATCTCCGGAATTGCCTTTAGCTGCAGTTCGGTCTCACTTGCGTTGACAAAACCGAATTTGGCATAGGCATCTTGGCATTCGGGTGAACGCAAGAAGTTCAGGAACGCCTCCGAGGCTTCGCGATGTTTGGAACTCTTCAGCATGCCAATCACGTAAGAAACCTCGGTTCGCAAGCTGTCCTGCTCCGGGAGGGCGACTGCTTCGACGTGGGCGCCGCTCCGCAACGCTGCCAGCACCTCAGTCTTCCATACCATCCCCGCGTCCGATTGGTTTGCCAGGATCCGGTCGGGCGTCTCGCGATGGTGAACTGCCGTGAACCAATTATTTTCGGAAGTCTGGCAATGCACGCACTCCTTGCCGCCTGAGATGGTCTGCCAGATGCCGTGCCGCTCCAGTACCTTGCGGATGTAGAACTGCATGATCCCTTCGTTGATCGGATTGGGCATGGACGTGCGCACATCCGGGCGCGCCAGATCCTGCACGCTGGCAATCTTCTTTGGGTTATCCTGCGCGACCATGATCTGCAACTCATTGTGCATGTAGACCATGTAACTATCCATCATCGCGGACGCCTTGAGCTGCTTGAGATGGCCGAGACTGACGGATGCATAGATATCCGGTTGTCCACGATATTCCTTGTCATCGTATATCCACCCGTCGGCCTTGATAGCCTGCAACAGCAACCCCGGCGGCAGGGTGATGAGCCCGACGCTTGTTGCCGGATTATGTTTTTGGAAGGCGCCGATGACGTCATCCATGGCAAAAAACTGATTGCCAGCAAGCCACAGGACCAAGCCCGCTTTCGGCATCTGTTCAAGCGCATCTCTGCCCATAACCACTCGGCCGCCATTCGCAGCGTAGAATTTAACGTCGGTCTCTTTGCCTTTGGGAATGGCCGGCACTTTGATGGCGTTGGCTGTAGAATTGGGAGGGGCCGTTTGCGCCTCGGCTAAAGTAGCCACCACGATCAAACCGATTGCTGCAAGCAGTTTGCGTGGATATGAACTGGTTATTTGCATACATCGTGCTCCTGATCGTGCGGGCGTGATATAAATGATTGACCAACGATTGACCAACGATACGCGGCAACCAAACAAGAACAAACGTCGTCGAACGTCACGCTAATCGTCAGATTTTTCCGGCTTTTCCGGGGAGGGCGTGCCGCTCATAACGGTCTGGTTGGAGGTCAAAGACCAATCCACCCCGTTTACAATTCGCTCGTATCCTATTGTTCTGAAATAGCGTGGGTTTACGGCGTTTACATTTAACTGATTGTTGAACCCAGACGACGTGACTCTTAATCAACTAGTCTGAATTCAAGTCTGCATCTGCTCATGCTCAACCTGGTGACTTCCCAGTCAATGGAACGATATTGTCGATTTCGATAACGCCTAAAGTACCGAATGCAGTGCGTACCGTATCCGCCACATAATTCGGGGCGAGATGTCCATAATGCTTCTCGACCATCCGTATATCCGCGTGTCCGAGCTGTGCCGCGATAACCGCCAGTGGGGCGCTTTTCATCGCAAGGCGGGAAGCGTAGGTATGGCGGAGCCCGTGAAAGGTAATCGGCGCAATTTTGGCCGCAGCACAAGCTGCCGCCAGCGGGCGTTGTTGGTCAGATGCCGACCATTTCCGACCGCTGCCTTTGGTAAACAATAGCGCGCCGGGAGCTTTCCCTAGACATTGACGGGCAAAGAACTGGCTCCCTTCGGCTGACAGAGCGACATGGCGGGGCTTTCCGCTCTTGCTGATCCGAATCGTTATCGTTCCGGAATCGACGTTGAAATCCTCGGCCCCGAGTGCGGCCAACTCGCTATAGCGGCAACCGGTCATGAGGCCACCGATGACAAGTG
>JBARNC010000557.1:0-6822 GCA_049802775.1 Pseudolabrys sp. | reverse complement strand
CCCGGAACGGAAGAGCGAGGTAATATTTGCGCACAATCTCCCAGCGATCGGGCCATTGACACATGACGGCCGATTCGCTCGACACATACCAGCCATTGTTCTCATGGCGACGGACAATGCGATAACCGGCAGCGGTGAGGTACCGATGTTTTGACAGGTCAGCGACGTGATCCTCGAGCAAGATCAGCCGTGGCCGCCAGCGAGCAATATCGAAGCCGCGGAGCACTTCGATTTCGTGGCCTTCCACATCAATCGACAGAAAGTCAAACTTCGCAGGGCAGCCTGCTTCCATCAGGATGCTGTCCAGTGTCCGGATCGGCACAGTGATGACTTTTTCCGGCGTGGCGCCGGGCGCCATGTGCTTGCGATCAAGAGTGGACAGCGGTCCTGCGACCTGGAGCGGTAGCTCGCGTCCGGCGTTTTCAGGCGAGGAGCAGGCAACTTCGAAGATCTTTGCCTTGCGGTTGGCGCGCAATTTAGTGGCGAGGTCGGGTTGCGGCTCAATCAGGATGCCGGTCCAGCCTGCCTGCTCGAGATGCCACGTTTGTGAGCGCTCGCGCGGATCATTGGCGCCGACCTCGACGAAATAGCCCTTGATATTCCCAAAAAACGCGGCAACCAGCCGCACCTCATGATCGGACGCATTGCGTGACAACGAGGAATCTTTCACCGGGACGAACGTGTCTTCGGTGCGCGCGTGCGTTCGACCATCGATGTGGTCGAATGGCCAGGCACGATATCGATCAGAATGATCTCGCCGCCGTGCGCCTCCACAATCGCGCGGCCGACCACCTCATCGCGGGTATAATCGCTCCCCTTGACCAGCACGGTAGGCTTCACGCGGTCGATCAACTTTTCCGGCGTGTCCTCATCGAACACGGCAACCAGATCGACTGCTTCGAGAGCGGCCAGCACTTCGGCGCGTGCCTGCACCGGCTGTACCGGACGTCCGACGCCTTTCAGCCGCGTGACGGAGTCATCGCCATTTAGCCCCACAACCAGGCGATCGCAGGCCGCGCGCGCACCGGCCAACAACTTGACGTGACCAGGATGGAGCAGATCGAAGCAGCCGTTGGTAAAGCCAACGCGAAGACCTTGCTTCCGCCACTCGGCGAGATGGTCATCAAGGACGCTCCAATCGAAAACAATTTTTTCTTCAGGAGCTAGCGTCGCCGCCGGCAATATGCGCGAGCGCAACTCGGCGACCGATACCGTTGCAGTACCGCGTTTTCCGACCACTACGGCAGCGGCAGCATTTGCCGCGCGCATCGCAGACTCAAAATCCGCACCCATTGCCATCATCGCGGAAAGCACCGCCACGACCGTGTCGCCGGCACCCGAGACATCGCGCACGCGCACCGGATAGGCGGGGATATGGACCGGCACACCACCGCTCACAAGAGTCATGCCGGCCTCGCTGCGCGTCACCAAAACCGCTTTTGCAGCCACGGCATCACAAAGTTTCGCCGCAGCATCGGCGATCTCATCGTCGGTCCGGGCCGGACTGTGAGTGGCGTCGGCGAGCTCCTGCCTGTTTGGCGTAATCAGAGTAGCACCGCGGTAAATGCTATAGTCACGGCCTTTGGGATCGACCATCACCGGTTTGCCGCGCTCGTTCGCGGCATCGATCACGGCGCGGACCACACGTGGAGTGAGCGCGCCTTTTGCGTAGTCGGACAAAACCACCGCACCCACGCGCGGGATCGCCTTAATCACATGCCCAATAAGCGCATCTTCGCTGCCGGTATCGATCGCCACGGCTGTTTCCCAATCCGCCCGTAGCAGATGCGTCGAATGATGCTCAGAAACGAAGCGGACCTTGCGTGTGGTTTGGCGCCCGCCATCGACAACCAGCTGGAATTCAATCAGCGGGTAGGTGCCAAGCGCCTTGGTCAAGGCGCCACCTGCCTCATCATCGCCGACGGCACCGACAAAGATGCAACGTGCACCGAGCGCCACCAGATTGCGCGCCACGTTACCCGCGCCACCGATCATTAATTCTGCGCGTTTGACTGCAATCACCGGCGTCGGCGCTTCCGGCGAGATACGCAAGACTTCGCCATATATAAACTCATCGAGCATCAGATCGCCGATGCAGAGCACAGTCTGCTTTGATAGCGCGGCAAGATGTTTGTCGAAATCGTACATCGCGTTACCGATAACGGTCGTCGCGGTTGAGATAACCGGTGACGTATTGATTCACGGCAGTCTCGAGCGGCATGAAGCCCGCGTTATAACCAGCGTGACGCAACCGTACGACACGCGCTTCAGTGAAATATTGATATTGCCCGCGGATAGCCTCAGGCATGTCGATATATTCGATATTCACCGGCCGATGAAGTGCCTTGAACATTGCACCGATCATGTCGCGGAAGCTTTCCGCCCTGCCGGTGCCGACATTGAAGATGCCGTTTATTCCCGTTGCCTCCAACAGCCAGAGGAGTATGGAAATAGCGTCATCCACATAAATGAAATCACGGCGCTGGTCGCCATCCGCAATACCCGCACGGTGCGACTTGAACAGACGCACTGGTTGGCCGGCTTTGGTGCTATCGAACACCTTCGCCAACACACTCGCCATATGTCCCTTATGGTATTCGTTTGGACCATACACGTTAAAGAACTTCAACCCGATCCAATGCGGCGGCATTTTTTCTTTCTTCACGTAGCGATCAACTAGCGCGAGATCGAACAGATGCTTGCTCCAGCCGTAAAGGTTCATCGGCTTGAGCTTGCGCAACGCATCAATCGACCAGTCATCGTCAAAGCCTTGACTGCCATCTCCATAGGTCGCCGCCGACGAGGCGTAAATGAACGGCGTGCGTGTTTTTGTGCACCAGTCGAGCAGCTTCAGCGACAGGCGGAAATTGTTTTCCATCACCAGGTCGCCATCCGTCGCGGTCGTGTCGGAGATTGCGCCCATGTGAATCACGGCGTCGAGCTTGCGGCTGTCGACCCAACGAGGCAGATCAGCCGGCGGTATAAAGTCCACGACCTGGTGTTTGGCAAGGTTGCGCCACTTGGCGTCGTCGTGGCCGAGCTTGTCACTCACCACAATGTCGGTCGCGCCCGCCTCATCGAGGCTGGCGACCACATTCGATCCGATGAATCCGGCCCCACCAGTGACCAAAAACATTCTACCCCTCGCCGCCACGCAGCTCTGCGGCAAACCTTTGCCCCAGTCAGCCGCCCGGCGCAATCTTTCGCCCTTTAGTCCGGCAAATGGCTCAGAACTGGGTAAAAATCGCGGCTGGACAGGCGGCTGCGGCGCAGGTTAACGCCTGCCATGCCGGCCAGATCGGGGCAAAACGGGGGAGCGCGGCCCTAAACCCATGAGCCACGACTTCAATCATCCCACCGCGCCGGTGTTGATCGTTCCTTTTGTGTGGATTGGCGACTTCGTCCGATGCCATTCAGTGGTCAAGCTGCTGCGCGCGCAGGCCCCCGAACGACCAGTGGACATCGTCAGCAGCACTCTTTGCGCACCACTCGCCGATTACATGCGCGGCGTCCGGCAGGCGATCGTCGCTGATTTGCCACGGCGACGTCTTGGCATGGCTTTGCAGCGACAACTCGCCAGTCGGCTGCGTGAAGGCCACTATGGGCAAGCTTTGGTGATGTCGCGCAAGTGGAAGGCGGCGTTGGCGCCGTGGCTCGCCGGCATTCCGGTTCGCACAGGCTTTGCTGGCGAGCTTCGCTTTGGCCTGCTCAACGATGTGCGTTTCGGCGAGCGCAAATTGCCGCGCATGATCGACCAGATGGGCGCGTTAGCACTGCCAAGGGGCGCACCGCTTCCCAATGAGTGGCCGGTGCCCGAACTAAAAGTACCAACCCAAGAAGTGGAAGCGTGGCAGAATCGACGGGGGCTCGCGAATGATGCTCGGCCCATCATTACACTATCACCGGGTGCGATTGGCGCCGGCAAAGCTTGGCCCGTCCGCCATTATGCCGAATTGGCGCGGGCTCTCACGCGAGATGGCGCATCGGTCTGGGTGCTGGGTGGGCCGAACGAATCGCCACTGGCCAAACAAATCGCAGAGGCGGGCGGCAACCGCGTGCGCGACTTGACGAGCAGCGATCTACGTAACGCCATCCTTGCGGTGGCAGCAGCTGATATCGCAGTAACCAACGATTCCGGTTTGATGCACGTGTCAGCGGCGATTGGCACGCCGACGGTCGCAATCTTTGGCCCAACCAGCCCGTGGCATTGGAAACCGCTCAATCCAATCGCGGCCATTCTTGAACCGATGGGTGATGATGATGCACGCGCCCGCGCTCGCATCGATGGCAACGATGCCGTGCGTCATCGACGTACCGATGATGTCGCAATCAAAACCGTGCTGACGAGCGTGCGGCAAGTGCTCGCGGAGGCGAAAAATCGTACGAAATGAACCGCCGCGCGCTCGCCCAGCGTTAACGAACGGGTGGGGCAAGCCTGACGTGACGTTATTTTCGTGCTATCAAAGGCCCATGGCTAAACCGAACCCCGCTCATGTCACCAGCGACCGTGCGCAGGCCGCAATCGCGTCGGCTTTGCGAACTCTGGAGGCCGAAGGCAGCGGTGTCGATGCGCTCGCTGCTGCATTGCACGACGGGCTCGGCACCAGTTTTGCCGCTGCGATCGATCTAATCCGTGCCGCAGAAGGCCGAGTAATCGTGACCGGCATGGGCAAGTCCGGCCACGTCGCGCGCAAAATCGCTTCGACCTTCGCGTCCACCGGCACGTCCGCCTTTTTCGTACACCCGGGCGAAGCGAGCCACGGCGATCTCGGAATGATCGCCAACAACGATGTTGTCCTGGCGCTATCGTGGTCGGGCGAAACAGCGGAACTCAGAAACATAACCGATTATTCGCGCCGCCACGGAATCAAGTTGATCGCGATGACAGCGATGCCGGAGAGCGCCCTAGCCAAGGTTGCGGACGTGGTTCTCGTGCTACCGCAGGCGCGCGAGGCTTGCCCGCACAATCTGGCGCCGACGACTTCTTCGCTGATGCAACTTGCGCTCGGCGATGCCTTGGCCATCGCGTTGCTCGAAAGCCACGGATTCACTGCTGTTGCTTTCGGCATGCTGCATCCGGGTGGCAAGCTCGGGACATTGCTGAAGACCGTGCGGGATATCATGCACACCGGCACAACCATGCCGCTGGCGCCGCTCGGCACTCTTATGTCAGAGGCGATCCTCGAGATGACAACCAAGGGTTTCGGTTGTGTGGGCATCACCGATAGACGCGGCCTCCTGGTCGGAATTATTACCGACGGTGACCTGCGTCGCCACATGCGCAATGATTTGCTCAAGGCCCGTGTCGACGACGTTATGACCCGCAAACCGAAAACTGTACGACCCGATCAGCTGCTCAGCGAGACGCTTGATATTCTCAATTCGATGAAGGTGACCGCCCTGTTTGCGGTCGAGGCTGGCGAGCCAGCTGGTGTCATCCACGTGCACGACCTGCTGCGCGCAGGTGTGGCATAAAAAATCATCGAACAATTTTTGCAACCGCTTCGATTACGGCGTCGACCGTTGGTGGCATACCATCGTCGCCAAGAGTCGACAGTACCCCGCTCCCGACAGGGCCCGTGAGCCTTGGTTTACTGCCGGCGAAGATCGCAACCAACGGGACGCCGAGCGCAGCGGCAAGATGCAAGAGACCCGTGTCAACGCCGACGACGTATTGCGCGCCGGCAATCAGTTTTGCAACCTGGTCTAGCGGTGCGCGCTCAGGCACGCGTGCGCGTGGCACTTCGAGCGCTATGCGTTCACTGCGCGCACGCTCGACCGCGGTACCCCATGGCAACACCAGTTCAAACTCCCGACCGAGTGCCTTACCGAGAGCCACCCAATCGGTTTCCGGCCATTGTTTTTCCAACCGCGCGGTCGAGTGTAGCAACACAGCGTAGCGCGACGCGTCATTCGTGAAGCATGCGCGATCGAGCCCAAATTCGGGAGCGCCCTGCGGCATGTAGCCGAGCGCTAGCCCAGTCAGGATCCGATTGCGCTCGACTGCGTGTAAATTGCGATCGACCCGGTGGCGGACATCATAAAACATTGAAGCCAAGGGCTCGCGGATACTTGAAACATCGTAACCGTGGCTCCGACCGTGGGCCATGTGGGCCAATATGGCGGAGCGCAAAAGACCTTGGCTGTCGATGATGTCATCATACTGCTGCGCGCGAATGGCGCGGAAACTTGCGGCAATCTCGGTCCTTGTCGCCCGTGCGTAGAATGATTTTCGCCAGCGCCGCCAGGCTACGGGAATGATTTCGGTCACAGCTGGATGCAGGCGCACCAGGGGCGCAAACATCTCTTCCACCAGCCAGGTGAAAGCCGCATCGCTGCGCGCCTTTCGGGCATCGGTCAAGGCCGGCATGTGATGAATCACATCGCCGAGAGAAGAGGTCTTGATGAAGAGAATATCGGTCATGACGCGGTTGCGGCACCCATATACCGGGCATTAAGCATGCCCGCCATAACCATGCCATCGCGCGGCATCATCAGTATGTAGCTATTACGATCATTGGTCACATTCGCTGGGACCAGGAGGGGACATCAAGCATGACGGTTCTGGTCACAGGCGGTGCCGGCTATATCGGTAGCCACATGGTGCACGAGCTCGTCGACGCTGGGGAACCGGTGGTCGTGCTCGATAATCTCTCGACCGGATTCCGCTTCCTAATGCCAAGCTCCGTCCCCTTTGTCGCCGGCAGCACAGGCGACCAGTCGCTGGTCGCCGACACCATCGCAACGCATGGCATCACTGCCATCATCCATTTTGCCGCATCAATCGTGGTGCCAGAATCCGTCGCCGACCCGCTTGCATAC
>JBARNC010000556.1:0-3363 GCA_049802775.1 Pseudolabrys sp. | reverse complement strand
ATCGCAAACTCGCAGCCGACCAAGCGGAAATTGCATTGGTCAGCGGCAGCGGTTGGTAACCGCGGCGAAAACATCTTTGCGTTCAATCAATGCGGATACGACGGTCCGCTTTTTGCTGACTTCTCGCGGTATCTGCGAATGACTGCCCGCGGCAGTCTGGTTTTACAGTTCGACAAATTGTCTTTTCGGGGAAAAACGGACATCGCACTTGAAAACGAAAATGTCCGCTTTTGGCACAAAGCGGACATGCCTGTTTGCACTGCACATGTCCGCTTTCGGAGGTAAAGCGGACATCAAGCTGAAGCCTCACAGTGTCTGCTTGCCGATGACGGCACTTGTCCGTCAACGGGTAGCGGAGCTCGTATGCTCCGCTACCGTTATCATCATTATTAGTGGTAGTGGCGATGATGATGACGCCAATAGTGGCGACGAGGGTAATACGCGTAGGCGCGGTAGCCACGATAGTAGTTAGGTCGCCACCAGCACCGGCCATAGCCAGTGCAGGCCCAACGTACTTGCTCCACGTTCGCAGCGCTGTTTGCCGGGACTGGTGCGATCGGCATTGCAGTCGCTGCGGTCGCTGTTAGGCCGCCACATAGCGCAGCAGCGCCAACAAGTAGCTTGATTTTGTTCATGCGCATTCCTCCCCTGGATGCGCCCCTAACGCGCAACACTGGCGGAAGGTTTGCTCAATTCGCTGAACGTTCATTCAGACAAGAAAACATTTTGGTGATGTGCGCTTGGCCCTTAGCAGACATACAGGTCACGCGCCGGAATGTCCGTTTCTGGGGCTAAAAGCGGACATGAGTTCCACGGGTGCTTCGTGCAAAAATTCGGAAGCGACAAACTGTGCGGGTTTCCAAACAAAGTTCCGGGAACCTTAAATCACTGTAATGAATGGAAACGCGCATCGGTCCATAGACGTTGACGCCCCGCACAAGAAGGGAGGCTATTATGAAACGGATTCTTGTTGCGGTGTCGGCACTCGCGATTGCAGGTGCCGTAGCGCTAACATCGGCAAACGCGCAAGGCATAGGCGTACAAGTTGGTCCATTTGGCGCCGGTGTCGGCGTCGGCCCTTACTGGAACGGGTACCATCACCGGTATTGGCATGACTACGCCTATGCGGGTGAGTGTCGCGTGATCCGCGAGCGTATGATGACGCCAAGCGGCGATGTCATATTCCGCTCGCGTCGCGTTTGCGACTAATGATTGACCGGTAGATCGAAGTGAAGCCGGGGCGGCCTCCGCGCCCGGCTTTACTATTTCGAAAACTGTCTATGCCGCGCGGCACGCGATGTCCGCTATTGGCACGAAGCGGACATGCCTGTTTGCACTGCACATGTCCGCTTTCGGGGGTAAAGCGGACATACCTTTTTGCACCGCATATGTCCGCTAATGACCGAGGCTGGATCAAAACCCTGTCTTCCTCAGCCACTCCATAGGGAAGTGCGGAACGTATTCGACCGAGTCGGCCGCGCTGAGTAGCTCTTCTCGCTGCTTGATCAACAATCTCGTCAAAGCGTCGGGGTCCTTGTGACCTACCGTGATTTTTATCGTCAGCTCGAGCGGCTTTCTGCTCGCTTCAGGCTCCTTGCTCATCTCGAAGTCTCCGTTAACTCCAGCTTTTGCTACTGCTTCCCTCGTCTTTCCTGGTACAGCCCCCAACCGCCAGCAGGGCGGTTGTGGTCGCCGCCAAGAATAATCCTGATAGCAGCGGCCCCTCGACCGGCCATCGTAGGAAGCGCGCGAGGTCATAGAGCACATAAACCGCGAACGTGAAGGAAAGACCATAGAGGTATGGCCGCCCACCCTGCGCGGCGAGCGCGGCTATCACCGGGACGGCGGCTTCGAGAATAATCGAGATGACGAGCATCACAACCGAAGTTTACCGCGTTCACCGCCCACTGAACATAAGGTTGTCCTGAAATCGACATGCGAGTTAGCGGGCCGCATGACCGAGCACCACATTCGGTAGCAATTAGCCCGAATGTCTGCTGTTGGCACTTAGCGGACATTCCAACGACACCTGAGAATGTCCGCTATTGGCGGTAAAGCGGACATCGCGCGGACGCGCCGCCATGTTTGCTTTTGCTCCATCTTGATCTACATCATTATGGATAGCGATTAAGGAGTTTCATTCGCTAGCACCTTATGCCGCGCATCCATTTGCCGGAGAGAATAATGAATTCCAAATTAGTCAGAGCATTCACAGTCAGCGCAATTGCAGCCGGTATTGCTACAATGGCACATGCGCAAGAAAGTAGCTTGACAGCGGGAAGCGTCGATGTAGGCAAGAATGAATATGATACGCGCTGCGCCATTTGCCATGGTTTGAGTGGTAAGGGTGACGGACCTTATGTGCAGCTCCTCAAAGAAGGCACCGATCTGCCCAATCTCACTGAGCTTTCCAAAAAGAACGGCGGCGTGTATCCGTTCTTGCGCGTGTACTGGACTATAGATGGAACGGTGCGGGTAAGGGCGCACGGCTCAGCGAACATGCCTATCTGGGGCCAAGTGTATAAGCTCCAGAGCCACAACCTGGACCCTCTCTACGATCCCGAGTTGTTCACGCGTACCAAAATTTTTGCATTGACCGAGTACGTTTGGCGTCTGCAAGCAAAGTAATCTCGCGTCGCAGTCATCCGATAGAGTTCCCGTCTTGCCCGTCAGTACCGACGAATGTCCGCTTTTGGGGGTAAAGCGCACATGGCGTTTTGCACTGCAAATGTCCACTTATGACCCAAAGCGGACATTTCTTGTGAAGATGAGTAGCGATAGGCGGGTGAAGCGACCGCACTCATCGAACAAGGAATTAGGTGCGCATTGACTGATTTTGCCCCGCAATATTGCCGGCCACAACGACGGAACGAAGATCTGTCCTACTCGTTTTACCTCAAAACGTATCAATTGTTCACAACCCCAGAGTGTTCTTGTCGTCGAATGTGAGAACCGGTCGGCAAACTGTATACTCGCGCCGAGGGACTTATTGCAATGTCGGCTTATGACCCATAGCGGACATTAGTCTCCTCACTCGTTTGGCAGTGCGGGAGACTTGTCTGTAAGTCCTACACGTTTAATGCCTGCTCCAGCATTAGCGATTGCCCGCCTGAGATCTCCGCTGTCGCTCGTTGCTACGCTGGCAAAGAGACTTCAAAAGTACAGCCATCTGAACCGGTCTCGGTGAGCCGCAAATCACCGCCGTGATCCTCGATGATCCTCCGAGAGATGGAAAGTCCCAATCCCATCCCGGATGCTTTCGTCGTGAAAAATGGATCAAATACACGGTCACCGTTTTCGGAATTTATTCCGGGTCCGGTGTCTTCGATAATAAGCGAGACGACCGAATTACCGTCTTGGGTC
>JBARNC010000555.1:0-9407 GCA_049802775.1 Pseudolabrys sp. | reverse complement strand
GCCGCGCCCGCGGCCCGAGCCGCCGACAGGTGAAGTTGCTCCGCAGCCGCAGGGCTGAAATCTGAAGCATTGACGCCGGCACGCTGGCCGCGGTGTGGGCGATGAATTTCTTCGTCGTGCTACCGGCGGTGAGTCCCACATTCGTCAATCTCGTGCCCTATTCGGTGAGCTTGATCTCAAAATTGTTGTTCGGTCTTGCTGCGGCCGAAACCTTGCGCCGCTACGCCATGCCGGCACTGATCATGCAGCCGCGCCGGGTGACCTGACGAAAACGTTATTGCGGGGTAGGGTGGCCGGGCCGGGTCCGGCCACCTTGCATTTGGCGTCCAATGCCGCTGCAAAATCGCGTCTCTCCCTTCGGCGAAATATTCGCGGCGCCCGCGCGCGGAACATGGATGGGTAATCGGGGTGGGCGCCTTCACGACGCGCGGCGTAAGCTGGCCACCCGGCGCTGGGTCACGCAGGCGTGGATTTGCTGCAAGCTCAAATTCAACAACCGCCATCGGAACGTTTGGAGAGACGGCTACACCGAATTATTCTTTCTCGACGAGATCACGGCGCTTGCCGCCGGGCACCGGCCGTGCTTCGAGTGCCGGCGTAAAGATGCGGAACGATTTGCAGCATTATTCTCGGGCAAGAAAAAGCGCGCGTCGGCAGCGTCGATAGATAGAACCCTTCACGCCGAACGATTGGACGGCAAAGCCAAGCGAACACATCGGCGAAAACTCGACACACTGCCCGATGGCGCGATGATCGCGCTCGATGGTGAAGCTTTTGCCGTGCGAGACAAACAATTGTTGCAGTGGACACCTTCGGGATACTCAGCATCGAAAGCTCGCCTGCCTGGCATCGAGGTCGACGTGCTCACGCCGCCGATGATCCTTTCCATACTTGCGCGTGGCTATACGCCAGGCTGGCATCCGAGCGCAGCACGTTGAACCGCGTGGCGATGTACCGCGTTGGGCTATGATTCAAATCAATTCGCGCGCGCCGCAGGCATGCAAAAAACTCTCTGACTTGAAAGTTTTGCCAATGCCGATCCCCGCTGCCTTGCAACGCCGCCGCGAGTACGCCGGTCCTGCCTTATTTGCATACGGATTCCGTCCATTCTTTCTCGCCGCGGGCCTGTGGGCGGCGTTCGGCATCCTGTTTTGGCTGCCGCAATATATGGGCGTGCTCACACTGCCGACGCATTTCACCGCGCTCGATTGGCACATCCACGAGATGCTCTACGGCTATGTCGCTGCAGCGGTCGCAGGCTTCCTGCTCACCGCCATCCCGAACTGGACAGGCCGCCTGCCTGTGAGTGGCTGGCCGCTCGCCGGCCTCGCATTGCTGTGGCTCGCCGGCCGCGCCGCCATCCTGTGGTCGGCGAAGATGAGCGGCGTTGCGGCGGCCCTGATCGACGTGAGCTTTCTGATCGTGCTTGCAATTGTTGCGGCGCGCGAAATTATTGCGGGAAAGAATTGGCGAAATTTGCGCGTTCTGATCATTCTCGGTGTGCTCATCCTCGGCAACATTGTCTTCCATACTGAGGTATTCTTCAAAGGTTCGGCCGACTACGGCAACCGCCTCGGCATTGCGGCAGTCATACTGCTCATCTCTTTGATCGGCGGCCGCATCGTGCCGAGCTTCACCAGCAACTGGCTCGCACGCAACAAACCTGGCCGGCGGCCGGTGCCATTCTCGCGTTTCGACTTGGTGGCGATCGCGACAAGTGCGTTTGCGTTGCTTGGTTGGGTCGGCGCACCGGCACATCCCATCACGGGGGTGCTGCTGCTAATTGGCGGATGCTTGCAGTGCGCGCGGCTCGCGCGCTGGGCCGGCGACCGCACACTCGCCGACCGTCTGGTGCTGGTCCTGCATGTCGGTTACGCCTTTGTGCCGCTGGGATTTTTACTGATGGGTGCATCGGCGTTTCTCAGCGCCGTCCCGCCGAGCGCCGGCGTGCATGCCTGGACGGTGGGCGCTATTGGCCTCATGACGCTTGCGGTAATGACACGGGCGACGCTTGGCCACACTGGCCAGCCATTGCGAGCCGGACGCGCAACGCAAGGCATTTACATAACCGTGCTAGTCGCGGCGCTGGCTCGGATCGTCGCGCCCTTTGTTGGATCGATCGAACTACTTGAATTCGCCGGCCTCGCGTGGATTGTCGGGTTTACGCTATTCGTGTTGCTCTATGGTCCGCTGCTTGTGGCGCGCAAACCGGTATGGGCCGAAACGCGCTGCTAGTCAGGGCGGTTCGATCGGCGGCATGCTGGCGGCAGCCAGCACGCGGCGCGTCCAGCCGAAGGACACGATGGCCGCGAGGATAACTAGCATCAGCGCAACCAGTGCAACGCAGGCTGGCCAACCGCCGAAGATCCAGGCGAGGCCGCCAAGCGCGGCTCCGAAGCTGCCTCCAACATAGAAGGACGTTACATAGAGCCCGACCGCCGAGGAGCGCCCGGCCTTGGCGGTGACGGCGACATACCCGGTCGACACCGCCTGGCAGATCAGACCGCAGCCGGCGCAAACCGCAAGGCCCACAATGATTAATGGCAGCGAAGGGACGAGCGTCAGCGCGATCCCAACGCCCCAGATAGCGATTACTCGCACCATGAAGCGCCGTCGCCCGAAGCGCCCGACAGCCCAGCCCGTCCAGGGCGTGAGCACGGAACCGGTAAGATAGACGAGGAAGATTGCGCCGAGCCAGCTCGCCGAAAGATTGTAGGGCGGCGCCGCCAGATAAAAACTTACATAGGTGAAGGTTGCGATGAAATTAAACAGCACGCCGAAGCCGACGGCGTAGGTCGCTATCAGTTGCCCGTTGCGCAAATGGGCGAGCATCTGTTTCCCTGAGGCGCGCAAGCCCTCCGAGCGCACGAACTTGCGCTCATGCGGCAAAAGAAACGCGACCGCGATTGCGCCGGCAAAAGTAATTGCCGCGAGTGCCATAAAGCCCGCACGCCAGCTGATCAGATCGGCAAGCAGGCCGGTGAACAACCTGCCGCTGAAGCCGCCCAGGCTTGAGCCAGACGAATAAATCCCGGCTACGGTAGTTGCCTCGTGATGAGGCAATTCATCGCCAATATAGGCAATCGTGACCGCGAAAATCGGCGGCAGCACCAGGCCCTGCACTGCGCGCCAGAAGATGAGCGCCGATAGACTGGTCGAGAGGCCAACCATCACGGTCGGAATGACCATCACAAACATTGCTGCGACGATCACGCGTTTGCGGCCCAGCACATCGGCAACCGTCCCGGTGAAAGGCGCGGTCAAGGCCACCGCCAGCGTGCTCACTGTGATGATGCTGGAAATCTCGGCCGCGCCCACGCCGAATTCCTCTGACAACAGGGGCAAAATTGCCTGCGGCGAATAGAGATTGATGAAGGCGCAATAGCCGGTGAGCCCGGCTGCGAGCCGCAGGGCAGAGGAGTGTCGGGTTTTCGCGGCAGTCATCGTCAGGAACCGGCGAAGCGGGCGTCTTCGCTCAAGCTATGCATTGCTTTCCCAAGGAATGCCACGGGTTGAGCGGCGGAACAGCAGGGCGCGCACTGCATATCTCGCTCATTTGCGGCCAAGCATCGCTCCGGCGCGGATGAGCGTTTCTTCCGGCGTACCAGAGGCATCGACCTTAGCCCAATTGATATAACCGAGGTCGAATTCTTCCTGCTTGCGCGCAACGATTGTGTCGGCGTCTGAAGCATCGCCGGTACGGCCGCCGACGCGGGTGAGGCGGCTCTCGAGATTGGCGGTGAGGAATAGGCCCTGGAACGCAGCGCCGCCTGCGGCTCTTGCGATGCCGTCCCGCTCGCTCGGTTGCGCAAAGACCGCGTCGACAATGGCAGAATGGCCGGCGGCGGTGATACGCCGCGCCTTTTCTGCAAGCGTGGCGTAGACGTTGGCCGTGGTGTCTGCTGCATAAGCCGTCTCTGGCAATCGTTCGGTCTCGCTGGCGCCAAACAACGCCTTGCGCTCGGCATCGCTGCGCAACACGACCGCTCCCGGCGATGGGGGGAGGTCAGGTGCCAATGCACGCGCCAGCAACGATTTCCCGGTACCAGAGAGCCCGCCGATAGCAATCAGTTGCGGCTTGGCCGGCATCAACAATCTTTGCGCCAGCGCGGCATAGGCGCGCGCGTCGCGTTCAAGTTCGGTGCGCGATCCGTTGTGTCTGCGCCGAGCTGCGGTGACTTTGGCGCGGATTGCTGCGCGTACCGACATGAACAGCGGCAGCGCGGCAAGAGCATCGAGATCGTGAATGCGCTGCGTGTCGGTCAAATAGCGATTGAACACAATGCTCGCGGCTCGATGAAGTCCGCGCTCGATCAGGTCCATCAGCAGAAAGGCGAGATCGTAGAAAACGTCGACGGTGGCAATGCGGTCATCGAATTCGATAGCGTCGAACAGGACCGGTTTGCGGTTGATGAGAACAATATTGCCGAGATGCAGATCGCCGTGACATCGCCGCACCAACCCGGCGCGCTCGCGCGCCTGCAGCAACGATCTCACGCGTTCGAACGCGTCACGCGTTGCGGCGGCCAGGGCCCGCAGCTCCTGCAACGAAAATAAATCCGGTTCGGATGCGAGCTCCGCCTCGTTTTGAGCAATAATTTTGGCAAACGTCTTTGCGAATTGCGCGTCCGCAGCCTTCGATGCCACTCGGTGCGCCGCGGCCACAGCGCGCCCAAGCGCATCCGCGAGCGCCTCGTCGATTCGGCCAGTCTCGGCCAGGTTGTCGAGCGTCTGGCTCTCATCGAAGCGCTGCATCTCGACGGCCCATTCCACCGGTTCACCTTTTCCGCCGATCGCAAGCTGGCCATTTGGCTCGCGCGTGATTGGCACCTCGCCGCGGTAGATCGACGGGGCGAAAGCACGGTTAACCGCAATCTCGGCTTCGCAGGCCGTTTTGCGCTTTGCGAGCGTGGAAAAATCGAGGAACGGAAAGCGCACCGCGCGTTTGATCTTGAGCGCGCGTTCTCCGGCCAGAAAAACCGAGGCAGCGTGGGTGTCGACACGCTTGACTGGCGCGCCACCATGATTAGCGGGATCGTTCAAAAAGTCGATCACCGGCTGCTGCGAGACCTCTGTCGTCATCGCGCCGCGCCCTTTATGCTCGCGCTATAGTCGCAATGGCTGGAAATTTTGGGCTGATCCAGATCAATATGTTCTTGCCGGACTGCGGCATGATAGCCACCCTTTTAGAGATCAAGGAGACCAGACCGTGACGACCCTGCCGCACACCTTCAAGCGTATCAGGCTCAATCTCGCCCGTTCCAAGGAGTACCCCCAGGGATCCTCGCGGCACGGTTACGAATTCGTCGCTCCGCTCGACGGCAAGAATCATATCGACGCCGCGCTATGGAAACAGCATCGCGATCATTGCCGCGTGCGACGATTTTCGGAAGGTCAGGATGATGAGCATGGCTTCCTGGTGCATAAGCCGGGCGGCCCCGAGCACGGGCGCTGGATTTTCGACTACGACCAGACCGCGGAATATGACGACGAAAGTGGATACCGCTTCGGCGCGCACGCCTTCAGTCCCGGCGAATATGTCTCAATCCGCGACGAAGACGGAGAGATGCATACCTATCGGGTCGCCACGGTCGAGCCTGCGACCTGATCGGAATAGTTCACGCGATCACATCCTGAGTACGAATCGATCCTATTGACCGGCACGTCCCCTGCCGGAAGAGTGCGCGCCTGACCGCCGGTTTAGGCGGCATTTTTCAAGGGAGGAGCTAAGTGCTCATCGACCATCGGACTTATCGGATTCTTCCGGGCAGGGTACCAGCGCAACTCGATCTTTACAGCAAGCTCGCCTATCCGGTGCAGCTCCGCTATATGGGTGAGCCGCACTATTATCTCGTCAGTGAAAGCGGCCAGCTCAACACGCTGGTGCACGGCTGGATATATGAGAGCGCAGCCGACCGCGAGCAAAAACGCGCCAAGATGATGCAGGATCCAGACTGGAAGCATTTCCTGTCGGAGAATGCCAAAGCCGGCAATGTCATTGAGCAGGCCAACTGGTTGATGACGCCGGCTCCATTCTCACCAAAAATCCCGCCAGCAAAGATCGTGAAATAACCTCGATGCGCGGCAAGGACAACGTACGCACTGGCGGCGAAATCCTGATCGACCAGTTGTCGATCCACGGAGTGCGTCACACTTTTTGCGTGCCCGGCGAAAGCTATCTTGCCGCGCTCGATGCTTTCTATGGCAGCGACATCAAGCTCACCGTCTGCCGTCACGAAAGCACTGCCGCCATCATGGCGGAGGCGGTTGGCAAAATAACCGGTCGACCTGGCATCTGTTTCGTTACGCGTGGACCCGGCGCGACCAATGCGTCGGCCGGCATCCATATCGCGCGCCAGGACTCCTCGCCTATGATTGTGTTTGTCGGCCAGGTTGGCCGCGAAATGCGCGAGCGCGAGGCGTTCCAGGAACTCGACTACCGCGCGGTGTTTGGCACCATGGCGAAGTGGGCGACGGAAATCGATGACCCTTCGCGCATCCCGGAAATCGTCTCGCGCGCTTTTCATACTGCCTGTAATGGGCGGCCTGGCCCGGTGGTGATCGCACTGCCCGAAGATATGCTGCGCGAGCGCGTGCCGGTGCCGGATGCCACCACCTTCGAACCCGTGGAAACCTGGCCGGGCTCGAACGACATGGACCGGCTGCAAAATCTTCTATGGGCCGCGAAGCATCCGGTCGCGCTGGTCGGCGGTAGCCGCTGGACGGAGCAGGCAAGCGCCGCATTGATGCGTTTTGCTGAACGCTTTGCGTTTCCAGTCGCCACGACCTTCCGACGCGGGCATTTGTTTGATGCAACGCATCGCTGTTACGCGGGCGATCTTGGCATCGGTCCGGATCCGAAGCTGCTCGCGCGAGTGAAAGGCGCCGATCTGGTGCTGCTCATCGGCGGGCGCTTCGGCGAAATGCCATCGCAAAGCTACAGCGTGTTCGATATCCCCGAGCCGCAGACGAAACTGGTGCACGTACACCCGGGCGCCGAGGAACTTGGCCGCGTTTATCATCCGCAGCTCGCCATTAATGCGGCGCCGACTGCGTTCTGCGCGGCGCTGGAAAACTTGCAGCCGCCGAAGGAGATCGCCTGGCGTGGCGAGAGTGACGCCGCGCATGCCGAATATCTCGCCTGGGGCGAGAAGGCGACAGTTGTGCCGGGCGCCGTCAATCTCGGCGAGATCATGATTTGGCTGCGCGACAATCTGCCGGCAGACGCGATCATCACGCAAGGTGCCGGCAATTTCTCCGGCTGGGTCCATCGCTTCTATCGCGTGCGCAAGTTCGGCGGGCTTGTCGGCGCCACCTCAGGCTCCATGGGGTATGGTTTGCCCGCCGCACTGGCGATGCAGACGCTCTATCGCGACCGCATCGTGGTCTGCGTTTCAGGCGACGGCGACTTCCTGATGACGGGGCAGGATTTTGCGACCGCCGTGCAGTACGAGCTGCCGGTGATCGTGCTGGTAGCCGACAACGGTATCTACGGCACCATTCGTATGCACCAGGAGCGCGACTACCCTGGTCGCGTGATCGCGACCGATTTGCGAAATCCCGATTTTGTTGCTTATGCGCTGGCGTTTGGCGGCTACGGCGCGGTGGTGGAGAAAAGCGCCGACTTCCCGACCGCATTCGCCGCAGCGCGCACCTCCGGCAAGCCCTCGATCATCCACCTCAAGATCGATCCGGAGGCGATCACCCCGAACGCAACGCTTTCCGGGATTCGGGAGAAGTCGCTGGCGGGTGGAGGCAAATCTAGTTGATGTAATCGTCCCCGCGAAGGCAAGTGCGTCGATAATCTCTGCTCACGCCCGCGCAAGTGGGCATCCAATTCTTCAATCCTGTCTGGGTCACCGCTTTCGCGGGGACGAGCGGCGGCCTTGCCACCCTCCCATGAATCATCGTTCACTCATTCTTATGGCCTATCGCCGCACGGAGAACGTGGTTCGCCGGCTCGCCGAGCGTGAGCAGACAATCCTCGACGCGGCGCGATCGATTGCCGGTGAAGAAGGCATGGCCGCGGTGCAGATCGCGGCTGTGGCGCAACGGGCCGACATCGCTGCCGGCACCGTCTATCGTTACTTTCCGTCCAAGAATGATCTTGTGGCCGACGTGATCGCTGCTACGGCCGAGCGCGAGCTCGCCGCAATACATGCCGCCGCCGATGCCGCACCCGGTCCGCTATCGGCGCTTGCCGCTTGCATCACTACCTTCGCTGCGCGTGCATTACAGGAGCGGCGGCTTGCCTGGGCGGTAATGGCCGAGCCGGTCGACGCCGACATCGACGCCTTGCGTCTTGATTTTCGCCGAGCGCTCGTCGCCGAACTGGAAAAGCGCATCAGCACCGCGGTCGCGGGCGGCCATTTGCTCGATCAAGACGCTCGGGTTGCTGCGCCGGCTGTTATCGGCGCCCTACTGGAAGGGCTGGTCGGACCGCTGGCTCCATCGGCTGGCAGTGCACGCGAGGCTGTGCAAACAATGACGCTGCTGGCGTTGCGCGCACTTGGTGTCGTCGATGCGCGCGCACGCGGCCTCGTCGCGCAGTGCGTGCTGCCATAATTATTGCCGCGTCAAAGTCAGCATTCACGACGGTCCCGGGTCAGCAGCGCACCGTTCGCTCGCGCGGCTCGGCGCCCGGGACACGAGTTATTGCTCAGTGCGCGGTGAGCGCAGGCAGCTCGTGAAGTGGCAGCGTTACGATTTTCACGCCGCGTTCGCCAGGGTCGTCGGTGACATGAAAACCAAGCTCGGTGCACATCTGCAGCATTGTAGTGTTTTCAGTCAACACTTGTCCGTGCACGGTTTCCAGCCCTTTTTCCTGGGCATAGGCGATCATGTGCTTCATCATCAGCCAGCCGAGTCCGTGGCCTTTGAGGTGTGAGCGCACAAGAATAGCAAACTCCCCCCCGTCTCCACCGGGATCGTCATGCAGGCGCACGACCCCCAGCATGCGGCCGCTCGCCTCCGCAATGGCGATGAAAGCCATGGCGTGTTCCGGATCGTAGTGAATGAGCTTGTCGATCAGCTCGTGGCTCACCTCTCGCATCGGAGCGAAGAAGCGTAGGCGCAAATCGTCCGCCGTCACTTCGGCGAGAAAGTTGGGGTAAAGCGCCGCGTCTTCCAGCTTAAGCGGCCGGATCAGGACCTTTTCTTCGTCGTGTAACGTGACGTGGCTCTCGAGCAAAACGAGTGTCTCTCCACTGTCGTCCCAGCGAAGGCGGGGACCCATAGTCCCAACTCGTCGAGGGACTGCGGAGTACGGGTCCCGAATCTTGCTTACGCTCGCCCGGGACGACTCAATGCGACATCAGCACCGGCACCGTCATCGACTCGAGCAGCCCGCGCGTGGCGCCACCAAGCACGAATTCGCGCAGGCGCGAGTGGCCATAGCCGCCCATCAC
>JBARNC010000554.1:0-1624 GCA_049802775.1 Pseudolabrys sp. | reverse complement strand
GCCGGTGACGCGCTCGGTCAGCCGCGGATCGAGTGGGTCGGGCCGGATGATGTAGCTGTCGCGATCTTTGCTCATTGTTAAACTATAGCAGACATTTTGGCACAGCATGAAAACTGCCCAACTTTAGGTGGGCAGCGGCGGGCGTTTTGTCCATGTTTCGTGCGTGAAATCGCGAAGATCGTTTCCAAGTGGCACGTCGTGGACGTAGACTACGGCCAACAACAAAGCGCCCTGGGGGAGATTTCGACTATGTTTCGCGCCACCAAAGACGTCATGCTGCCGACCACGATCACCGGTTCACTGCCGCGGCCGAGTTGGTACACCCAAAATCTTGGCTCTCGCAGCTTTCTTGACGCGATGGTGAACAACCAATTCCGCGAGCAATATGTCGATGCAGTCTCGATCTATCTGCACGAGCAGGAAATAGCCGGTCTCGACATCGTCACCGACGGCGACGCACACTTTGACTCCGACGTTGGCGGTCAAAGCTGGACAAACTATCCGCCACGGCATATGGGCGGCTTCGATCACAGTCCGCAGCCGACACCGGCCGGCAAGGGCGGGCTGGGATTTCCGCCCGGCCACATCCTACATGACTATCTCGAATCGCGCGTAATGCCCGGCATCGTCGGGCCGGTAACCCGCGGCGAACTGCAATATGCCGCGATGTGGAAAGTCGCGCAGCGCATGACCAAACGGCCGGTCAAATTTGGTACCATCGGACCGGAGTTGGTCGCGTTCGCCGTGCAGGACAAACATTACAAATCAGTCAAGGATCGCATCCTCGCGATCACCGATGCCTTGAATGCGGAGCTGCACGATCTTGCCGACGCGGGTTGCCCGGTTATCCAGTTCGAGGAGCCGCAGATCCATCTGCTGGCGGTGCGTAATATCGTGGACGACGTCATCAATCCGGCGTTCAGCGTCGATGTTTTCAATCGCACCGTCAAAGGGCTGCGCGCAAAAACAGAAGTGTGGTGCCACACCTGCTGGGGCAATCCTTCGCAGCAGCGCATGTTCAAGGACGTGCAGAGTTACAAGAACGCTTTGGACATGTTGAACAAGGTCGATGCCGACGTCATCACTTTCGAGTCGGCCAGCGCCGGCGGCATGGATCTCGAGGCCTTCGGCAAGATCATCACCGACAAGAAAATCTGCATTGGCGTTATCGACCACCATTCCCTGCAGGTCGAACGGCCTGAGGAAATTGCCGATCACATCCGCCGCGCGCTTAAACACATTCCGGCCGAGCGATTGGTGCTATCTTCGGACTGTGGCATGGGCCGCGAAGGCATGAGCCGCCGTCACGCCTACTACAAGATCGTGTCGCTGGTGCTCGGGACCAACATGGTGCGTAAGGAGCTCGGCTTGCCACAAGCCGAATGTCTGGCAGCCGATAGCCGCTATTCACTGGTGGTGCCGGCCAAATAGCCACACCGCGCCGGTTAACGAAAGGTGAAAGAGCAGGCCGTGGATTCTGCGGTGGGCTTCGTGCGGTTTAAATAAAAATCGATATAGTGGCGTTGGGGAGGGGCAAGCCAGAAGGCTTGCCGATGCGTATACATCTTGTTGCGCTTTCCCTTGCCGTTGGCGGGGCTTATCTATTCACCGTCCCGCAGTCGCT
>JBARNC010000553.1:0-20726 GCA_049802775.1 Pseudolabrys sp. | reverse complement strand
AGCCGAATGCGGTGAAGACTGTCGCAGTCCATCCCGGCAATATATACACAGCCGCTTCGCTTTCGCCCTTGCCATCAGATAGCCGACAACTTGCGCCAGCACCCGGGATCGCCAACCCGGCGAACATCACCAACATCACCACCGTCAGAAGCGAGCCGCCGCCGGCCGCTCCGCCACTGGCCGCTGCGACCCCGCCTGCGTCACCCGGCTCTGCTCCGGCACCGCCACCCAGCGCTGTCCCGCCTTCGGCTGCTGCGCCGCCACCGGTTTCATCCCGCTCAACACCACCGCCAGCTGCAAAGCCTGTTGGGCTTGTGGCGCCGCCAGCCAAAGTTGCGTCGGCTGCCAACTCCGTCCCAGTTCCGGCGGTTACTGCCGAACCCGCCATCAAAGCACGTAGCGGTTGGATTATTCAGATCGGCGCCTTGCCGGACGAGAAGGAAGCCAAGCAGCGTCTGGAAACGGCGCAAAGCAAGGCCAAGGCTCTGCTGGGCAAGGCCGATCCGTTTACCGAACGCATTGAAAAGGCCGATAAAGTGCTCTTCCGCGCGCGTTTTGCCGGGCTGGAGAAGGTTCAGGCGGAAGCTGCCTGCAAGCACCTCAAACGCAGCGAAATTCCGTGCATGCTCGTAAAGAACTGACAGATAAAAACAACAACAGGGATGCGCCAATCCAGGAGCCGCTGATGGTTAAGTTTGTAGAGTACATCAGCGATGGCGGCGAAGAAGGATTTCCTTGGCCTCATTGATGCGGGCCGCGAGAAACGTCGAGCCCCCTTGGTCGGGATGCAGTTTCTTCATCAGCGTGCGATGCGCACGGCTGACGGCGTCGGTGCTCGCGCCGGCCTGCAGGCCAAGGATCTGATAGGCCTCCTCCTCCGACATTTTTCCGCTGCTCGACGCGCGCCGCCCCGCTGCCGCGTCCGCTTGCGCGTGTTCACTCCAGCCGGGATCCCGGCGGTCAAGATAAGCCACAAGTAGCGCGCGGCTTTCCTCGTCAACCTCGCTGAGCAGCTCGGCCAGCGCCTTGACATCGAGGCGCTCGAGCTCCGCGCCCTTATGGCGGCCGGCGAGAATACGCCCGCGCATCGTGCCGCTATCATGATCCAGCTCCATCTCGAAATACGCCGAACGCACGCGTGACGTCTGCCCACCACTTTTCTGTGTGCGGGCCGAGAACCCGGCCGGCCCGAACGGCACCCAGCCGAGCAATCCGAGCCCGAACACGCCGAGCGGAATGGCGATACCGAGCTCCCCACGCAAGCCGAGAAATACGGCAAATCCGAGCGTAAGCAATCCACCGCCGATTTTTGTCACGCGGGCGGCAACTTTTGGATCGGCTTTGGAAATGACATTGAGCGCCCACAAAACGAGCACCAATACGAGTACGCCGAAAATTAGCGCCGGCATGGCTACTTCAGCTGGGCCAGTAGTTTTTGGGCGCCGGACGAACGCTTCTTCGACAGTTCGGCAAGCGCCTTGATGCCGCCTGCAGCATAGGCTGCGACCGCGCGCAGTAATTCGGCAAGCTGATGCGCCGAGCCGGCATCGAACCGGCAATAGGCACCGCGCGATAGCCGCGCGATCTCGCGGTACGCGTTCTCCGCCACCGGGTCATCGCCTTCCTGGAACATAAAAACGGGAACTCCAAGCAAACCCAATTCGCCGGCCGCTAGACACAAGTCGTCGACCGGCTCTTCCATCGCGTCGCCGACGAACACCAGGGCCTGCACCTTTTGACGCGCATGTTCCTGTCGGGCATGACTCAAAACCTTGCTGATCTGGGTGAGGCCGCCGCGACAATCGATCCGTGACATCAATTCAGCAAGTCGCTCACTGCCTGCGACCCAACCGGATGCGCGGCATTCATTCAAGCCCCGGAAATAGACAAGCTGGATGTCGAGCCCGCCAATGCTCGCGGCTTCGCGAAACATGTCCGCCTGCAGCGCACAGGCCGTATCCCAGGTCGGCTGGCGACTCATGGTGGCGTCGAGGGCAAAAATCAGCCGCCCACGGTTGCCTCGCGCGGTCGAAGGCCCGAGAGCGCGCACCTGCTCAATGAACCTCTCGATTTCCGGTTTGGGCGAAACCGGCGCCGGAGTTCGCTCAGATCCCTTGCTCATAGTAAAATTCTACACTGAAACCGCGGCTGCTGCGCTGCCTTCCATATTGCTCATTGTCAAATGGCAACACTGGCGCTCAGATACAAGCTGACCGGGAATTTACATGATAATATCGTGGACCTGCAGCGGTTGGTCCATGACCGAGTACCATTCTGCGCGGGCAGCCGCACGCCGTTTACCATTCTCGGAGAGCGGTAGGTGCAGCGCATTGAGCAGCGTGATCACTTCCTCTCGCGCGGTTACATGCGACATGTTCGGACGGGTACCGAGAGTCTCTTCGTCCAGGTCGTCGAGTGCGGTTAATCCGCGCGGAAAGAATTCACGATAAACCACGCGCTCGGCAAAACCTTCCACGCTGCGGAAGCCCATGCGCTTTGACAATTCATTGATACCATCGCCCACTAGTCGCTTGTTGCGTGAAGAAAGGGTCGAGAGACGATTGCGCACCACGACCCAATCAGTGAGGTGGCCATCGACCAGCCGCCGCTGCCGGCGCCCTTCGCGCACCATTTCGGCGTAGTGGCTCTCGCCGGTGACGCTGAAATTGGTTTGATCGAGAGTGGCCAGCACATCAAAATCGAGGAAACTATCGTTGAGCGGGGTCACCAGCGTGTCCGCCATCGAATGAGCGAGCCGCATGAGATAGGTATCGGCACCGGGCGTGTCGATCACCACCACATCATGGCTATGCTCGATCGCACTGATCGCCGCTGAAAAGTTGGCGAATTCCTGCGCCTCATTCGCCGCCAGCGAGTTGTGTTCGGCGCGCGCAATGCAATAGTGAGTGGGCACCTCGAGCGCGATGCGCGCGCGCGCAGCCCAGGCCCGGCGATTATCGATGTAATGTGTGAAGCTCTGCTGGCGCGAGTCGAGGTCGATGGTGGCCACGCGTTGCCCGGCTTTGAGCAGCGCGACCGCAATATGCAACGCTATGGTCGATTTTCCCGAGCCACCTTTCTCGTTTCCGAGCACGACCACGTGCGCAGATCGAGGTGTTTCATTGATAGGTTGGACCAACATGCCGCCCCTCTGGCGTTCAATTCTCAAAATATTAGGGGGCTTTAGTCAAGCTAAACCCGACCTGGTCATGAATTTGCTTGGCCATATTCATCCTGCCTTGTAGGTCGTAATCCGGGTTTACGACAATTCGCAGTTAAGGCCACAATTATGGCAGACCACCCGAAAGTCATACGTGCGGTCCCTGCGCTTCGCCGCGCTTTGCAACTCTACCGGAAGGCAGGCGAGCGCATCGCGCTGGTGCCGACCATGGGCGCGTTGCATCGCGGCCACATGGCGCTGGTGCGCGAGGCTGGGCGGCGCGCGAAACGCGTCGTAGTGTCGGTCTTCGTCAATCCGGCTCAATTTGCACCACATGAAGATTTCGCGAGCTATCCGCGAAGCTTCGCGACCGACATCAAAGTGTTGCGTGAGGCCAAGGTCGATCTTGTGTGGGCACCGTCGGTTGAGGCCATGTACCCGGACGGCTTTGCGACGCGCCTTGCCCCGGAAGGCGCCGCCAAGGCCGGGCTTGAGGATGAATTTCGCCCCCACTTCTTCGGAGGAGTCACAACCGTCGTCGCCAAACTGTTCACGCAGGTTTCTCCCGATTTCGCGCTGTTCGGCCAGAAGGATTACCAGCAGCTACGCGTAGTCACACAAATGGCCAAGGATCTCGACCTGCAGGTGAAGGTGATCGGAGTTCCGACCGTGCGGGAGCCGGATGGGTTGGCGTTGTCCTCGCGCAATGTGTATCTCTCCGCGGCAGAGCGCGCGGTAGCGCCAATGCTTCATCGTGTCCTTAAGGGGTGCGCCACCCGTATAAGAAGTGGTGAAAAGGTCGATCGTGTACTGAATGTGGGACGAATCGAGATCGACCTTGCCGGCTTCGCGCTAGATTACCTCGAAGCGCGTCACGCGCTTACGCTCGCCCCGGTTACTTCGGCCAAGGACGGTCCAATCCGCTTGCTCGTTGCCGCCCGGCTCGGCAAGACGCGGCTGATCGATAACGCCGCAGTTTAAAGTAGTCCCAGTTCCCGCAATTCGCGCCGCATGGCTTCCGGCATTCTGGCAGCACCGGGAGCGGCGCGCGAAAGATCGCGGGGCGCTTCCTTCATCTCAAGATATCGCCAACCTTGAAATGCTGCGCGCGGTCGCGGCTCAACGAGTACGAGTTTGCCGTCGAGGACGACGCGGCAGCGGCCAATGCCGTCTTTGTCCGTAAATGGGCGGATGTCGAGAATTCGTTCCCGGCAAGTGATCTGGCCGCGAATCACCCAGTACAGCGACCCACCGCTGGTGAGCTCGTCGGCGCGTTTGGGCACCATGCGGGTGGTGTGGATATGCTCGGGTTTCTGCCCGCGTCGCTTCTTCTCTTTCAATTTCTGTTTAATCCAATCCTCGAGGTCGGAGACAGAATCGCAGCCGACGCAAAGTTTGATGAGATGAAGCGACATGCCCTGGCGTCCAACTACTCTTTCACAGTCTCAATGAGCATGACTTTGGCGCCCTCCGCCACTTGACCATCCAAGGCCACAGCGATTTCAGCGACAATGCCGTTGACCGGCGCCACAAGCGTGTGTTCCATCTTCATGGCCTCGATGATAGCGACACGTTGGCCCCGGCTGACATGTGCACCCTGCTCCACCAAAATATTGAGTATCTTGCCATGCATGGGTGCGCGCACAACCCCGCTGCCATCTTGATCCCCAGCTTCATCGAGAGCGAGATCGCGCAACCTCACCTTGGTCTGACGCCCGTTGTGGAGCACGTAGACCGCGTCCCCACCCGGTACCGCCACCGCGTCTTTTGCGGCGGTATTGCCGCCGACCGAAACCGCGGAGCCTTGCGGGCCATAAACGACCTCCGCCACAACTGTCTTATCTTCGGCGAGGATCGGCAGCTCGAGCCTCCGCGCACCCGACAACTGATAGGCATCGGCCTCATCCCATGGCGAGGCTGGTTCGTCCGCTTCCCGCTCGTGTAACGCCACCAGGCGTGCATGCTCCTGTGCCAACAACTTCTGTGCCCCAAGCGCGGCCGCAGCGCGGTCCAGCCCCCTCGGAGCCGCGCCGAGTTGCGTGAGATTGCGATCGATAAAGCCGGTATCGAATTCACCCTTACGGAATCCCGGCGCACGACAAAGCGCAGCCAGAAAGCCAGCATTGCTGCGTGGGCCGATCACGATTGTTTGGTCGAGCGCATCGGCCAGACGATCAAGCGCATCTTCGCGCGTCTTACCATGAGCGATAAGTTTGGCGATCATCGGATCGTAAAACGGCGTCACCTCGCTGCCGGTCTCGACGCCGCTGTCAATGCGCACACGATCAGCCTTCGGGAATTGCAACGCGATCAAACGACCCGTGGACGGCAGAAAGTCTCGCTCTGGATCTTCCGCATAGAGCCGCGCTTCCACGGCATGGCCGTCGAGCCGCACCTGGTGTTGCGCCAAGGGCAACTTTTCGCCCGCGGCAATCTGGAATTGCCACTCCACCAAATCGAGACCTGTCACTGCCTCAGTCACCGGATGCTCGACCTGCAACCGCGTATTCATCTCCATAAACCAGAAACCGCGCGGCTCGAGGCCGTTCGTACCGTCCGCGATAAACTCGATTGTGCCGGCGCCGACGTAGCCTGCGGCTTTCGCCGCCGCCACTGCCGCCGCACCCATGGCGGTGCGCAACCTGCTGCTCATACCGGGCGCCGGTGCTTCCTCGATTACTTTCTGATGGCGCCGCTGCAATGAACAGTCACGCTCGTTGAGATGAATGGTGTTCCCGTGCTGGTCCGCGAAGATTTGCAGCTCAATGTGCCGCGGGCTTGCCACGTATTTCTCAAGCAGGATGCGACCATCACCGAACGCGGCTTTCGCTTCGCGCTGAGCTGCTTCCAGGGCGGAACCGAAATCGGCGTGGCGCTCAACGCGTCGCATGCCTTTGCCGCCACCGCCAGCCACTGCCTTAATCAGCACCGGGTAGCCGATCTCGTAGGCTTTCTGTTTGAGGAATTTTGGCTCCTGCAACTCGCCGTGATAACCGGGCACTACTGGCACTCCGGCCTTTTCCATGAGCGCCTTCGCTCGATCTTTGAGCCCCATGGCACGGATCGCCTGGGCTGGCGGCCCGACAAAAACGATACCTGCATCAAGACAGGCTTGTGCGAAATCTGCATTCTCCGAAAGAAAGCCATAACCTGGATGAATGCATTCCGCGCACGCCGCCTTGGCCGTTGCGATCAGCTTATCTATCGAGAGATAACTTTGCGCCGCCGTGCATCCGCCAATAGCATGCGCCTCATCGCAGAGGCGTACATGCAGGGCGCGGGCATCGGGTTCCGAATAGACCGCGATGGTGCGCAGGCCCAATTGCCTCGCGGTGCGAGCAATGCGACAGGCAATCTCGCCGCGATTGGCGATTAGGACGGATTTGAACATGCGGGCCCGCGTCAGTCGGCCCAATACTAGCGTGCTGGCGGGGACGCCGCTTGGGCCTGTGGACGCTTAGGCGGCACCGGCGCAGTGCTGGTGGCCTTGTCGGCGCCAGCCTGGGCGTTGGCTGTACCGGTCTGTTCTTTCGGCGGGGGCGGCTCGGCGTTCATAATGCTGACCGGCGGAATCGAAGCGGAGGACGGAAAGTCGTAGCGGCTGTCGACCGGGTGAGGTGCTTGCGGCTCCCCAGCGCTGGCAACGGGCGGCGGCGCCGAGGTTGAAGCCTGTGGCTGCTTCTCGCCGGCGGGCTCAGTCTTGCCCCAGGCGGACATATAGCGGGCGATATAGGCGTCAAAGGCATGAACCTTCAGATTGGCCCTGAGAGCGCCTGTATCCTGAAACATGTCGAACGCCGCACAGCGTTCCGCGACGCAACCATCACGCACGGCCAAAACATGAGCAGCGATGCCATAGCGATCAAGTTCGATGGCGCGGCGTGTAGGAGTAAAGGCGGCCAGCAGATCGCGGTCGCCGCGCTGAGCAATTGCAAAAACGTCCGAAAGCAATGATAGCCGCGCGCTAACGTACGCAACTGCTCTTGCTGTGCTTTGCGCGTCTGCAAATACCGCCTGCTCGCAAGCATTTTCGACCTGCTCGCCGGCAACGCCATCGAGGCATGCGAGCGGCGATCCGGGAGCAACCGCGCTTATACTGAGTTGCGAACCGCGCTGAAGAAGCGCGCGCTGTTCGGCTGCGCGTTCGTTCATCGCCAAGAGGTCGAGGACACCGATGACCGCGACCCCACCGATCGCGATCGCGGCAAGCGGAACCAGCAGGCGAGGCCCGCCGCCGCGGGCAACTCGCCGCACGGCCATGACGACCACGACAAGAAACAACGCCGCCAACGCGCCGGCCACTGGCGCCGGCAGCACCAGCGGCGTTGAAAGCAGTGCGTTTATAGATGCGCTGTCGCTGATCGGCATCGGCTTCCGATTTGCTTTAGCATGACCTTTTCCGAAAAGCGGCTCCCACTTTTCGGGATCATTCACTTATTGGATCTTGGCTCCCGACACTTTTACCACATTGGCCCATTTTTCGATGTCCTTGCGCAAGTAAGCGTCGAATTCCTCGGGCGTCTTCACCAGCGGAATCGCTCCCTGCTTGAGCCAGGCCTCTTTGACTTCAGGCTTGTTGATCACCTTGTTGATGTTCGTATTAAGAAAGGCGATGACCTCTTTGGGCGTGCCCTTGGGTGCCATAACTCCGATCCAGATGGTCGCCTCGTAGCCGGGGACCGTTTCCGCGATGGTCGGCAGATCTGGTGTGAGTTGAGAACGTGTCAGCCCGGTGGTGCCGAGCGCCCTTACCTGCCCGCCCTTCGCCAGAGCCGACATGGTGGTTACGGCGTCGAACATCATCTGCACGGTCCCGGAGATCACGCTGTTGCGCGCATCGCCAGAAGCCTTATGTGGTACATGGATAATGTCGGTTTGGCTCATGGCCTTAAATAACTCGCCGGCCATATGGTACGGCGTGCCCGGGCCGGACGAAGCGTAGTTTAGCTTGCCCGGGTCCTTCTTCGCCAATTCGATAAATTCCTTCACCGTTTTGGCGGGCACTGATGGGTGAACAACCATCAGCAGATCGGAATAGTTGATTGTCGCCACCGGAACGAAATCGCGCATCAACTGGAACGGCTTGTTGGGCAGCAACGATTCGTTGGTCGTGTGAGTATTTGACATTATGAGCAGCGTGTAGCCGTCCGGCGCCGACTTGGCGACCGCGTCGGTACCGATAATCGATCCCGCGCCGGGACGATCCTCAACCACAAAGGACTGCTTGGTTTCTTCCGATAGATGCTGCGCAAGTACCCGAGCGTAGACGTCGGCAGGCCCGCCAGCGCCAAACGGGACAATGAATTTAACTGTACGGTTCGGATAATTTTGTGCCGTAACCGGCCATGCCAGAACAATTGGCAATATGAATGCAGCCAGACGTAAGAACGTGCGCATAAATCTTTCCCTGCGAAGTTCTTTCAGATTGAAGATAACGTTTTAGTTCTTTTGTTTCTTTCTCTGCCGCGATCACTATGTTCCGCCCGCCGATTTGAAGCTCGGCGCAAGATCACTCGCCGCAGCGAACGCGCCCTTGGCTTCGACCGAGGTCAGCGCCACGGTGGTGCGCAAGCCGGTGACACCGCCGCCACTGCCCGCCGCCAGCAGGGCAGCCGCCATTTGAACGTCATTAGGAGCTTCCGCGATAGTCATGAAATCGTACTCACCGAACGTGAGATAATACCCAAGTAATCGGCCCCCAATTTTCGATAACAGGCGCGAGACAGCGTCGGCGCGGTCCTCCGGCTTGACGATCATCCCCTTGATCGCATCGCGCGAGTAGCGCCCCTGTGTGATGTAAATCGGCATGCTCTGGCCTCCTGCGGCGCGGCAACTACGCCATCCAGAGCAGCATCATAGGGAAAGCCCGAGGCAAAATCGCGACAGCCGGTCGCGGCTGCGGTCAAGCGCGATCGAGCTGGCTTTCCTTGGCGACACGTTCGAAGGCCTCACCGGAACTCTTAATCCGATATTGGTAGTCGTCACCATCCGATGGCAGCAGTTTGACGACGGTATAGCTACCGGTCGCAGCCGCCCGGCCAAAGGTCGGTGAGGTGTAGTAGACCATTTCACCAACCTGGTACTTGTGCGATCGCGCTGGTATTTCGTGCATGGCCACCGGCTGCATCGGCGGGCTCGAGGTGCGGATCATTTTCGTAGTTTTTGCCGAGCTGGCAGCCGCCGCAGCCGCTCGCGCCGGCCGCGTGGTTTTGCCAACCGGAAGACGCGCCGATTTCGACAGCTTTTTTTCCGGTGCGCGGTCGCTTTTTGCGCTCTTTTTGGCGGGTGTTGTCTTGGCCGACCGCCCGGCGGTTTTTGCTGAATGTCTGCTCATAAATTCAATATAGCAGCAAATTTTGTTTGCGGGCAAAGTTTTTTAGGCAGGAATACTAATATTTTCAAAGACTTATGCTGCAGGTGATGACTGTATAGAGTTACCGGCAGGCGACCCAAAACCGTCTGTTTTGCTGTCACAATTCACATCTAAGAGTCCCTAAACGGGCCTGGAACTGCTCTTGGTCAGCTGCGTTTGAGATCGGGGAACGAGGAGTTTCAGCATGCGCGTCCTCATCGGAATCCTTCTCGGCGTCATACTCACCGTCGGTGGTGCCTACCTCTATGACTCCCACACCGCGGTGACGGCCGCGAACGCCAACGGTCTGCAACGGCCGATGGTGAATTGGGATGTCGTCAGCAGTAACTGGAACCGCCTTACGGAGCGCGCCCGCGCCGAGTGGACCCGGCTTGCCAGTTGATATCAGTTTCCTTCGGACGTCAGTTACTCACGCATGCCCACGCGCAGCGCGTCGATGATGGCGCGCCAGTCCATATGCGCGCCGTCATAGGAACAACGCGTGGCGCTCTTCTGATTCTTGGCTCAATTTCCTAACCGTCCAACATGCTATCGTGTCGGTTTCACGGGGGGCGGCCCATGCGAGCGGCTTATTACGAGCGCAACGGCACCGCGCGCGAGGTACTACAAATTGGCGAAGTACAAACGCCGCAGGCCGGCGCGGGTGAAGTACGCGTCAAGCTTGCCACCTCGGGCGTCAATCCTTCTGACGTTAAATCGCGGCATGGTTCCACGCGCAAAATAGCCTTCGCCCGCGTAATTCCGCACAGCGATGGGGCCGGAGTGATTGATGCCGTCGGCGATGGCGTTGCGAAGTCCCGCATCGGCGAGCGTGTATGGGTATGGAATGGCCAGTGGAAACGAGCTTTCGGCACGGCCGCCGAGTTTATCGTGGTGCCAGCCGCGCAGGCGGTGACACTGCCAGACAATGCGAGTTTCGAAGCCGGTGCTTGTCTTGGAATTCCGGCGATGACGGCTATCCACGCTGTCACTCTCGCCAATGCCACCAAAGACACGACGCTGTTGGTGTCGGGCGGCGCCGGCGCGGTCAGCCAATACGTCATTCAATTCGCAAAAGCGAAAGGTGCGAACGTCATAACCACGGTGTCTTCGCCCGAGAAGGCCAAGGCCGCGCGCGAGGCCGGCACCGACCACAGCATCGACTACAAACGCGAGAATGTTGGCGATCGGGTGATGGAGATCACCGGAAACCGCAGGGTCGACGCAGCGATAGAGATGGATCTCACAGCCAACGCCAAACTCATCCCGAGCGTGCTGCGGCCCAGGGGCAGTGTCATCGTTTATGGCACCGGACCTGAAACAGTGCTGCCGGCTGCCTTTTGCCTGGTCAATTCTATCCGCCTGCAATTCTTTCTGGTCTACGAACTTGACGCGGCCGAGCGCGAACGTGCCATCGCGGCCATTAACGACGCGCTCAAAACCGGCGCTTTGCTCAATCGCGTAGCACAACCCGTCTTTTCACTGGCAGATACAGTCGCCGCACATGAAGCAGTCGAGCGCGGCACGATCGGCAATGTCATTATAAAAATCTGAGATTGCGGAAAGCTGCCCTGCAATGGCTGCCAACATTGTGCTGGGTGGCCGCCGGTGCGGCCTTGCTTTATTTGGCAGTCGCGCGCGTCAAACGTTGGGTGACGCGCTAGGGCGCCACTACGGCCTCTGGGAAGCCGGCTGCATCAAGCGCGCGCCGCACCAAGCCCGATGTCTTCGCAACTTCGAGCAGTTCGCTCGCTATCTTCAACGCAATCGGCCGCCCCTTCGGCACCGCGACCGCGATACCGGTTTGCTGGAAATTGCCTGACAGCACACGCGCGCCCGGCAACTTCGGCAGCAGCCCGGCGAACGAATCATGGGAGAGCGCGAAGGCATCGCCCTGCCCTTTCCGCGCCATCTCCGTCATCTGATCGACGCTCGGTACCTCCTCGACACTCGCATTCGGCGCCGTGCGGCGGGCGCTGCGGGCGGTTGTGGTGTTGGAGATCGCGACAATCCGACGACCCGGGCGATTGACCTCATCGATGGTTTCGATGGTCGAGCCGGCCGGCACCAGGTAAGTGCTTTCGATAAAGTAGTAGGCCGGTCCGAAATTCACGCGCTTCGCGCGCTCGGCGTCCTGCGGCATGAAGGCGATGTCGCACTCGCCTTTTGCGACCGCATCGGTGACCTGGCCGGAATTATCGTAGACCTGCAGCGCCAGCGGCAGTTTCAAGGCGGCGGCGAAGCCGCGGATTAGATCGACGGTCACGCCTGTGACGTCGCCCTTGCCATCTTTGATGGCGAAAAAGGCAGAAGCCGCCGGTGCGGCAACCACACCGCCACGAAGTTTACCTGTGGGCGCAAGTTCCTTGAGGTCTAAGGGATTGGTCATGACGCTTGCAATAACACGCGTCGGCAGGGTGGGCTACGGCGCTAGGCGAGACGCGTCGCAGAGGCGAGAGCGCTTCTCCACTGCCCAACGCTACTGGTGCGGCCGGTAGTCCTGGTTGGTGAAAGCCGGAAGGCTCGGCCGCTGGATGACGATGAAGCCGTTTTCGGTGCCGTGATGGCAGGCATTGCAGGCGGCAGTGAGCTTATCGTAGCCGGCGGCGAACGTTTTGAAGTCCTTCGCTTCGATGGCCTTCTCCAAGCCGGCAATCTCCTTGGTGATGACAGCGTCGAGCATGTCGGCAAGAGGCAGACTCTTGAAGGTCGGCACGAAGTCCTGCACGTCACCCATGATCTCCTTGATCTCGCCGAGCTCGTAGGCGGCGAGCGGCCAGTTGCGCCCCTTGGCGGCGTACCAGAGCTTGTTGTGCTCGATCAAAATCAAATTCATGAACTGCTCAAGACCGGGCACGTAGGCTTTCGCCGCATCCTTTACCGTTTCCTTCGGCACTTCTTCTGCGGGGGACGGCGCTGGTGTCTGCGCGCCTACCGCAGGCGGAAACAGCGTCACCGCAAGCACAGCCAGGATTATTTGACGACGCATCGGGGAGCCTTTTTGCTGAGAGTGCGGTCGAATCTCTGTCATCGCCGTGCGATGCAGATAACGGAAATAAATTCGAATTGGTCTAATTCGACATTCGGCGGCAGCAAAAGCCCGTGTCACCAGCGGACTCGCCCTCGCAAAGACAAGTGGTTGGTATTGCTGCCGCCGACGGTCGCATGAAGCCATATAAGAAGTACCCTAGGCATATGGGAGATCCCGTCACATCCTGAAAACACCAAATCTGGTTTTGCGCACCGGCGCGTTCAGCGCCGCAGAAAATGCCAGTGCCAATACCCGGCGCGTCTCGGATGGCGCGATGATGCCGTCGTCCCACAGACGCGCAGTGGCATAATAGGGATTGCCCTCGGTCTCGAACTGGTCGCGCAGCGGTTGCTTGAATTCTTCTTCCTCGACTTCCGACCATTTGCCACCGCCAGCCTCGATATTGTCGCGCTTGACGGTTGCCAGCACGCTTGCTGCCTGTTCGCCCCCCATCACGGAGATGCGCGCATTGGGCCAGGTGAACAGAAAACGGGGACCGTAAGCGCGGCCGCACATGCCGTAGTTGCCGGCACCATAAGATCCGCCAACAATCACTGTGATCTTGGGGACCTGCGCGCACGCCACCGCCGTCACCATCTTGGCGCCGTCCTTTGCGATGCCGCCGGCCTCGTAGTCGCGGCCAACCATGAAGCCGACGATATTTTGCAAGAACAGCAATGGTATGCGGCGTTGGCAGCAAAGCTCGATGAAGTGCGCGGCTTTCAGCGCGCTTTCGGAAAAAAGAATGCCGTTGTTGCCAAGAATGCCGACCGGCATTCCGTGAATATGCGCGAAACCCGTGACCAACGTGGGACCATAAAGCGCCTTGAACTCGTCGAACTCGGATGCGTCCACGATGCGCGCTATGACCTCGCGTACGTCGTATTGCTTCTTCAGGTCGACCGGCACAATCCCGTCCAGCTCGGCCGCATCGAGTTCCGGCTCCCGCGATTTCAGCAATGGAATATCGACGTTCTTTCTCGTATTTAGGCTGGCGACGATACGACGCGCAATGCTCAATGCATGATGGTCGTCTTGCGCATAGTGGTCGGCAACGCCGGACTTGCGCGCGTGCACATCGGCACCGCCCAATTCTTCCGCGCTCACCATCTCGCCGGTTGCCGCCTTCACCAACGGAGGACCGCCGAGAAAGATGGTGCCCTGGTTTTTGACGATAATTGTCTCGTCTGACATGGCCGGCACATAGGCGCCGCCCGCCGTGCATGAACCCATGACCACCGCGATCTGAGGAATTCCAAGCGAAGACAACGTGGCCTGATTGTAAAAGATGCGGCCGAAATGCTCGCGGTCGGGAAACACCTCGGTCTGCTGCGGCAGATTGGCGCCACCGCTGTCGACCAGATAAATACACGGCAAGCGGTTTTCGCGCGCGATTTCCTGCGCCCGTAAATGCTTCTTCACTGTCATCGGAAAATAGGTGCCGCCCTTGATGGTGGAGTCGTTGCACACCACCACGCATTCGCGACCCTCGATCCGGCTGATACCGGTGATCAGACCGGCACCGTGAATGGCATCGTCATACATGCCATTGGCGGCGAGTGGTGACAGCTCTAGGAAAGGCGCGCCAGGATCGATCAGATTCATCACTCGATCGCGCGGCAACAGCTTGCCGCGCGCTACGTGGCGTTCGCGCGCCCTTTCCGACCCGCCCAAGGCCGCTTCGGCGCGTCTTGTCTGCAATTCGGCCACCAGTGCGCGCATGCGCTCGGCATTGGCACGAAATTCAGCAGCGTTTTTGTCGACCGATGACGAAAGAATCGCCAAGGTTCCCTCCCCGATCGAGACGGAAGTTGCCTTGATGGAACCCGGAACGCAATGGCGGTTCTTCCATTGCGAATCCGTAATATGCGGAACCGGCCGACACTGCAAAACGTTTCGTCTGTCATGAGGTTCTTGACATCGTCAGGAAATTCGGAGGGCATCCAGAGGAGGCATCCCGTGAGGAAAGCGAAATTGTTATCGACCGTAGCGGCGGCACTGCTGTTGAGCGCCGGCGCCGCATCGGCACAAGGAATGAGTAAGGACAGCACGCCCGAGCGCGCGCCCGCGGCGCAGCAAAACGCGCCGGCCGAGAAGGTCGCACCTTCGATGAAGGGTGGCGAGCATAAAGCGCCACAAACGACCGGTCAGGCAACGCCGAATAGCGGCAAGGCCCCGCAAACCACTGGTCAGGCGACGCCGGACGTCAAGTCTCACAAGGCACGCGAGACGACCGGACAGTCGCCGAAGTCCGAGAAGTCGGACATGGATCAGCGCGCACCTGCCAGCGCACCTCAGCAATCCAGCCCCGCGAACGGCGGCAAAAACCTGAAATCCAACTCGGACAACAGCCCGGCAGCGTCGTCCACAAAGTCCACCACTGAGGGGCAGCGCAGCACCACCACCGGGCAAGGCGCGGCGGCCGGGTCGGCGAAGCTCACGACCGAACAGCACACCAAGATCACCTCAATCATCAGACAGCAGAAGGTAGAACGGGTAAATCTGAATGTGTCGGTGAGCGTCGGAACCCGCATCCCGGCTAGCGTCCATCTCTATCCACTGCCGCAGGAGGTCATCGTGATCTATCCCGAGTGGCGCGGTTACGACTACATCCTGGTGGGCGATGAAATCGTGATCATTAATCCGCGTACGCACGAGATTGTCGCTATCGTCGAGGCGTAACCTTTCAATCGCGACAATCTTGGGCCGGCGGCCGGGAACTTTCCCGGCCGCTTGCCATTTCGCCGCCGCTTTTTGAAACTTTTTCCGAAATCACGCGAGTTCCCGGAACACCGTCCCTCTACTTCCGTTGTTCCGATTGCCGCAAGCCGGCATTACCAACAAGGAGGTAGATAATGAAGACGTTGACCACTCTCGCCGCCGTCGCCGCACTCGTCGCGGGCGTTTCTTTCGCCCAGGCACAAGGCACGATGGGCTCACCTTCGTCCGGGAGCAGCATGCAAAAGTCCCAGACGATCGGAAATGCCGCGTTCTGCATTAATACGTCAGCGACCGGCGGCCTTAACTGCAAATATGCAAGCATGGCAGCCTGCGAAAAGGACGCGAAGCCTCAGAACCTGAATTGTTCGCCGAATCCGAACAAGAGCACGACCGGTTCGAAACAATAGCAGTAGCGCAGTCGGCACAATCGACGCCCGTGCTGGTCAAGCCGGCACGGGCTTCAGCGCGTCTGCATTTGATCAACGTTCCACGCCAGCGAATGGAATGCGTGGTTGCGCCCGAACGTTGGCTTGCTGACAGCAACAATCAGAATAATGAGGACCCTATGAACAAAGATCGTATTCAAGGCAGTATCGAGCAGGCAAAGGGCAAGGTCAAAGAGGTCGCCGGCAGAGCGACCGGAGATACCAAGCTGGAAAACGAGGACAAGGCGCAAAAGGTTGCGGGCAAGGTTCAAAATACTATCGGCGGAATGAAGGATGCCGTGAAGGAAGTTGGCGACGACTGACGGCTGGCGGCTGGCGGACCAAACTTCAGGCGCGGAAACCCGGCGTTTGCGCCGGGTTTATCGTTTCGCGTGCTTCACGTCACCGCCGCCTCCTACTAGGCTTATCGCTTCTCGACCGCGGAGGCGCCAATGGAAGCCCAACTCGACAACTACAAGGATCTCAAGCTGAAACTCGACGGCATCGTGCCGCCCGGCAACGGTTTTCACCGCAATCTATTGTTCGACGCACTTTACAGTTCGCTGCCGCGCGATCCGCAAGTGAAGGTGCAAATTTACAATGCTGAAATCGTGCCAGGAGGCTACACAAATTGGCATTGCCACAACGGCGCGGCATTTTTCGTGGCACTACAGGGCTTGTTCGAGGCGCATTTTCAAGAAGGCGTCTTGGTCAAGGCGAAGGCCGGCGAGTGCTATTCCGAGCCGATTGCCAAATTCCACCGCGGGCATAACCCACATCCAGAACTGCCTTATCTCTGCGTTGGCGTGTGCTTTACTTCTCCAGACCGTGAGCATGTGACCAACTCGGTCGAACGGCCTTGGTGACATAGCATGTCCCGCCGATCCGAGGTGAGCGCTGGCATCCTGGCTTTCCGTCGCAAGCCACGGCTTGAACTGCTGCTGGCTCATCCCGGCGGTCCCTATTGGCGCAACAAAGACGACGGCGCCTGGTCAATTCCTAAAGGTAACGTCGAATCCGGCGATCCACTCGTCTGTGCCAAACGCGAATTCAACGAGGAAACCGGCCTCGTTGCGCCGGGGCCGTTCTTCGCGCTCACACCGCTACGTCAAAAGAGTGGGAAGACGGTACATGCCTTTGCGCTCGAGGCCGATTTTGACCTCAGCGCCTTCGCCAGCAATATGTTCGAAATGGAATGGCCGGCACACTCGGGAAAATATCAAAATTTTCCCGAGGTTGACCGTATCGCTTATTTCGGTCTCACCACCGCTCGCAGAAAAATTTTGTCGGGACAGCGACCCTTTATTGAGGAACTGGTGCAGCGGCTAAAGCAAGAGGAGCCTGTGTAACCGCGAGCCGATGCTTATTGCGCCGCGATACCGCGCACCAAAGGCCAATCCGGCTCGTTGCCCTTCATTATCCAGGGCTCTTTGAGCGCCGCGGCACGCCACTCGCCCCAGGCCGGCAGCGCCATAATTGCGTCCATATAGCTGCGCGAGACTTTGCCGACATCTACCCCGTAAGTGTGAAAGCGCGACACCATTGGCGCATACATAGCATCGACCGCACCGAAAGCACCAAACAAAAACGGCCCCGCTTGCCCAAAACGCGCGCGACAATCGTTCCACAGCGACTCGATGCGTCGAACATTTTCTAATACATCGTCCGGCTGCGGCCGCGACTTCGCCGGCAGCCAAAGATTCATCGGACAATTCTTACGCAGGGCCGGGAAGCCTGCATGCATCTCTGTGGCTACTGTGCGAGCATGACTGCGCGCGCCCACATCGCGCGGCCATAAGCTCGCGTTAGAGAATTTTTCTGCGAGATACTCGAGGATCGCGAGCGATTCCCAGATGCGGCGGTCGCCATCGATCAACACCGGCACCTTGCCAGCCGGAGAATATTGCAGGATCCGCTCGCGGCTACCCGGCTCGTAAAGCGGAATCACCTTCTCCTCGAAGGCGATGCCGGCGACCTTCATGGCGATCCACGGCCGTAACGACCATGATGAATAGTTCTTGTTGCCAATGATCAGCGTCAGTGTCATGGCAGTCCAAAGTCATCCAATTTAGGCGCGCGAAGGTGCGCACCGCCGTGTCATCCGACAACCAATTTTTCCTGATGTCTGCCGCGAAGGAGGAGAATGAATGAATCTCATCCCTTCTTCTCACCAGGGCTAGCATCCGGTACCTCGACCGGGCCCCCCGCTTTTTTCCACGCGTCAAAGCCGCCCTGGATATGCGCAACGGGTTTAAGCCCCATGCGCTGTGCCGTCTGAGCCGCCAGCGCGGAGCGCAAACCCCCGGCACAGAAGAACACGAATTTCTTGTCTTGGGCGAAAACCGGTTTGTGATAGGGACTTTGCGGATCAATCCAGAACTCCAGCATCCCGCGTGGGCAATGGTAGGCACCTGGCACCCGGCCGTCGCGCTTCAATTCGCGGATGTCGCGAACATCGACCAGCACGGTGTCATCGCGACCGGCAAGTTTGACGGCCTGCTCGATCGGCAGGGTCTCTATTTCGCGCTCGGCAGCTTCACACAAGGCCTTGTATCCGGTCGTGATTGACTGCGGCATTGCTTGTCCTCCTTGCACCCGCATGCTGGCAGAGCGCACCGCAGCACTCAAGCTGAGCGGTTGATGCTCGCCCCGCAAGCAGGCACCATTCCTTGCAAAGAGCGACTCGAAGCCCATGACAGCCCTCACCTTGCCTGATCTCGCCGCCTTCGCCTGGTTTCTTGGCGCCTGGATTGTCTATTCCATTGTGATCGAAAGGGACTCGATAGCTATTTAATCCAATAAAATAAATGGTTTCTGTAATTATCGAGTCTGCCGGGGTAACGCTACGGGTAACAGCAAAAGAAAAAAGCCGCCCCCATTGCTGAGGGCGGCGTCTTGTTAGGTGCTGCGCCGATTGTTTAGGTGGTCTCCTTCTTCTTTGCCTTGGCTCGCGCTTTGATACGGGCCTCGGCGATCTCTCCCCATTGGTTAGCGTCGCAAACCCGGTCATTCGCCCGCTCTTCGACCGATTGAACGTAGTTGTTGATGATAGCGATTGCGTGATCGGGGTCTGCGTCATCTAGCGTTTGGCGTGTCGGAGTATCCTCGCACTCAGACAGATACCCATACTGACGCTCGACGGTTTCTTGCCAATCATCCAAGACCGCATCGAATTCAGCGGGCGTGGCTTTCTTCCGGTCTTCGACGTAAATCATCCCATGACTGGGCAACATGTTAGACTCCTTTAATTGAAACGGCCCAGATCGGTCTTGATCGGGCGAGTCGGAATCTGGGGAAGCGAGCCGGGAGTCGAGTCAACCGCTCTGGTCGAGAGTCACTTAGCTAGAGGTATCGCGTCAGTTTTTTCCTTAAGGACAAAATCGGTGATAACGAAAGCCAAAAAATATTTTTCGAGAAGGCTAATGTCAGAGCGCGATTGTGCGCCGCTCACCGTCGTCACTCCGCTCGCCTGTGCGAATCACCCGCCCGAAAATGAAAAAGCCGCCCCCGTTGCCGGAGGCGGCGATGTTGTTAGCCGTGGCCGCCTATGCGTTCGACGGCGCGTAAGTTCCTAGCTTTCCAAGCTAGCTACCGCAATATCCATACGGGGTAACACAAGCAGATTTCGTATCCCGTGCCCCGCAGGCCCATAGAAATGGCTACCGCTGCGGAGCCGTTTCGATGCTTGCGATAGCAACTAGTGACATGCAATCCTACTAGGGAGCGCCCAATGCAACCGTTGCGCCTGTATAGGAATAGACGATGACGGACATCACACTTCGTCCCGAGAAATCAGGCCCGGAGCAATACGCTCCGCGGAACCGGAACCGGCGTGCACAGGAAAAACTCAGCGATGTCAATCAGGCGGCGGTGAACGCGCTCGAGGGTGAGATCCGTGAGTTCGTCCGGCGCGACGTTACGTTACTGCACCAGCAACGGAGCGACGCTGACCCGGCCAATGACCCAGCCGCCGAAAACCTGAATGAGTTGATCCGGCGCGTCGCCAGCGCATCGATAGAGGAAATCGACCGAGTCATTCTCGAGCTGCAAAGCGTGCGCGATACGCTGCGCAGCGAAGGCGAACGCGTGAGCAGAGAGATTACCAGCTATGCCAGCTTAAACCAGCATTTGACGACTGGGATGAAGGTCGTCGCCGAAAACCTCATGCAGTGGCAACGCGCCTCCGTGAGCCATGAGCAGCTGATGGCGGAATTCAAATTGCGGTGCGTTGGTGGATCAGGGGAGCAGACAGAAGAATCCGATTCAGCCTAGTCCCCGGTGAGGCCGATCAATGCGCCTGCCGCTTTCATCCATCCCTGCCAGCCAATCGTCGCCAAGCAGCCCCCGACCGGGCCTGGTTGGGCGCATGAACTGAAGCATGACGGCTATCGGCTGCAGATCCATGTCCGCGATGGCCGGGTTAAGCTCTACACCATGAACGGCGCTGACTGGTCGAAGCGTCATCCGCTGATCGTCCGGGACGCCGCTCGCATAGACGGCTCCGCGATCATCGACGCGGAGGTGGTCTGGCTGGATTCCGAAGGAATGGCCGTCTTCGATGCGCTGCATAGTCGCGTGAGTGACGCCAAGGCATCTGCCTGCGCATTCGATCTTTTGATGCTCAATGGTGAGGATCTACGCCGCAAGCCGTATGTGGAGCGCAAGGCATTGCGGAAGATTCTGCGGCATGGTCGCGGCATCCAGTACGTCGAACATGCCGAAGGTCATGGCGACAAAATGTTTGCTGCTGTTTGTAAGCTTGGGCTGGAAGGCATCGTCTCAAAGAAACTCGACGCGCCGTATCGCTCCGGTCCCTCGAAAGCTTGGATCAAAGTCAAAAATCCGAAAGCGCCAGCGGCAACGCGAGCCATCGATGGCACATTCTGAGGTCAATGACGCAAAGCTTGTTACTACGCAGCGAGCCGCGAACAGGCGATGCGATATTTTAAGGCGCGGTACATAGGGTCATCCAACTAGTGGTTAGCTTTCAAGCAATCGAGCAAGGCCGTCGCGCAGGCGTTCCAGCGGCCGAGTGCG
>JBARNC010000552.1:0-3449 GCA_049802775.1 Pseudolabrys sp. | reverse complement strand
ACAGATCTGAAGCCGTTGCACTACCACTGGCGCCGCTTCGTCCACTTCTCAAGCCGACTATCTACCGTTCGCGCGAGGAAATCTGCGACACGCTCGCTGAGTCGGCGCACAGCAACGATCTCCCCGCGCCTTTCTTCATTCGTCTATTGTATCAGGAGAGCGGTTTCAGACATGGTGCTATCAGCACGGCCGGCGCTCAGGGCATGGCGCAATTCATGCCGGAGACTGCGGCCGATAGGGGCCTCGATAATCCGTTCGACCCGCTGCAAGCGATACCAGCGTCGGCGCGCCTGCTGCGCGATCTGTCCCAAAAGTTCGGCAATCTTGGCCTCGCCGCCGCTGCCTACAATGCGGGCCCGAAGCGCATCGAGGATTGGCTCGCGAACAGGGGCAAGCTGCCGCAGGAGACGCAAAACTACGTCAAGACGATTACCGGCTGGCCGGTGGAGACGTGGATTTTCGTCCAAGCCGGCAGCCCGGCGGTGAAGCTTCCGCGACCGGCGCCCTGCCAGGAGATCGCCGGCCTGCTTGCCTGGAACGGACCCGACCAAATCCCTTTGCCACCGCGGAACCCGCGCACAAAGGATTTATCGGACCATGTAAGGGTGGCGCAGCAGTCCACCGCTCTGCTTGGCAGTAACAATTCTGACGAAAGACCCGCGGCTGGTTCGGGCACGAAGGCAATGCCTCGCAGCCTTCATTCTCAACGATTTCGGCGCTGAAGGATCGTTCGCAAGAGCGTCAGTGCGTAAGGATTATCCATGACCGGTCAAATGATCGAATCGATCATGTATTTCGGGATCGGATTTCTCCTCGCGGCCCTCAGTGTGCTCGTAGTCGCGCCTCTGGTCCATGGCCGCGCGGAGCGGCTGACGATGCGGCGACTGGAAGCCACCATCCCGCTTTCGATGGCGGAGGTCCAAGCGGATAAGGACCTGCAGCGCGCCGAATTCGCCATGTCAACGCGGCGTCTCGAGATGAAGGTCGAGCGATTCAGGACCAATAGCGCCGGACAGCTTGCCGAGCTCGGCAGAAAGGGAGACGCGATCAACCGGCTCAAGGTCGAACTCGGCACACTGCGCGATCAATTAAGTGCCACCGAGGAGCGGTTCGCGGTCAAGACCAGGGCCGCGCTCGACGCCCAGCACGCACTGTCCGGGAAGGAATCGGAACTTGCCAAGCTGATAAGCGAGCCGGACGAGCGTTCGAGAGTCGCCAACGTACAGAAGGTTGAGATCATCGCGCTCAAGGCCCAAGTCGAGGCTTTCAAGCAGCGGTTCACCGCCGCCGGCAGGAAGATCAAGCCTGAAAGGGGTGCCGTCCCCCTCATGCCGAGAGTGCCGATGGATTCCTCGCAGAGTGCACCGAACAACCGGCATCATGAAGGCGATGTCGTCACCCTTGGGCCGAATGATTGGCCCACAGCCGCACTGGTAAAGGTGCCAATAGATTCCGCGCAGAGCCCACCACCGAACAACCAGAGCTATGAAGGCGGTGCCGTCCCCCTTATGCCGAGGGAACCAATGGATCCCTCGCAGAGTGCACCGAACAACCAGCATCATGAAGGCGATGTCATCCCCCTTGGGCCGAATGATTGGCCCACAGCCGCACTGTTAAAGGTGCCAATGGATTCGTCGCAGAGTCCACCACCGAACGAACAATGTCATGATGGCGGTGTCGTCCCTCCTGTGAAAGTCGGTGTCGTCTCCCTTATGCCAAAGGTGCCAATCGATTCCTCGCCGAGTCCGCCACAGAACGCCCAGCGCCACGAAGCGCATGTCGTCCCCATTGTACCGAAGGATAGAAAAGAAGCTCGGTCTAGCGGCGCTGCGCATGATCCAATCGCCGGACGCGATGCGTCCGGTCAGTATATCCAGATGGTTCGGGAACGATCTGACTTTTCTGCCGGCTTACGGGCAGCGGAGCCATCGATCCGCGTGTTTCCTCGCCCCTCCGGCTTTAAGAACGATCAGTTCGCGAACGACAGGTCGCCTGGCAGGAGACCGTTCCGTGCCGTTGCTCGCCTTTCCATTGCGGCTCTGATTGGTGTCGGAGGGTTATCCGCCTGGCAGTCCCACGGTGACGAAGCAATGGAGAAATTTAGGACGTGGGGCCCGTCGCTAGGGTGGTTGTCATCAGTCTCGACGACGAAGTCGCCCCCCGCACCCGCGCCCGCCGCGGCCGCAACTTCTCCTGAGTTTGTGCGGCAGCTTGAGGCTATGCCGCGCGATCTCGCCGTCGTGCGACGCAACGAAGAGGAGCTGACTGAAAAGCATGAACAGATGGCACGCAACATCGCATCACTGCAGACGGCCGAGCACCATATCAAGAAGAAAACGTTGTCCCCCCATCTGCATGAGGAGAAACTCACTCCGTGGCCGGAGACACCACCGGCAACAATTCCAGGCTGGACTCTTCGTGGCATTACTAATGGCACGGCGGTCTTGGAAGGGCCTAATGGCATCTGGAAGGCGATGCGAGGAGACACGGTGCCGGGAGTGGGAAGAGTCGAGTCGATGGTGCGTTGGGGCCGCCGTTTAATAGTCGCGACTAGCAGCGGTCTCATTTCGACGCCCTAAGTAATTCACATCAAATTTTTCTGCCGTCAGAGCGCATCCGCCGTCCATGGATTGAGTGCCGGCACGCGGGCTCTCTTCCTTGTGATAGGCCGCAAGCCCCCAGCGCCCGACACCCGACGCCCGACGCCCCTTCATCGATGGCTCACGCTCGATCGGCTAGTTCACGACCAACATATTGATCTTCGTTAGCTTGCCTAAATTGCCTGCCGTATTTTCCGGAGACGGCTTCACGTTGAGCCGGAAAGGAACAAGATATCGGGAATGGAACAATTATCCGAGCATCATTTTCGTCGTTTGAGATAACAACCTTCCACGCTTTCGCATCATCAGAGCCAACATGATACAATATCTTATCAATGAGCTTTCGCGCGTGCACATAAGCGTCATTCAAGGTAGCAAGTTCTTTTCCATTATCATCAGGGCTGTGGCTATCTTTGGACACTAGATGAAAATAGAAGCGCGGCATCAAATCCTCCCCTACAATTACACACCCATTTAAAGCTTCAGAATGCTTTCGGGTATTTGCGACCTTGATAGCGAGGAGGTGTTGAGTTGAAGTCACTTTTGGTGGTCGTAATTGAGATAATGACGATTAGAACAATCGTTAAGTCTTAGGAAAAAATAGTGAAAACTTTAGTCAATGCGGAAAGCGGCTTACCACGAGAGGACTCAGCCCCTGAACAATTAGTTTCTGTACACTGCTTTCGGTAGACTCACTGATCCTATGTGGATTCGACTATTTTTCTCAGTCTAGAATATTGAGGCGAGCAGCGACGGAAGCCGTTGAGATCATTAGGGGCTTCGGTTTCTATCGAGGCCCCGAAAATCCATTAGCAAGCAATTAGCAATCAGGCATGACCAATCAGACAC
>JBARNC010000551.1:0-3276 GCA_049802775.1 Pseudolabrys sp. | reverse complement strand
GTAGACGCTACCTTCCTTGATGGTCTTGTCGTCGTCATTCGTCAGGCCGCCACGTACTCACGCAAAGTATACATGGCGGGAATGGCGTGCCGCGCCGCCAGCGCGATGAATTGATCTCGCCAGATGACAAAGATGGGGTCAGCGCCAATCAACAGCGCTTGGATCCCCCGCCCAGCCAGACTCGCAAAGGCCGGTTCGATGTCACGGTCCCTGGAGATGCCTAGGATGACAACCTGCAGCCCGAGCGCGCGCGCCGCATCCTCAACATACCGCGACTGCGCCTCAGCATCCGTACGGCTGGGGTTGACGAATACCCCGATCGCGCGCGCGGTGGGCACCAGCGCGCGCAAAAGCTCCAGCCGCTTCGGTTCCAACTCGGTGACGAACCCTCCCCACCCCGTCACGTTGCCGCCCGGACGATTCAGGCTGGCGACGAGACCAAGCTTTATCGGGTCGGAGCTGGCGGTGAACACGATCGGAATAGTGGAGGTCGCAGCCTTTGCCGCTCGTGCAGAAACGGGGCCGCCGCTCGCCACGATAACGGCCACCTGCCGGCGGACGAGATCGGCCGCCATACCCGGCAGGCGGTCGTAGTGATTTTCTGCCCAGCGATATTCGATCGCCACGTTGCGACCTTCGACATAGCCGCTTTCGCTCAAGCCTTCGCGGAATCCCGTCACGAATGACGCCCAAGTCGCGGGCGAAGCGCTGCTGAGGAACCCGATCACGGGCATCGTCGGTTGCTGCGCCCGCGCCGCGAGCGGCCACGTGGCCGCTGTACCGCCGAGAAGCGTGATGAACTCGCGCCGTTGCATGTGCCCTCTAAGAACACACCTCGTGCTGAAATCTATCAGACTTCGACGGGGAAGATTGCCTCAAGGGGTAACACCAGAGGGCCAGCCTTATTTCCGCGAAATGTCCGCTTTGGGTCATAAGCGGACAAACGGACTTGGGACAAAATTTAGCTTTGTCCGCTTTACCCCCGAAAGCGGACATTGGGCAGTGCTAAGTGAATGTCCGCTAAGTGCCAATAGCGGACATTCCACCTGTCATTCGATCACCTCGTCGGCAAGCGCGATAAGTGCTGGAGGGACTTTGAGGCCAAGAGTCTTGGCGGTCTTAAGATTGAGCACGAATTCGAACTTGGTCGACTGTATGACCGGTAGGTCGGCCGGCTTCTCCCCCTTGAGAATCTGCCCAACGTAAACACCAGCTTGGTGGTGTGCTTCGGTAATGCTAGCGCCATAACTTATCAGGCCTCCGGCCTCGATGTACTCGCGCAAGGGATACATTGTCGGCAGTCTACTGCGAGCCGCCAACGCGACCAGCTGCTGTCTATGGGAAGTTAAGAATGGGCCGGAACCGATAAGCGCCGCATTGGCACCGCGTTGCACCAACGTTGCAAAGGCGTTCTCGATTTCGCGGTCGCTGCCGACATCAAGAATGCTGAGTTGCTGCCCGATCTTGAGGCTCGCGGCCAACAAGTCTTTTCGCTCCGCCTCAGTTTCAGGAGTATTCGGGTTCACGAGAACGCCAATTGTTGTCGCGCTTGGCACAAGCTGGCGCAGCAACTCCAGTCGTTTCGCCCCTAAGTCGCTCACGATAAAGACCACGCCGGTGATATTGCCGCCAGGCCTGCTAAGGCTGGCGACAAGGCCGTCCCTGACCGGGTCACTCCCCGTGATGAAGACGATTGGCACTGTTATGGTTGCAGCCTTGGCCACGACCGCCGCGGGATTGTTCGCGACAATTACGGCCACCGACTTGTGAAGCAAGTCAGCCACCAGCTCCGGCAGTCGATCGCCACGACCTTCCGCAAAGCGCAATTCAATCGCGACGTTCTGACCCTCGACGAAGCCCGCCTCCTTCAAGCCCTGGCGGAACGCGGTCACGAATTGCGTCGAGTCGGCGAGCGACGTGCTGCGCAGGAATCCGACCACTGGCACACCCGGCCGCTGAGCGCGTGCTGCAACCGGCCATGCAGCCGCCCCGCCGATCAATGAAATGAACTCGCGCCGTCTCATTGCCCCCCCTAGGTTCTGGACAGGCCATCGTATCGGTTTAACACAGCGCACTGGAAGGGGGTCGCTACGCGAGCGATCGAGCCACGCCATGTCCGCTTTGTGCCAAAAGCGGACATCGAGTTTCCGAAAGCAGACGAAAGGAACGCTTTCACATGGCGCAAAACACGGCGCCCGGATAGCTCTAACTTGACCCTGCTATTATATGATGCTGGTGGCCAGCAGATCGCTCGGGACCGGAGACTTGCGACCTCATGACAATCGCAAACACAGAGGACGTAATCGAACTTCGCGTCGACGACATTGCTCAGCTTTTCCATACGCTTGATCCGTTTCCTTTTCGGGAACGCGCTCTCGACAGAGAAGCAGAGGAATATATTGTCGGTTGGGCCCGCGAATTAGCTGCCGACCAGCTCATCAAGATCGTCGTTCACTTCCCGGACACCGAAGCTCAGACGAAGGTAGCGCGGGAACTCAACGAAGCATTCAGCCGATATTTCTCCGATCGGGCGGGCATCCTTCAGCGCGACCTCAACGAGCTTTTTCGGGTCGGTCGTCGTTCGCTCGGTATCGGCGTGCCGATCCTGATTGCGTGTCTCGTATCGGCGCATCTCGCAGCCGGCTACTTGATTGAGACTCCGTTCAACCGCATGGCCGAGGAGAGTTTTCTAATCCTCGGCTGGGTAGCGAATTGGCGTCCTCTCGAAATATTTCTTTACGATTGGTGGCCGCTCGCTCGTCGGCGTGACCTTTATCGCCGGCTTTCCGCAGCAACGGTTGAGCCGAAGCCATACCCGGTCGCGGCATCGAGGACGACAACGACGGGTCCAAATTGATGCCGATGACTCAATAACGGACATTGGCCGGCGCATCCACGTCGGTATTTGGCTGCTGGTTTATGAGTCCGCGCCTAGTAAATTCACTTATCCAACTGCTGGATTCTCTGGCGAAAGTCATCAATGAACGCCCGCAAAGCCATATGCAGATGATCACCTTGATGCTGTCTGCAGTAATTATCTATCCATGCCATCAATTCTTCAGAGCCTTTTCCTTCAGACACGTCGGCCCTCTCCGACGTTAACCCTTATTGATTGAACGCAGACATAAAGCCAAGAACCCAGGCTGTTCTGCTGGCTGCGCTAGGGTTGTCAGTTTGACGACCTTCGAGCCACAAACCACACGAGATATTTCCCTGCCCTAATACTGGTCGCTGATCCGCAATCACCTGGACCGTTAGAAGCCAAAGCGCAATAAC
>JBARNC010000550.1:0-14849 GCA_049802775.1 Pseudolabrys sp. | reverse complement strand
CATTTTCATCGGCTGAGCCAATGGTTGCGCCGCGGTTCGGCTGGCGGACCACACGGGCGTGAACCATGCCGTTGATTTGCATGTCGTGAATGAAAACGCCCTCGCCGAAAATTTTTGCCGGCAAATCGAGGCGCTCGTTACTCTTGCCGATGCTCTTAAGATCGGTGACCCGCTTGCGTACCCCGCCACCCGTCGCTTTGGTGGTGAGGTCCACGGCACCGGCGAGCGTCCAGTAATCTTGTCCGGTCGATGCGCCGTTGCGGTAGATGCTGCCGTCGCGGATGGACAAATCATTCGCCTTGCAGCCAAGCACTTTCGCGGCCTGATCGAGAAACAGCGCGCGCACGTCAGCGCAAGCCTGCCGCATCGCCACGCCGCCGAACTGGATCGATTGGCTACCGGCGGTGTAGCCCTCGTTTGGCGCCTTCTCGGTGTCGCCGGACCGGATAGTGATACGCTCTATTGCGACGTCGAGTTCATCAGCGGCAATCTGCGCCATGGCGGTCAGCACGCCCTGGCCCAGTTCAACCCGGCCGGTGAGCACGGTCACTTTGCCCGGGGCAGGGAAGCCTACCCAGCGGTCAAGTTCCGGATTGGCATCAAGCGGGCCGGGCAGAGGAACATTCATCGGCTTGCTCCCGCCCGCAGGACTGCTGCTGCCTTTCCCACAGCACGCATAATGCGGTTATGCGAGCCGCAGCGGCAGATATTGCCGTCGAGCGCTTGAGCAATTTCCGCACGCGATGGTTTCGGATTCTTGTCGAGGAGTGCCTTGGCCGTAATCAGAATTCCCGAAAGGCAATAGCCGCATTGGCCAGCCTGCTCGTCGAGAAAGGCTTGTTGCAGCGGATGAGGGCGCTCGGCGCTGCCCAAACCTTCGATTGTAATAAGCTTTTTCCCAGCGACGCTCCAAACCGGTTTCGTGCAACATTTCTCCGGTACGCCGTCGATCAACACCATGCAGCAGCCGCACTGCTCAAGCCCACAGCCGAAGCGCGTACCCATGAGGCCAAGTTCGTTGCGCAACACGTCAAGCAACGGCGTCTCTTCGTTATCGAGCGACACGCTGACGGTTTCGTCATTGAGTGAAAAATCGAATTTTTTGGACACGCGTGCTCCTAAAATCCGAACTGCTCGCGCAGAATACGCTCATCGAGATTATGGCCGGGGTCAAACAGCATGTTGATCGATATGTTGTGGTCCATGCTGATATCGACGCTACGTACCGACCGTACTTCGTCATGGTCGGCAACTGCTGCGACCGGTCGCTTATCCGCCTCCATCACATCGATCGTAACCCTCGCTTTGTTCGGCAACAATGCGCCGCGCCATCGTCGAGGGCGGAACGGGCTGATCGCTGTAAGCGCAAGCAATGGCGCGTTGATTGGAATGATTGGGCCTTGCGCGGAGAGGTTGTACGCGGTCGAACCAGCGGGCGTCGCCACCAGCACACCGTCGGCGATCAATTCTGCGAGCCGCTCCTGCCCGTCGATCAGGATACGCAAGTGCGCTGCCTGCGCGCTCTGCCGGAAAAGCGAGACCTCGTTAATGGCACGATGCTCGTGGGTCCGTTCTTGTGCGTCGCGCGCCCGCATCACCAGCGGATGGATGACAGTGACATGGGCGGCCGCCAGCCGTTTGGCCAAATGCTCCTCGACGAATTCATTCATCAAGAAGCCGACTGTTCCGCGGTGCATGCCGTAGATCGGCTTGCCGGAATTCATAAACTTGTGCAGGGTCTGCAACATCAATCCGTCGCCGCCGAGCGCGACAATCACGTCGGCTTTTGCGGGGTCGGTATTGCCATAGTGCTTTTCGAGCCGTGCGTAGGCCTCGCGCGCTTCCGGCGTCTGGGCGGCGACGAAGGCAATATGCCGAAAAGGCTCGAGCTGCTGGCTCATTGAGGGGCCTGACGATGGAACGCGCGGTGCTCGTCTATACGACTTGGCCATCGATTGTCGAGGCGGAGCAGGCCGGGCGGACAATCGTTGAGCGGCGGCTCGCCGCTTGCGTCAATATCCTGCCGGGAATGATCTCGCACTATTGGTGGAAAGGCAAAATCGAACGGGCCGAAGAGGTGGTCATGATTATCAAAACCCGCGCCTCGATGGCCGAGCCCATGCGCGGGGTAGTGAAAGAACTTCACACATATACAACGCCGGCTTTCATGGTGCTGCCTGTAGAAAACGTTGACCGCGATTATCACGCTTGGATCGTGCAAGAGACCTCCCAAAAGCGTCATGCCCGGCGTAAGGCCGGGCATGACAAGGGGCGTGCTGCAGCAGGCCGTTAGTAGGTCGCTGTGCCGTCGATCACAGCTTTCAGCTGGCGATACTCCTCGCAGGTGGTGTGGCCGCAGATCAGTTGCACCTTTTGCAAGTCCTCCAGCGCCTTGAGCCGATTACCCTGCTCCATTTGCCACATGCCGTAATAGGACCATGTCCGCACGTGGTTGGGGTCGGCCTTGAGTGCGGCCTCGTACCAGATTTTCGACTGGTCGTAGTTGCCCATCTTGCGGTTGGCGTAGCCAATGTAGTTGGCGACGTCGGGGTGCTCGTCATGGCCTAGTGCGTGCATGGCGGCGATACCGGCCTCATAGTTGCCGTCGAGAATAAGCTGGCGGGCGGCGCGATATTCACGCAGGAATTTCTCCTGCGCGAGCCGCTGCTCTTGCTGCTCGATGGCATTGTTGTCTTTCTTCTTCTTCTTCTTGCCGTCATCAGTGGGAGGCGGATTGTCGGTGCCCATTGCAAATACCGTCACCGGCTTGATGCTGATCGCGGTCACGAGCAATGCCGCGGCAGCAAGCACACCTGCGTGGCGAAGGCATTGGATAAAGGTCATGGCGGGAGCTCTCCTGCAAAAGACCGGCTCTGCGCGACCATACGACAAGGCCGGCCGATACGGGAAAAACAATCCGTGATTGGCGTCTAGTCCCTAGTCCCTTGGAATAAAGAATTACACGGTCGTGAAGTCCGCTTTGTGGCGTGGTCGTCACAGGAGCCGCTTGACTCATCTCGGCGTTCAAGGGAACATTTTACCGTGCTGGTTCCCCGAGTCACTTCGGGGACGAAAGAGGGAACACGGACACTACGAATTCGAACACTCGAATTTGCAGCAATCCGTGGCTGCCCCCGCAACTGTGAGCGGTGAGCCTTAGGTCCAATATGGCCACTGGGAAACTGGGAAGGCCAGACCACCAAGGCAACGACCCGCGAGCCAGGAGACCTGCCAGCGCGGTCACCCAACCGGTGGACGGGGCGTCCATACGGAGCGGTCTTTCGCAGCGGTGACGGCAATGCCGGTGCGAAGGCCGTGAGAAACTAAGACTCCCACGACATTCCGCACGTGAGATCCGCGCGTCGTTGCGCCGGTCCCTCGCTGCGTCCTTCGCATCGGGCTTCGTCTTCACCCAATGCGTTCGCCATCCGCGAACGTAAACGAAGGAACGTGGTGTCATGGGAATAGGACATCTCGAGAGACTTGTCGGCGTTGCGCTGGCGCTGATGGCATCCATTGCGCCCGTAAGTGCACAAATCACCTTACCGGAGATTGACGTCAGCTGGACGCGGCTTAACAGCGGCATGGTCGGCACGTCGAACAGTGTCATCACCTCGCAGGATATCGAGCGTTCGCCGGCGCAAAACTTGCCGGACATCCTGTCGCGGGAGGTCGGTATACAGATCCAGCACTTGTTGAGTTCAACAAACGGCTCGCGCGATGGTGTCGATCTGCGCGGTTTCGGGGCCTTCGCCCAGTCAAACGTGCTGATTCTGGTCAACGGCCGCCGTTATCAGGACTTCGATCTTCAGGGATTCGATTTCTCCTCGATCCCGCTTAACAGCATCGAGCGTATTGAAATTACGCGCGGCAACAGCAGCACTGTCCTTTACGGCGATGGCGCGATCGGCGGTTCAATCAATATCGTCCTCAAGAAAGGATCGTCGACCGCTGCGGTCAACCGTGTCGACGGACTGGCCGGTTCGTTCAATTATTGGGAGGGTCGCGCATCGGCCGCAGTAACGAGTGGGCCCTGGTCGGTTGGCGCGTTTGGCAACGCGATTGACTCTAACGGGTATCGCGTCAACAGCGCCCTGCGCCAGCGCAATGTCAACGCGACGTTGAACTATGCAACTCCCAACCTGGGTGGCTATTTCACCGTCGCCGGTGATCGTCAGTTTCAAGGCCTCCCGGCAGGCCTCAATAATTTGCCCGGCAGCCTTCCGTACACGCTTGAGACGCCCTGGCAATCGAATACGCCCCTCGACTGGGGCAAGAAGCAGGGCATCAATTTTGCGACCGGGTTCAACGCGACGCTGAGTCCTGGTGTCGAACTGATTGTCGACGGGGGCGTCCGGCGCAAGTTCCAGCAGGCGCAGTTCTTCAACTACTTCGATCCGGTCACTTTTCTCTATAACGTGAACGCTGCGACCCCGATGAATTACGTCGACACCGTCATGACGACGTCGTCGGTGACACCACGCCTCGATACCTCACACCATTTGTTCGGGGTTCCGAACAGGCTGTTTACCGGCATTGATTTTTACAACACGCAATACGATTCGGATCGGCCGACCGCGCCGGGATTGGTCCCGATTCACAGTTATGACATCCGGCAGACAACGGCAGCTTTCTACGCGATGAATACCACAACGGTGCGGCCGGACACCGATATTTCGATTGGCGGCCGTATCCAACGCAATATGGTCAAAGCGCAGGATACTTACAGCGCGGTCAATGACCCCCAAGTCGTCGTTTTTGGCGGCTACCCTCCAGGTGTGAATCCCCAGATTCCACCTTTCGACCAAAGTGAATGGCAGTGGGCGGCTCACATTGGCATTGAGCACCGCTTCAATTCAGTCTTCGCGGTGTTTGCCCGTGCCGCCCGCGCGTTTCGTTTACCCAACGCGGATGAGCGAGTTGGCGCTGGCGGGCCGTTTGTTTTTATCGTTCCCACTTTCGATCTCAAAACGCAAACGTCCTACGATGTCGAAGGCGGTGTCCGTGTCAACTCCGGCCCATTCAATCTTCAGTCGAGCGTTTATTTAATGCGGCTGGATAACGAAATTCATTTCCTGCCGGCAATTGGCGTCGACACCAATCTCGATCCGACGCAACGAGTGGGCTGGGAAACAAGTGCGTCCTACCAAATAAGCAGCGCGGTACGCTTACGTGGTGGCGTGACCTATCTCAACGCTACGTTCCGCGAGGGCCCGAACGCGGGCAACGAGATCCCGCTCATTTCCCGCTGGTCGGGGTATGCAGGTCTGACGTGGGATATCGTGCAGAAACTGCTTACGCTGGATGTGACCAGCCGTCTGTTTGGGCCACGCCGCATGGACAATGACCAGATCAATCAGCAGCCTCTAATTCCCGAGGAGGCGACGATCGATGTCAAACTCGCAGGCCAATACGACCGCTTCTTCTGGTCCGCGTCCGTCCTCAATCTGTTTGATAAGCACTATTTCGACTACGCCATCGCCAGTGGGGGGATTGCGAGCGGTCCATTCTTTCCTCCCGGCCTGCCGCCGACAATCGGGCTGTATAATGCGTTTCCGCTGGCCGGCCGAACATTCTTGCTTCAGGCGGGCGCGACGTTCTAGGTGGACGAAGTTTTTAAATCACAGTGGCTGCCACTCGACCGGCACGAGTTCGTAGCCGGTCGCCGTCATGACCATGTGGCCGCAGGCGGGGAAAGGGAAATGATAGGCCTCGACCAACATGCGGTCGGCAACGACCCGGTCGAGCATCTGGCGACGCGCCATCACCGCTTGTGGCCCGTCCATGTCAAAGGTCGGCTGCCAGTCGGGATGGCGGGCGAACAGATAAGGGTTACGTACCGTGTCGCTCATCGCTAGCATCGACTGATTACCTGAATGAATAGCGAAAGCGGTGTGACCGGGCGTGTGGCCATAGGCCGGGACTGAAACGATGCCCGGAGTCACTTCGGCGCCCGGCTTGAACTGCCGCACTTCGTTGGCGATGTTGCTGAAGGTGCGTCGCGCATTGAGGAAGTAGCGTTTCACCGCGCCCTGCGCCGACCCTATGTTGGAATCATCCATCCAGAACATCCATTCCGGTTCTGGCACGAGGATCTCGGCATTGGGAAAGACTTTTGCACCGTCTTTGGTCTTGATGCCGTCGATGTGATCGGGGTGGAAATGTGAGATGAGGATCGTATCGATCGCCTTCGGATCAACGCCGGCGACTTTGAGGTTATCGAGCATGCTGCCGGCCGTATCAGTGATCTGGCCAGCAGTGCCGGTGTCGATCAGCACCAGCTTCGCACCAGTATTCACCATGAGCGCCGTGAACGATATCGGCAATACACTCGGCGGCAGGAATGCAGCGGCGAGCGCCTGGTTCACCTCGGCGCCGCTGGCATTGCGCACGAACCTGTCGTCGATCGGCAGGTACCAGATGCCATCAAAAAGTGCGGTGAGCTGATAGTCGCCTAGATTGTACCGATAGACTCCGGGACCCTGTGTTTTAGGGGCCGGAGCCTTCGCGCTGGACGGCAGCGGTAAGGCCGCTGCGCCGGCGGCTAGCGCGGTCCCGCTTAAAAAGGAGCGGCGGGAAACTTGGCGCATGATCTCGCGTCTCTCAGGTGTGCAGGGCGGATTTTCGGCACGCGTCTCAATCAAGAACACCGCACGCCGCCATTTATTCGCACCGTTAGTTCTGGTCGGCCTTGATGTTGTTGTCCTTCACCACCTTGCCCCAGGTCTGCATTTGATTGCCAACAAAGGCGCGCTCGGCTTCCGGGCCGCCGAGAATCAAAGAGACCTGCTGGGTTTCGACCAATTGCTTGGCGATGCGCTCCTCGCGCAAGGTCGCAGCCATCTCATTGCCGAAGCGCTCGATGAACGGCTTCGGCGTGCCGGCCGGCGTGAAGATGCCCCACCAGGCATAAGCTTCGAAACTGGGGAAGCCGCTCTCGGCCACGGTCGGCACTTGGGCGATGAACTGATTGCGTTCTTTCCCGGTCTGCACGATTGCACGAATAGTCCCGGCTTCGACTTGCGGCATCGACAACGCGGTGCTGCCGACCAGAAGATCAACGTGGCCGGCGACCGTATCATTCATCGCCGGCCCGCCGCCGCGGTAGGGCACGTGCGTTAGCTTCACGCCGGCTCGCTGTGACAGCAGCGCCATCGCCAGATGCCCAACGCTGCCGCTGCCGACGGAGCCGTAGCTGACCTTGCCTGGATTCTCCTTGGCGAAGGCGATGACGTCAGCCAGCGTGATGTAAGGCTTGGCCTTCGCCGTGGTGATCATGTAGGGCGCGGTGCCAATCAGCAGAACCGGGTCGAGATCCCTCTCGCTGTCGTAAGGTAGGCTTGGCAGTACGAACGGATTGGCGGCGTGGTTGTCAAACACCGCCAACCAGGTATTGCCGTCGGCCGGTGATTTCACCACCGCGGCGGTGCCAACGCTGCCGGACGCGCCCGACCGGTTCTCAATTATGATAGTGGTACCGAGGCGCTGCTGCATCCCCGGCTGGACCAGCCGCATGATGGCGTCCGTCGATCCGCCGGGCGGGTAGGCGACGATAATTCGCACCGGGCCGGAGGGCCAGGATTGGGCGCGCGCCACGAACGACGCGGCCAATGGCGCGGCAACGCCGGTAAGCACGAGTGTGCGGCGTGTGAGCCTCATGACGTCCTCACCTAGGTTATTTTTATGAATGCGAGCATACATTTCTTCGACACTTAGCGCACCGGTCTCTCTGGCCGATCTGGCGCCAGCCGCTATGATTGAGCCGGAGTAGGGATCAAGCGAATGCAGAGTGTGCGGATGCGACGGTTGGCGCTATTGGCGGCAGCTGTGACTACAGTTGCGCTTGGTAGCTGCGCCACCGAGGTTGGGCCAAGCTCCTCAGAATTGAAGGCGCGTTGGGACGCGGAAAACGTCTATCCGCAAGGATACCGGCAAGATCTGCTGGCCTTCTTGCGCACCTATCTGAACGACCCTTCACAAATCCGCAGCGCGGCAATCGCACAACCACAGCTCAAATTTATTGGGCCGGGCGATCGCTACGTAGCGTGCGTTCGCTATAACGCGCGCAATAGCGATGGAAAATATCTGGGATCAAAAGACGGCGCCGCGGTTTACGTGGCGGGTAAGCTCGATCGTTTTTTCGATATGCCGAAGGACGTTCGCGAGCTTTGCAAGGAAGTGACTTTTGCACCATTCCCCGAGTTGGAGAAGCTCACGCGCTAGCACGCCGGATTAGGCACGGGCGTGCGCCAGCCGCCGGGCTTAAACAGCTCGACGGCGCCAAGTTCAGACAGAGCGGTCGAAAGTAGCCTCGGGCGTCGAGGTCACTTAACCTTGAGGTTCTCGGCGGATGTCTTTCCGCGATTCTCGACGAGTTCGAACTGAACGGTCTGCCCTTCGTTCAGCGTGCTAAGTCCGGCGCGTTCGACCGCCGAGATGTGTACGAACACATCCTTCCCGCCTTCTTGGGGCTGGATGAAGCCATAGCCCTTCGTCGGATTGAACCACTTTACGGTGCCCTGAGGCATGCTAGATCTCCGAAGTATTACTAACGCTCACAGTTTGCCACAGTCCTTAAGGTGCGAACAAGGCCGGTGGGACGCGTCTTTCGGGATATTTTTGCGGTGCAGACCGCCTGATTCCGGTGCCGGGTGAGGGAATTGAACCCCCGACCAACGGTTTACAAAACCGCTGCTCTACCGCTGAGCTAACCCGGCAAGACGCTGGAATTAAACTCGTCTAGCATTTCGATCGAGTAAAGCGAATACGCTTTGCTGTCGGTTTGCTATCCATTTCCGAACCGTCCAGGCTCGAAGTTCGCAGACGTTCTGGCCGACTGACGCATCGCTTGAGTGTCATGTTCGCGAATGTCCATGTGATTTTTTGTGTTGAAATTCTACAATTGTCGGTGGCTGGAGGTCCTCTAGGCCGATTTTGCCTTTGAGAACTGGTTCTCTAGTACCGCGATAACATTTTCCTACATTCCTGGACGCGTGGCAGTTCGGTTGCCTTGATCGCTTAATCGAGAGCACGTAGCGGGCCCATCGGGTTGGTGCAGAACCGTCTGGCTGGCGGACGCCGATGCGTCTGGATTTAACCGAAGAAAATATTTGGGCTCAGTTTGCCAAGTGAGGGACCGTCTAAAGGATAGTATTCCTACTATAGTCCTTGACTCTGAGCCACGCTACTCGGGATCAGGCACCTAGCCGCCCTTGGGCGCGCGAAATTGTTTTTTGCGAAAGCTGCAGGCGCAGCGGCGGGATCAGCGCGACCAGCGCGCGATCATGATGCCGGGCGATGTACCGGCAACGTCCCCCGGTTCCGCCGGCTTCCACTTGACGTCACTCGGACGGTATTCGGAATCTCGATATCGACCTCGAGGATCGAAACTTTATCGCCACGGTCCATCTGTACGCTAACGCGGTTGGGATCAATTTCGACGTGCCGGCCGACGATGGCCAGAATTTCTTCACGCAAGATAACGAGAAGATCAGAGGGGCCTCGCGTGGTGCGTTCATAAGCGAGCAATATTTGCAGGCGGTCGCGCGCAACCGGGGCGGAGCCTCGCCGCTTAAATAGGCTGAATAGGTTCATGCCGCTCTCCGCCCGAATAGCTTGCCAAGTAAACCCTGTTTGTCGGTTGGAATGCTCATTTCAATATCTTCGCCCATGAGTCGCCGGGCGGCGTCGAGATAGGCACGGGCAGGCGCGCTACCTGGATTGTTAAGCGTTACAGGTGAGCCAAGATTCGAAGCGCGCAGCACCTCCTCACTCTCTGGAACGATGCCCAGGAGCGGAGTGGCAAGAATCTCAAGCACGTCGTTGATACTAAGCATCTCGCCGCGCGCGGCGCGCCCCTGATCGTAGCGAGTAATGAGCAGATGCTTTTCGACTCGCTCGCCGCGCTCAGCTCTGACCGTCTTGGCGTCGAGGAGCCCAATAATTCGGTCGGAATCACGCACCGATGACACTTCGGGGTTTGTAACAACGATGGCGGCATCGGCAAAGCGCATAGCGAGGGTGGCGCCGCGCTCGATGCCGGCGGGGCTATCACAGATCACCCAGTCGAACATCTGCCGAAGCGCGGTTATTACGCGCAGTACGCCTTCTTCAGTCAGGGCGTCCTTGTCTCGCGTCTGTGAGGCGGGCAGCAATGCGAGCGTGTGGAGGCGTTTGTCGCGGATCAGGGCTTGCGGGAGCTTAGCGATACCTTGTGTCACGTTGATGAAATCATAGACCACCCGCCGTTCGGCGCCCATCACCAAGTCTAGGTTCCGCAGGCCTACGTCGAAGTCGACAACGACGACGCTCTGTCCAGATTGCGCCAGCGCCGCTCCCAAGGCCGCGGTCGATGTGGTCTTCCCAACGCCGCCCTTCCCGGAAGTAACAACTACGACTTTAGCCATTGTATGCGCCTCCTGGGGTGATCGACATTCAGTCCAATGTAGTGATTCTCACCGCGCTACCTTCGAGCCATGCTTGCACTGGCCGGTCGCGGAGGCCTTTATCCATCAAGTCGGCGGTCAAGTAGTGACCATCGATTGCCAAAAGTTCGGCTTCGATCTTGCTGCAAAAGATGCGCGCGCGCGCATTGCCATGCGAGCCTGCCATGGCGCGTCCGCGCAATGTGCCATAAATGTGTATTGAGCCACCTGCGACGAGTTCGGCGCCGGAGCCTACCGAACCGAGTACGGTCACGTCGCCATCGGGAAAGAAGATCGATTGCCCCGAGCGTATCGGCTTGTCGAGCAGGAGCGTGGCAGCCCCACGGCGCCCGTCGCGCACCGGCGATCCGGCTGCATCAGCATCCGTGCTCGCTCCCCGGCTGGAACGCAGCAATGGCGGCAGACTTGCGCCCATCTGGGCTGGATCGACATTCTCGATGCCCATAACACGGACGCCGCGCTGCTCTAATTCAGTCACCAGGTGTTCGATCGCGGACTTGCTGAGCGTTACGGCGGATAGATCGAGGACAACTGGCGGTCCGACAAAAAAACTTCCTGCGTCCTTAATCCTTTGGTCGATTTCGGCGATCCACTCGATAATTGGCGGCTGGGGCGCAAGGACCACAGCCGTATACGACCGACAGATGAAGGGCGCAGATTGCCGGGGAGGAACGACGGACGTCACTGCCACTCTATGCTTTCCACGATTGTTAGAGCGCCACAAATCCAAGCTTCGTCGGGTCGCTTCTGCGGCAGCGATTTGTGTAACGCCCTCAGTTGCCGTTCATCTTCATGCAGATGCGCGAGCAGGACAGCATGATTCTCGCCTAGATCAAAAGAACTTTTGGGATATGTGCGCGGCCTCAATCGGCCCCAGCCTAGGTTGCTGTGGCCATCCCTGCTTCATCTAATGTCTCTGTGAGCAGATTATGACTGGCGCGCAAGATTTCCGCATCGGCTGCGAAGGCCATTCAATTGAAACCACGACTGGTCGACGTGGTTTCGCCGGTATTTCTACACCATCGTTCTGGATCCAATTTTCCGACAATGAGTTTTATACGCGCCGTGAAACTTTACAGGGGAGCGCCGTATTTAAGCTCCAGTTCCCCAGCAACAATTAATTGCGATACACTAAGAAGGCAACCGATGCATAAGAACCGGTCCAGATTGCCCGCTCGCTGCGAGCATTTCGAAATGTGCACAGGCTAGGATTGTTGCGTGGTGTTTGCATTTCGCCTGGAGCGGGCGCCTGCGACGCGGCTCGATCGCAATACGGCCTCGAGTATCTGGGTAATATTGTGCCCCGGTTGGCTCAGTGCACGTGTGAGCACTGCGAATGCAAATACGTGCCGCTTGGCAGTGAACAACTGCAGAGGCTCCGCGCCGGTTATGTTTCTAAAAGTGACTCTCCCTTAGAAACAATTGAAGGACCCCTTTCTTGAAGCGGCCCACGATTTTGCGGATCGCGTCGCCTTTACAACACCGTGCCGAGGTCGCGGACGATTTCAGCCACGGGTGCCACGAACCAGATGGGTGAGTTGTTGCTCAAATGATCGAATCGATCATGTATTTCGGGATCGGCTTCCTGTTTGCAGCCCTCATTGGTGTAGTCGTCATCCCCCTCATCCACGCCCGCGCGGTGCGGCTGACCATTCGGCGTCTGGAAGATTCCATTCCCCAGTCGATGACGGAGATCCAAGCCGACAAGGACCTGCTGCGCGCGGAATTCGCAGTATCGACGCGGCGTCATGAGATGAACATCGAGCAACTCAAGCACAAGACCGCCAGCCAACTTGCAGAACTCGGCAAGAAGGGCGATGTCATCAATCGGCTTAAGATCGAGCGCGATGCGCAGAACGTTGAAACCATCTTGCTTAAGGCCAAAATCGAGGCACTCAAGGAGCAACTCACCGCTGCCAGCAAGGAGGTGACGTCGGTAAAAAGCGAGCACCACGAATCCAATTTTGCATCTCTTGTGCCGAGGGATTGGCCGACTGCCGAACTGGTAACGGCGCCAACGCCTTCCTCGCAGAACTCAACACTGAACGACCAACATCGTGAAAACGATGTCGCATCCCTTGTACTACAGTGGCCGACAACTGAAGAAGCTCGGTCTGACGGGCTAGCGGATGCGGGACGCGGTTCATCCAATCAGCGCATCGGGATGGCTCGGGAAGCATCTGGCACTTCTGGCGTGTTACCGGTAGAGCCGTCGATTCATGTATCTCCGAACGATCAAATCGCGCACCAGAGGTTGTCGAATGGCAAGCAAACATTCCGCAGCCTTGCTCGTTTTTTCATTGCGGCTCTGATCGGTGTCGGCGCTACGTTTGTCTTGCGGTCGTATGGCGACGAAGCAAAGGAGATGATCAGGAGCTGGGCCCCGCCGCTAAGCCAGCTATTATCCGCCTCGACGATGAAATCTCCGCAAGCACCAGCGTCCGCAGCGGCTGTAACTTCTCCGGAGTTGGTGCAGCAGCTTGACGCGATGACGAACGACGTCGTCGACATGCGGAATAGGGTAGAGCAATTCGCTGCCAAGCAAGAGCAGGCAGGGCAGAACATCGAAACACTGCAAGCGGTTGAGAAGGACATCAAACAGAAGATGTCATCACTCGCTCCGCAAACTCAGCCAAAACTCAGTCCAGTGCCGGAGACTAGACCGACAACCATTCCAGGTTGGATGCTTCGTGAAGTTGTTAATGGCACGGCGGTCTTGCAGGGACCCAATGGCGTCTGGCGGGTGACGCGCGGGGACACAGTGCCGGGACTAGGAAGGGTCGATTCTATTGTTCTTTGGGGCAACCGTTGGATAGTTGCGACCAGCAGCGGACTAATTTCTACGCCATAAGTCGTTGGCCCCGTGCGACACCCAACGACGAACTCCAGGTCCCGCTCTTACTCTATATCAGCGGCTGGAATGCGCTCTTCATGGAAATTGCGCGCGTACATGGCATAAACCTCGCGAACGAGGATATGCGTTGCCACTTCGTTTTCGGTGCGGCCAAGCTTACCGAGCGTTGCAAGGAGAACCAGATAATTGAATGTTTCGATTGGCAGCGTCAGGCTAAGTGCTCGCGCCTCCGAGCGGTTTTCTGGTCGCGCCATGGGACTCCACTCTTCCATTATAACGGAATTATTATGGCATTATAACCCTTGCCGTGCGAGTCGAATCATGGAACGCTTGATTCGGCGAGGGATTTAGCTCACCGACCAGCCCCCGCGCGTTTAGTCCGAGTGATACCGGTTTGCCGGCAACACGGCCCTATGTTGAGGAATAGGGCGCATTTCGCCTGCAGATCGGCCGTCCTTCTGCCAAGCGCGCAGGCTGTGGTGTCGATCAGAATGGCGGGCTCGCAGTCCGACGGCGCGGATGCGGCTCGGTGCCCACGGCGCGCGTGCGCGGCGCAGGTACCGATTTGCGCGGTCAGCTTGGGCCAACATTATTTTCGATCTCAATGCGGTGTTGCGACCTTGTCCTGTCGGCGGCCCAGTCTGGCCGCGTCAACCGGTCAAGAGGCCAACATGACCGCCATCGAAATCTCCAGCGAAAATTCGCATATGACCTGGACTACGGAGCGCGTGGTCCTGCTCAAAAACTGTGTCAACGCCGGCTTGTCCTGCGGGCAGATCGCCCATGAAATCGGTGTTTCCCGTAACGCCGTAATTGGCAAGATTCACCGCCTCGGCCTATCGCGCGGCAGGAGCGCAGTTACGTCGCGGCCATGCGAGGGCACGCCGGCTCGAGCCCCCCGCGTCCTCAGCCAGCGTAAGGCGCTTCAAGCGCTGTTCGCATCGGAGCCCGTTGTCGCGGACGTGGTAAGCGCGGAGCCGTGCTCGCTGCTCGACCTCGCGCCGGGCAAGTGTCGCTGGCCGATCGGGAGCGTAGGCATCTCCGGCTTTACCTTCTGCGGTAACACCACCGCCGCCGGCATGTCGTATTGCGCAGGCCATGCCCGCAAGGCGTACCGACTATCGGGTCCAGCGCACTCGCGGCGCTTAGCCTCCGTGGTTACGGCAGCTCACACATCAGCGCCCGCCGCCCATCCACCCGTAGCACCAGAGGGAATCGAACAATTTCGTCGCACTTCGGCGCAAACTTAAGCGCCCCTCTAAGAGGGCCGTCCGTCCTTTTGTGGAATGGGCTAAGGGCGCCTAGGTCACGTTGCCGGGCGCGCGAAACTTGCTGACTTCGCGAGCATAAGCCGACTTTGTCGCATCCGCGCTGAACCGGCGCTACTGCAGATCAATGGGTTGATAGCGCCCGTTGGCGTCCAGCTGTGTACACCACACCTTGTGCACACCCTGATGCTCGGATCGACCGAAGGTCACGAGTGTCCCGAGCCCAATGTCGTAGTCGTGAAAATTTTCGAGAGTTTGCACGAGTTTTTCGGTGTCGAGGTC
>JBARNC010000549.1:0-2225 GCA_049802775.1 Pseudolabrys sp. | reverse complement strand
CATTCGTCCGGGGCCTTACCGAAGTTCTGACCAACACCGCGGAGCCGCCTCCCCCGCATCCGATAAAGCCGACCGACCTCGCGACGCTGATCTACACATCCGGGACTACGGGCCGGCCGAAGGGCGTGATGCTTTCGCATTTCGCCTTGTTGTGGAATGCGCGGGCATCGGGCGCACTTGTCCCGCCGCTCCGAAATGATGTGTTCTTGTCGATCCTTCCGTTGGCGCACGCATTCGAACGTACGGTCGGCTACTACCTCCCCATGATGGGCGGCTCAACAGTTGCCTACGGACGATCTCCGCAGGATTTGGCCGAAGACCTGATTGCAATCCGCCCTACGGCAATGCTCGGCGTGCCGCTTCTTTTCGAGCGCATATGTGCGTCCATCCGCGCAAAAGTTTCCCACGGCTTTCTAAGAAGCAAGTTGTTGCAGATTACAAGCGCCATCGGTTGGCGCCGCTTTGCCGCGCAACAGCGACGCCGCACGCAGTCGGCGGTGCAATTGCTCTGGCTCCTGCTCAAGCCGCTGGTGGTATCGCCAGTGCTCGCGGCACTTGGCGGGCGGCTGCGTGTCGCGGTTAGTGGCGGGGCGCCGCTGGACCAAGGCGTCGCCCAACTGCTGATCGGCCTAGGTGTGCCAGTCGTGGAAGGATACGGACTAACCGAAGCTGCACCGGTCGTCGCGGCAAACCGTCTCGATGACAACTTGCCCGGCTCTGTCGGCCGCCCACTCAACGGTGTTGAAGTAAAGCTCGGTCCGAAGGATGAACTCTTCGTCCGATCACCATCGGCCATGATGGGCTACTGGAAGGATAACGAGCAGACACAGAGAGCCTTCGATGCTGCGGGTTGGCTATCGACCGGCGATATCGCTGAAATCCGAGACGACGGCCGCATCATCATTCGTGGTCGCCTTACAGAAATGCTCGTTCTGTCGATCGGGGAAAAAATCAACCCGACTGTGGTCGAAGGTCAGCTTACCCGCGATTCGCTCTTCGAACAGGCCATGGTCGTTGGCGATCGTCGGCCTTTTCTCACAGCGGTTGTCGTGCTGAACGCCAAGGCTTGGGAACTCTTTGCGGCCGAGAGGGGCCTCGATCCAGGGCAGCCCAATCATCAAGCCAGCAAGATCGAACTTCTCGCCAAAATCACTTCGCTTCTCGCGGGACTGCCCCGCTATGCGCAAATTCGCGCTCTACATCTGACGTTGCAGCCGTGGACAATCGAAGCCGGATTACTGACGCCGACACTCAAGATCAAGCGGGAACTAATCGCTCCCCTATTCGCCAAAGAAATCGGTGACCTGTATGTCAAGCGGTAGTTTGAATGGCAGAAGCTAGTCCGGTCGCAGCAAGCGATGCCGAGAGAGGTCATCACGCGTCCATAGCGCCACTCCGGCCCGATCATCAATGGTGTCGATCGCAATCACGGCGTCGGGATCGGTGAATGACAACTTGCCCGGAGTTCCCAACTTCATGGTCGCATCGAGAACCGCCTCGTTCAGTGAATGCTCAGTCTGTTGAGTCCCAAGATCGTATTTCGGCCCACGGCGATGTAATCGCACGTGGAATGATCTGCCGGCCAATCTGGGTGAGCATTCAATCAAAAGGCTTTTTGCCTTCTCCAAAAACTCCTTCGCCGATTGGAAGTCGAAACTTTGCGTGGCCGGCGAAACTCTCGAGATCGCGTCATAGAGGGCGGTACTTTCTTGCGTCTTCAATTCGATTACCTCAAGCACCTTTACTGGATCGTCAACCTTCATCGCCAAGACATTGTGGTATGGGGTTCGCTCAATTGACCCTAGGACGCGCAATGACCGTAACGCGCGTCGGAAGCCGTCTTGGAAAATCGTGACGACGAGATTCCAATCCTTCATGGGTCCGCTGCCTCGAATTCACTCTCGCGGACAAAGGCGGCCATGACCTCATTCGTCATGCGTGCCTCCTGTCCGCTATAACGGGGCGAAAAGTGAAACGGCTCGACCCGGCGCACGCCGGCGGCACGCGCCAGGCGTCCCGCCGCGTCTGTCGTGAGATGCGCACGCTCAGCCGCGAGCTGTGCATCTGCTTGGGCGAAGGCCGCTTCGATAAAAAGCAGGTCGGCATTGAGGACGAGCGCAATAATGGTGGCGCAGTTCGCAGACGTATCGGCCGCATCGGTGACATAGGCGATCTTCTGTCCAGGTGTGACCGTAATAGCTTTGCGCAGGATGCCGAGGGGCATT
>JBARNC010000548.1:0-2199 GCA_049802775.1 Pseudolabrys sp. | reverse complement strand
TCAGTTGGCTTGCCCGGCGCGAGGAGACCCATGCTATGTCAACAAATATCGGACTAAGAACCGCAATCAAAGTCCTTTGGCACTGCTAGTGCTCGCCCGAATATTTCTTTAATTGCTAGCCGGAATTTGAAATGTCCGCTAATGACCCAAAGCGGTCCTTTTTCGCGTCTCGCTAAGAACTTGCTGTGCCTTTGGCTTCCCTGACGAAGCCGAAATAGAAACAGAGCAGGAAGAGAATGAAATGGCCGATTGAACGGCCCCCGCTGATCTGGGGTGTTTCGACAAAACTTGTCCCCAAAAGAGGCACCGAAACATTGGCGAGATAAAGATAGAACAAGATGCCCGATGACACGAAGAAGGCGCCTGCCAGGAATTTGCGAACGTCCCGGTTTTGCCATGCGAGGTAGAGGCTCCCGACAGCCATGATGACGGCTGCAGTTACGTAGAGGGCAATGATCATGCGTTCCTCCTGTCGTCGCCCCCGCGCATCTTGCGCGATTTCATTTCACTAGTTAGCAGCGCGGTGGCTTACCGTACATGTTCGGTCCCTCCGTAAAAGGTCGTGGTTCTCTGCGCTGCAGCGTGACGACCCCGACAACGGTTCCCTCCCGCATCATCAATGACGGCTTGGGCGGCAAAGTTTTTGACCAATTCCAAGAAATCCCTTGCGCGAAAGAAGAAGCGATAGAGGGGATTTACCCCTATCCGCCCTGACCTGCTGCGCATTGATTGCTTAGCGCGCTGCGCTGGATTCTCTCGCACTTTGAGCATCGTCTCTAGTAGCCGCCGGTAGGCGCTTGGAGAGCGAGGCCGGTGACTTTTTCAACACAATCGACCCTTTCCAGACGCTCGCGCCGACTCTATTTAATGGGCGAGCCTGTCGACAGAACGTCAGGAAACCTGAATGATCGTGGAATAGAACCAGTGACGCGGGGAACCTATGGACGCCGTTTCGGAGCCAAGGACTTCGTCTGCCCGTAGCGAAGCCGGCATCGTTGCATCGAGCGTCTACGCCGATGGACGCCGCATCAAAGATATCGCTCTGGAGGAAGCGGGTGAATGGTCGAAGCGGCCTGGTCATGTCGTCTGGATTGGCCTGTTCGAGCCGAGCCCTGATGTCCTGCAGCGCTTGCAAGCACAGCTCAATTTGCATTATCTGGCAATCGAGGATGCCGGCAAGGCCCATCAACATCCGAAGATTGAACAGTACGGCGAGGCGCTGTTCATCGTTGCACGAACAGCACAACTGGTTCGTGGGCGCATCGCTTTTGGTGAGACACATCTGTTCGTTGGGCGCGGCTATGTAGTGTCGATCCGACACGGTGCTTCACGTTCCTACACTCCCGTGCGGGAGCGTTGCGAGTCCTGCCCGACCGTCCTGTCCCACGGCGAAGACTACATCCTCTATGCCATCCTCGATTTCATCGTCGACAACTATATGCCGGTGCTGGAAACGCTCCAGAAGGAAGTAGAATCAATTGAGGGCAGCGTTTTCTCCAAACGCTTCAAGTACGTTGACGTGCAGCGCCTGCACATGATCCGCCGCGATCTCTTGCGCTTTCGAAACTCAGCAGTTCCGCTGGTCGAGGTTTGCCGTCGGCTCGAACACGCCGAGGTGGTGGCGATCGATGCCGCCATGCAGCCATTGTTTCGTGACGTGACCGACCATGTGCTAAGGGTGCAGGAAGAAATCGATGCGCTGCGTGAAGTCTTGGCGTTCGCTTTCGAAGCGAGTCTGATGACGGGCCAAGCGCAGCAGACAGCCATCACCAGAAGGCTGGCGGCTTGGGCTGCCATTCTTGCAGTACCAACCGCCATTGCTGGCATCTACGGTATGAACTTCGAATACATTCCCGAGCTCAAATGGCGTTATGGGTATTTTCTTGTCATGGGCATCATCGGCGCCATTTGTGGCACGCTGTACTGGCGATTTCGCCGAAGCGGCTGGATTTAGCTCAGTCACCGGCAAAACGAAGGTTCCACGAGCTGAGCGTTGCGCTGCCACGTCAACGGTGCCGTGACATTTGTGTTGACCCAAGTGGGAGCGAATGTCCGCTATTGGGGTTAAAGCGGACATGGCTTCCGCATCGAAAAATGTCTGCTTTTGACCCAAAGCGGACGTACCTCCGACCCGGAATACCACTATTTTATTTACGACTTGCTCGATCACGCACTCGGCCGTAGGCGGGCCGTGCCAAG
>JBARNC010000547.1:0-5504 GCA_049802775.1 Pseudolabrys sp. | reverse complement strand
ATCAGGACGGTCTTTGGCATTCCCGTTCCCGCCCTTTTTGTCCCCAACGCGCATAACTAGCGCGTGCACGGTCGCCAGACTGGCCGCGCTGGGGCATGATCGGCACCGTAGTGCCGATTTCTTACAGAAAGGCAAATTTCCCTGATGAAGCAAGGCCGTCCGTTGACACGAGAACGGGCAGAAGGGCTTGCGATTCAGGCCCTTATGTTCATCGCCGGGGACGGCGAGCGACTCGGCCGCTTTCTCGCTGTCACCGGCATCGGCCCGGCTGAGATTCGCACAGCCGCCCGCGAGCCTGGATTTCTGGTCGGCGTGCTCGAATATATGGCCTCCGATGATCGCTTGATCACAGCATTCGCTGGCGAAACTGGTCTCGATCCAGCCGACATCGACAGGAGCCGCGCAGCGCTGGCCGGCAGCCCACGGGAGCGCGAGTTCCCATGAGCTTTTGCCGCGACTGTCTTGCCGACGCACCGGATCAAGCGATGCGCTGTCTCCTCTGCGGCTCGCCGCGATTGATGCGCCATCCCGAGGCAGATTCACTCAGCATCGCGCATGTCGATTGCGATGCATTTTACGCGACCATCGAGAAACGGGACGATCCCTCGCTTGTTGACAAACCGGTGATTGTTGGCGGCGGCAAGCGCGGCGTGGTGGCCGCTGCATGCTATGTCGCGCGTACCTATGGCATCCGCTCCGCGATGCCGATGTTCGAGGCCAAACGCCTTTGCCCCGAGGCAGTCGTGGTTAAGCCTAACATGGCGAAGTACGTGCAGGTCGGTCGCGAAGTCCGCAAGGCAATGTTTGCGCTCACGCCCCTGGTCGAGCCTCTGTCGATCGACGAGGCATTTCTCGATTTGAGCGGCACTGAACGGTTGCACGGCATGAGCGCACCCAAGGTGCTGGCGCGTTTCGCCAGCCAAGTCGAGCGCGAACTCGGCATCACGGTTTCGATCGGTCTATCGGCCAACAAATTCCTCGCCAAGATTGCTTCCGACCTGGACAAGCCGCGCGGCTTTGCCGTGCTTGGCCAAGCGGAAGCGGCTATGTTTCTTGCGGATAGACCAGTCGGTTTCATCTATGGCGTCGGCGCAGTGAGCGCGGCTAAGCTCGCCGCTGACGGTTTTCGCACCATCGCCGACTTGCAGCGTGCGGACGAGCGCGATCTCATGCGCCGGTATGGCGAAGAGGGTTCGCGGCTGTGGCGCCTCGCGCGCGGCATTGACGCGCGCACCGTCGACCCCGAACATGACACCAAAAGCATTTCGGCCGAAACCACTTTCGAGCGCGACATTGGCGAATTTCGTCCGCTCGAGCAGTATTTGTGGGATTTGACTGAACGCGTCTCAACGCGGCTCAAAGCCAACTCACTTGCAGGCTCGACCGTGACGCTCAAGTTGAAAAGCGCTGACTTCAAGATTCGTACGCGCGCACGCGCGCTTGGCACGCCAACCCAGCTCGCCGCTCGCATCTTCGCTGCTGGTCGTGACCTGCTCGCGCACGAAGTGGGAACAACCCGCTTCCGCTTGATCGGCATCGGCGTCAGCAATCTGGAACACACCGAGGGTGATGATTTCAAAGATCTCCTCGATCGCCGCTCGGCGGAAGCCGAGCACGCCGTAGACAGGCTACGCTCGAAGTTTGGCCGCAACGCGGTGGTGAAAGGGCTAGCGCTCGACGAGGACTAACCCGCGCTCAAGGACACGGCTTCACGTTTTTCAGTTCCAACGAGGTCATTTCGCCACTAATCGTGAAATCCGTGTAATCGAGAACGAGCGCGCGCGAGATGCCGTTCTCATAAAGCTCGAAGCCGATCGAATAGACCGGGGTTTGTTCGCCGCTTTGTCCGGACTTTTCATCCTTCTTGTCGAAATAGCTGATTGTCACAGGCCAACGCGTGAGTTTGGCGAGCTCTGGAATTTTTGCCGCGGCGTCGCTGGGTGCTTTTTCGCCTGACGCGATCGGTCGGCCAATCACGGTGAGTGTATTGTATAGTTTCTCACCGGATTCCGAACCGTCATAAACCGGAAATTCCAGAACGGATTTGCCCTCGCGCGCTGCGGCAATAATCCGCCGCATATGTTCGGTTGGAAACACTGCGCCACCGGGCAGGTTGAAATTCTTTTCTTTCGGTTTACTCAGACTTACGGTTACCGTCTTCGCGTTGCGGTCGGCGTGGCCATCGACCACGTCAGTACGGCGCTCATTGAATAGATTTTCCGAACTGAAGCGAAATTTCCTAGCATCACCGTCTTCCCAGGTGGTGGAGCGCAAATCGCTCAGGGCCGGTTTGTCCTCTCCGGAGTCGAGTTCGGAGACCTGCCGAAATTTCAATTCGTAACCCTCGCAGGCACTGCCGGAGAAATCATACAGGATGCGCCCGCGAACCGCCTCAATTCCGCGGCTGCCTTGCGACTTAGACAGCTTGAGATCGTAGATTGCCAGATGCGGCGCCAGCAGCACGTGGTCGGCAGGCGGCGCCGCCGCCGGATGATCGATTGCCCCGGCGGTAATACCGATCGCCACCATGGAGAAGGTCCAAAGCCTGGCGCTGACAAACATGTTCATCGATCTGGGGCCTCTCCCCGCCGGCCTGCGTGCCGCGTGCAGGCGCACAAAATTGCAAGATCTGGGCAAGATAGAGGCCGCTGCGGATTCTGGCAACCACAGCAAGGACCTAGCTTGCGCGGCGACGTGCAATCAGCCACAGATTCCGTGCAGTCCCCGCGCCGCGGAGGGCAGTATGGCTGGATCTATTGAAAAAAAACTTTCAAGCCTTGGCGTAACTCTGCCGACCCCCGCAAGCCCGATTGCCAATTATGTGCCATTCGTGCGCAGCGGTAACATACTCATCGTCTCCGGCCAGATTTGCTTTGGCACTGACGGAAAGTTGGTCGCGAAAGGCCAACTTGGCGGCGGCGTCTCCATTGAGGACGGTCAGAAGGCGGCGCGAGCCTGCGCGATCAATCTGCTAGCGCAACTCAAATATGCGCTTGGAGATCTCGACAAAGTGTCGCGTGTGGTACGGCTGGGTGGGTTCATCAATTCGGTGCCCGGCTTCACCGACGGACCGAAGGTGATGAATGGCGCCTCGGATCTGATGGTCGAGGCTTTCGGCGAGAAGGGGCGCCATGCGCGTAGTACGGTCGGCGTAGCCGCCCTGCCGGCGGACGCCGCGGTCGAAGTTGAAGGCCTATTCGAGGTCTCCTGACCTTCCAATGTCCAAACTCGATTGGCTCACTGCCCGCCCGGTCGCCCATCGCGGCCTTCATGACGCGTCGAATAGAATCATTGAGAACACGGCCGCAGCGTTTTCGGCAGCGATCGCCACCGGCTATGGAATCGAAACCGATCTTCAGGTCAGTGCTGACAGCGAAGCCATGGTGCACCACGATGATGTGCTCGGTCGCCTGACCGAAGGCAGCGGCTCTCTCGCACAGATGAGTGCCACTGAGATCAAGGCGGTTCGTTTCAAGGCTGGCGCCGGACGCATCCTCACATTGGGAGAATTGTGTGATCTTATTGCGGGGCGGGCGACGCTGTTACTGGAACTCAAAAGCCGCTTTGACGGCGACACGCGACTGGCGAAGCGCACAATTGACGTGCTCGCAAGCTATGCCGGACCGGTCGCGCTAATGTCGTTTGATCCCGCTGTAGTCGAGTTCGTGCGCCACCAGGCGCCAATCCTGCCACGGGGCATCGTCGCCGAGCGGCACTCTTCTCATGCCGAGTGGGACAAGCTGCCTGGCTCACGCAAGCGGAGCATGGCATGGCTGCTGCACACGCCCCGAAGCCGGCCGCAATTCCTCGCCTATTCGGTCAAGGATTTGCCTGCAATTGCGCCTCTGCTAGCGCGCATGGTGTTCGGCTTGCCATTGTTGACGTGGACCGTGCGCACCGGGGAAGACCAAAAACGCGCTGCGCGTTGGTCGGACCAGATCATATTCGAGGGTTGGCGGCCGTAGTTTCCTTTGCCGAGCAGGAACCCAAAACATCGGCGGCCGTTCTGCCTACAAAATCGCACCTCCGGGAGACAGTCATGACCGGTCGACCGCTCACCGTCATCGTGGGCACCGCATTCGCCTTGGGCTTGATCGGCCACGTGGATCGCGCGTCCACGCAAACGCTAACAACTCAGCACGGCCTCGTGCTGTCGGCCGCCGGCAAGAAGGCGGGGCAGGCACGCCAACGCGGCGTTCCCGGCCAAATCGCCTGCACTGTGCCACCCGATCCCGCCCAATTGCCATCCGGAAACCGGTTACAACTGGGATGGCATCCCGACGGGCTTCGATATCGTGGCCTGCCGCCCCCGCACGGCCGGCGCGGCTAAAGTTCGGGTGAATTTCGAACGACTTCGAACGTAAAGGCGGGTGAGATAAGCTTTGTCCCGATGACCGAAATCTCACTTCGAATCCGCATCGCGCAGTCGCTCGCCGAGGTCCCCGCCGCGGCCTGGAACGCCTGCGCCAATCCGTCGGTCGAAAGCTCAATTAAAGTAAAATATGAAGTTACTCCCCCGAAGTTATCAACACGAGGACAAGTCAATAACCCATTTATTTTACACGGATTTCTATCCGCGCTTGAGGAATCTGGATCAGTCGGCGGCCGCACTGGCTGGGAGCCGCGCCACCTGCTCGCCGAGAACGCCACGGGCAATCTCTTCGGTGCGGCACCCTGCTACGTGAAGACCCATTCCCGCGGCGAGTATGTGTTTGATCATGGTTGGGCCGAGGCGTTCGAGCGCGCGGGCGGCGACTATTATCCAAAACTCCAAATTGCGGTGCCGTTTACGCCCGTAACCGGTCCTCGCCTGCTTGCCGCCTCTGGCCCGTTGGGGGATGCCGTTCGCGGCGCGCTCGCCGACGCCCTTATTGAAATCACGACCGCCAGCGAGCTGTCATCGGCGCACGTAACGTTTCTGACCGAGCCGGAATGGCACGCGCTTGGCAAGCGCGGCTTTTTGCAACGAACCGACCAGCAATTCCATTGGGAAAACGCCGACTACGCGAGTTTCGAAGATTTCCTGAATCGTCTTGCCTCTCGCAAGCGCAAGACCATCAGGCGCGAGCGCAAAGAAGCGCTCAGGGCCGGTATCGAAGTGTGCTGGCTCACTGGTGGGGACCTGACGGAAGCGGTCTGGGATGCCTTCTTCGGCTTCTATATGGAAACCGGCTCGCGAAAATGGGGCCGTCCCTACCTGACCAGGGAATTCTTTTCGCTGGTCGGCGAGAAGATGCATGACCGAATTCTGCTCGTGATGGCGCGCCGCGGCGGGCGCTGGATTGCCGGCGCCATTAATTTCATCGGCGCTGACACGCTCTACGGCCGCAACTGGGGCGCGACCGAGCATCATCCGTTTTTGCATTTTGAGATTTGTTACTATCAGGCAATCGCGTACGCGATCGCAAACGGGCTGAAGCGGGTCGAGGCTGGCGCGCAAGGTGAGCACAAGCTCGCGCGCGGCTACCTGCCGCACACCACCTATTCGGCCCATTTCATCGCAA
>JBARNC010000546.1:0-2659 GCA_049802775.1 Pseudolabrys sp. | reverse complement strand
CAGGAACAGCGCGCGGCGCGTATCGGCGTTGAGATTCTCGATCGTGGCGGCAATGCGGTTGACGCTGCCGTGGCCATCGGGTTCGCGCTTGCAGTCACATATCCACGCGCCGGCAATATCGGCGGCGGCGGCTTCATGCTGATCCATCTCGCCAAGAGCGGCGAGAACATCGCGATCGATTATCGCGAGACCGCGCCGGCGGCGGCAAGCGCGGGCATGTTCCTCGATGCGGAGGGCCATCCGGATCCCAAGAAATCGCGCGACAGCGCGCTCTCCATCGGGGTGCCCGGCACCGTCGCCGGCCTAGCGCTTGCGCATGAGAAATACGGCTCCGGCAAATTGTCGCTTGCCGAACTCATCGCGCCGGCGATCACGCTCGCGCGGAACGGCGTCGAGATCGTCGACGACATCGCCGACACTCTGCCTCAGGCGCAGGCGCGCATCGCGCGCTGGCATTCGAGCGCGCCGGTTTTTCTCAACAGCGACAACACGGTGCTGATGCCCGGCCAGGACCTGTTGCAGCCCGATCTCGCGGCCACGCTGCGCACCATTGCGCGCGACGGGCCGAAAGGATTTTACGAGAGTCCAGTCGCGGAAAAAATCGTCGCCAGCGTGCGTAAGGCCGGCGGCATCATGACCGTTGACGATCTGAAGAACTACCGCGCGATCCTGCGCGTGCCGGTGCGCGGCAACTATCGCGGTTACGATATTGTTTCTATGCCGCCGCCGTCATCCGGTGGCGTGCATCTGATCGAGATGCTCAATATCCTCGAAGGCTACGATCTCCCGGCGCGCAGCCGCGAGCAGTCGCTGCACGACATGATAGAAGCGATGAAGCGCGCCTATGCGGATCGCGCTGTCTTCATGGGTGACCCCGACGCGGTGACAGTTCCTGCGGCCGGTTTGACCTCGAAAAAGTATGCGGCATCGCTACGCGCACAGATCGGCGAGCGATCGACGCCGTCGGCCGAAATCCGGGCTGGCAAGCCCGCCGATTTCGAAGGCCGCAATACCACGCATTTCTCGGTGATCGACCGCGACGGCAACGCGGTGTCGAACACCTACACCCTGAATTTCTCGTATGGCCTTGGCCTCGTTGCTGAGGGGACCGGCGTCCTGCTCAACAATGAGCTCGACGACTTCACCGCCAAGCCCGGCACAGCGAACGCGTATGGACTGGTGGGTTACAACGCCAATTTGCCCGGCCCGGGCAAGCGCCCGCTGTCCTCAATGACACCGACGATCGTCCTGAAGGATGGCAAGCCGTTTTTGATCACCGGCTCGCCCGGCGGCAGCCGTATCATAAACACGGTGTTGCAGGTGATCGTGAACGCGATCGACTTTCACATGCCTGTCGGCCAGGCGGTGAGTGCCCCCCGCGTGCATCAGCAATGGAAACCTGACGAGGTCTACGTTGAACCGGGATTTGCGCCCGAGGTGCTCGATGCTTTGGCCAAACGCGGTCACACGATTGCGCCGACGCAGCCTCAAACCTCCGCGAATTCCATTGAAGTCACCCCCGACGGTTACGTGGGTGCCGCCGACCGGCGCACCCGCGGCTCGCTGGCGGCGGGATACTGATGAATTGCTTGGCTGAAGCTCCATAGGAGCGAAGATTGGAGCGCCAGTCAGAATAAAACTGCGAACACTTATGTTATTGAAATCAAGATCTATTTTAAAGAGGGGCGTTCGGGTCTTAGTAGCGCTTCCCTTTGGTTATGCGACTAACTCGACTCCGGCGAGAGCGCGGTCGGAACAGCAATCAACATTCGCCACTTGGCGACAATGCCGGCCAGCCCATTTTGTGAAAGCGCTTGCCGAAGTCACCAAAGTCAACGGCGAGGATGTTCAAGATGCTTACGCGGAATTACGCCGAGGAGACCGGCGTCTGCGCACTTGATGCACTACTTAAGGTCAAGGACAAATCATAAAATGCTGACTGTCGCGGCGGTGGCCTGGTGAAAAAATAAGCCGCCTTTCGCGAGACGGCTTATTCGAGAAGCGCAGGTTTTTTCTACGACCTTCTCTTATCGTTGACCCCCATAGTCGACTGCACGGGCAGTGCGCGCGTATCCTCAACAAACATACCGACTTATCGCTATTACACTGTAGACGGTGGCCTGATCTCGTACGGACCTAATACGTACGATCCGGTCCGGCGTGCCGCGGGGTATGTCGATCGCATCCTCAAGGGCGAGAAGCCAGCCGACATGCCGGTTCAGGCGCCAACCAAGTATGAGCTGGTTATCAATCTCAAGACTGCAAAGGCGCTCGGCATGACTATTCCGCAGTCGCTGCTCGCCACAGCCGATGAGGTGATCGAATAGCCACGCGGTTTGCAGCGGTACATGAGTCCGCTATTGGCACTTAGCGGACATTTCGACGGCAGCTCCGAATGTCCGCTTCTGGGGGTAAAGCGGACATGGCGGTCGCACCGCAAAATGTCCGCTTATGACCCCATTCCGGACGTTTGCATGCTTGGCTATAATTCTTTCGATCCTAGTCCCTCAGGATAGGGCAGCTTGCATCATGTTTGATTTGGACCAATTCATCGCCGACTGCCGCACCGCAATAGCCCAAGATTCTTCGCAGAAATCCGTGCGCGAAGTTGTTGCTCGCGCGGTTTCTGACCCCGCTGCTGTGCTAAAAGGCATTGGTG